>JBBSUC010000016.1:0-103163 GCA_038235275.1 Cytophagales bacterium | reverse complement strand
GGCATTAACCTAATCCGCGAAATCAGTCGAGAGCATAGCACGGCGAGGTCTGATCTTGTTTTAAAAATTAAGAGCCTATTTCGGTGGATAAATAGGCAACTGTCTCATTATCAGACCTTGAAAATAGTAGGGTAGAGTAGGCGCAGGTAACCAACTACACCAGCAACAACTTCTTTACGCTCGGCCATACTTTTGCCGATAAGCACGATGTGGATGCCACCATCGGCATGACTTTCCAGGAGTCGGATGCTTCTTACAACTCGGTTACGGGACAGCAGTTTCCGTCCAACGCCTACACCAAGATCATTTCGGCAGCTAATATCACGGCGGGCAGTTCGTCGGGCAGCAGCTTCAGCTTTCTGTCGTACTTTGCCCGCGCCAACTACCGCTACGCTGGCAAATACCTGCTCTCGGTGAGTGGCCGGGTCGATGGCTCGTCGCGCTTCGGGGCCAACAATCGCTACGGTTTCTTTCCGGCGGCTTCGGTCGGCTGGGTCATTTCGGACGAGGAGTTTTTGCAAAGTGTTCCTTCGCTCAGCCTGCTCAAGCTGCGCGCCAGCTACGGCCTGACGGGCAACGCCGAAATCGGTAACTTCGCTTCGTACGGCCTCTACCGCGGTGATGCGGGCTACGCGGGCGTACCGGGCCAGCGCCCCGACCAGATCGCCAATCCTGACCTGCGCTGGGAACAAACCACGCAGACCGACATCGGGCTTGAGTTCGGCCTGTTTGCCGGTCGTCTGTCGGGTGAAATAGATTATTACATCAAAAATACCCGCGACCTGCTGCTGAACGTGAACGTGCCGGGTACTTCGGGTTTCCGCACCCAACTACGCAACATCGGTATGCTGGAAAACAAAGGCTGGGAGTTTGTGCTGCGCTCCGATAATTTCACGGGTGCATTCAAATGGAATACCTCGCTCAATCTCGCCGCCAACCGCAACAAAATCCTGAACCTGGATGGGCAGGTCATCACGGGCGGCTTCCTCAACCGGGCCGTCGAAGGCCAACCGATCGGTTCGTTCTACGGCATCGAGTACGCGGGCGTGGATGCCGCCAACGGCGACGCGCTTTATTACGTCAACGAGCCGCGCCCCGACGGATCGCTGGACCGCAGCACGACTAACGATCCCAACGTGGCCCAACGGACAGTCCTGGGTAATCCCAACCCCAAACTGATTGGCGGATTGAGCAATAATTTCTCGTACAAAGGATTGGAATTCACAATCTTGTTCCAGGGGCAATCCGGCAACGATATCTACAACGGCGGCGGCAAGTTCCAGTCGGCTAACGGCGATTTTTTTGATAACCAGACGGTCGACCAACTCGATCGCTGGCGGAAACCCGGCGACGACACTCGAATTCCCCAGGCGCGGTTGTTCGGTGCAAATGGTACGGCGGAGTCGTCACGCTATCTGCAAAGTGGCAGCTACCTGCGCCTCAAAACCGCCACGCTGGCTTACACGCTCCCCGTGACGCTGACGAGCCGGGCCAAACTGGACCGCGTGCGGATTTACGTGACGGGTCAGAACCTGATGACATTTACCAAGTACACGGGCTGGGATCCCGAAGTGAATACCGATTATCTGTCGGGCAACATCGGCCTGGGCAACGATTTCTACTCCGCCCCCCAGGCGAAGACGATTATCGTGGGAATCAACCTGGGATTTTAACTTAATGGACGGTTAAAGTTTGGAACCGTCGCGGTTTGATCTCATAATTCATATCTAATATTCCATATCTAACATGAAACATATTTTTAAAAGCATCCTCTCCTACGCACTGATGGTCAGCTTACTGCTGCTGGGTGGCTGCGCGAAGCAACTCGACTTGCAGCCCGTCAACACCATCGACGCTGGAGCGGCGGTAGCCACCTCGGGCGATGTAGCGGCGCTCCTGGTGGGGGCTTACGACGCTTTGGGCGATCCTGACGTGTACGGCGGCAACGTGCAGCGTGACGACGACCTGCTGGGCGACAATGGCGAGATTTTCTTCGATGGCACCTTCGTGGCCCCTGACCAGATATTCCGCAAAAGTCTACTCGTCAATAACGACCAGGCTGAGACCACCTGGCTGGATTCCTACCGCGCGATCAACGTCGTCAACAATGTGTTGGCCAATCTGGACGTCGTCACCGAGGGCGACCGCAACCGCGTGGAGGGCGAGGCCAAGTTCATTCGCGGCACCCTGTATTTCGAGTTGGTGCGCAAGTACGCCAAAGCCTGGACCGACGGCACACCTTCGGCCAATGCCGGCGTTCCGCTGGTGCTGGACCCTACCGTCGAGATCACCGAAGCGACCAAGGTGAGTCGCAACACCGTGGGCGAAGTATACGCCCAGGTTCTGAAAGACTTGACCGAAGCCGAGGCCAAGCTGCCCGAGAGTAATGGGTTCTTCGCCACCAAATACGCGGCGGCGGGCCTGCTGTCGCGGGTGTATCTGATGCAGCAGAAGTACCCCGAAGCGGCCAATGCCGCCACGCGGGTCATTGACTCCAAGAAGTATTCGCTGGTCAACACCGCCGATGTCTTCGACCTGCGCGTCAACCAGAACGGCGTCAATACACCGGAGGATATTTTCTCCATCCAAGTCACCTCGCAGGATGGCGTCAACTCGCTGAACACCTTCTATGGAGCCGCCGAATACGGCGGGCGCGGCGACATTCTGATCGAGGATGCCCACTTGGCCCTCTACGAAAAGGGCGACAACCGGGCCGAGCTTTTCTACGAGAACAACGGAAGCGTATTTACCTCTAAATGGATCAACCAATACGGTAACATCAAAATTCTGCGGCTGGCCGAGATGTACCTCACTCGCGCCGAGGCCAATTTTCGCAACAACTCTACCATCGGCGCGGCCCCGGCGGCCGATCTCAACCTGATCCGCGCCCGAGCCGGGCTGGCGGCCATTCCGACGGCCTCGCTCACCGTAACGGCTATTATGAAAGAGCGGCATCTTGAACTGGCTTTTGAAGGGCATCTGATTCACGACATCAAGCGCACCAAGGGGATGGTGGGTACACTGGCCTTCGACTCGCCCAAACTGGTATATCCCATTCCGCGCCGCGAAATCGACGCTAACGCCAATCTGGCCCAAAATCCTGGGTATTGATTATTAAAAAACGCCAGCATAATCGGGCAGGACACGGCGGATTAATCATAAGGAAGCACTTCGTACTAAGAATGGAGTGCTTCTTTTGGTTTCTGCCAAAGTCACGACACGTTGAATGAATTGTGCTTCATTATTATTTCAATAAATCCTTTTATCTGACGTTATTTAGCGCATGATTACCTTTTAACACTAAAGATTCTTTCGTTCGCAACTTAAAAGGGACTATTTTGCGTAGTTAAGTTAAGTCCAACGCTTCGGTCTCAAAACCTAACCTATTGCCCGCTATCTTTACCAACCACATGATAAAATACTACGGACGAATCTGGCTGCTTTGTCTTCTCCTTTCGGGCCTTGGCTCCGCTGCCATCGCTCAGCGGATAATTTCGGGTAAGGTTACTTCGGTGGCCGACGGCTCGCCCCTACCGGGCGTGAGTGTGTTGGTGAAAGGCACCACCAACGGCACCAGTGCCGACGCCGAGGGCCAGTACCGCCTATCCATTCCCACTTCCGGCACGGTCACCCTTGCCTTTTCCTTCATCGGTCTCGAACCCCAGGAGGTTACGGTAGGTAACAACCGTTCGGTGGTTAACGTCGAGATGGCCGAAAGTGCTACCGAACTGAACCAGGTCGTCGTCACGGGCTACAACCAAACCCAGCGTAAGGACGT
Source organism: Cytophagales bacterium (assembly GCA_038235275.1). Lineage (GTDB taxonomy): Bacteria > Bacteroidota > Bacteroidia > Cytophagales > Spirosomataceae > Persicitalea. Next base: position 99,385 of record JBBSUC010000016.1, on the reverse strand, counting down.
CATCGGCTCCATTGTTTCCATCAAGAGCGATGTATATAAAGACGTTCCTGTGGTGGGCGTCGATCAGGCGCTGCAAGGCCGGGCGGCGGGCGTGCAGGTGTCACAATCGTCGGGTACGCCGGGCGGTGGTATCTCAGTCCGTATCCGGGGCAACACCTCCATTTCGGCTTCTAACACGCCTCTTTTTATCGTGGATGGAGTTCCGGTGCAAGTCGGGGAGGTTTCGGGCCGGAGCTTCGGCGGTCAGCGCGACAACGCCCTCGCCATCATCAATCCCAACGACATCGAGTCCCTGGAAGTGTTGAAAGACGCCTCGGCTAAGGCTATTTACGGCTCACGAGGGGCCAACGGCGTGGTTATCATCACTACCAAGCGCGGCCGGAATAACAAGACTACCATTACCGCCGATGTACAGCGGGGTGTCACCCAAATTATCAAACGTCCACAACTTCTCAATTCTTCACAACTTATTGAATTGCAGCGCGAAGCCGTTACCAATGCCGGGCAAGACCCAGACAAACAGGGCCTTATCGCGGGCGTGACCGATGGGGTGGACACCGACTGGATCGACGCCATTCTGCGGCAGGGGGTGCTTCAGCAATACCAGGTTTCGGCCGCCGGAGGGGATGAACGCACGCGCTTCTATCTAAGCGGCAGTGTACGCGACGAGGAGGGTGTGCAACTCAACAATCGCTTTACGCGGTACAGTGGAGCGCTCAATGTTGACCATAAGGCCACCTCCAGACTGAGTTTTGGAGCCAATATCAACATGGGTTTCAGTAAAAACAATCGGGTGAAAGGCGATAACTTTTTGGATGGTGTCTATTCGGGGGCTATCAAGAGTTTGCCTTTTTACGCGCCTTTCAACGAGCAGGGGAAATTGTATGGTCCGAACAGCACGGGTTATGCGGGTTTTCCTAACTTTAATCCCGTGGCTCAGGCGGTATTACCACGCTTCGTGACGCACGGCCTGAAAATGATAATCGGCGTGAATGCCGATTATGAAATAGTCAAGAACCTGCGCTTCCGTACGAAGTTCAGCATGGATTACAATAATTCGGAGGAGGATCAATACGAATCGTCGGCGACGGCCATCGGGGGCTTTTTACAAGGTGTGGGTGGCAAGGGTTATGGCGTTTATATCACCAATACTGCCTTCACACTCATTAATTCCAACGTGCTGACGTATTACCTCTCACTCAACGACAATCATCACTTCAACGTCCTGCTCGGCAACGAGATCATTCACTCGCAGGGGCGTTCTTCGGATGTGTCGGGGCGCCTTTTCCCGAGCGACGACTTCACGTACATCAATTCCGCAGGTATTGTGGATGCCGGTGGGTCTTTCTTTGCCCAAAACGGTTTGCTTTCATTTTTTGGCGAAGTAAAGTACGATTACAAAGATCGTTACCTGCTGGGCTTCACTTCCCGCTACGACGGCTCTTCTCGCTTCGGCCAAAACAAGCGTTTTGGGCTTTTCCCTTCAGCCTCGGCGGGCTGGCGGGTTTCGCAGGAGAAATTCATGGAAAATGTGCGCTTTGTGAGCGACCTGAAACTGCGCGGCAGCTTTGGCTTTACGGGTAATGAGCGAATTGGCAATTTTCAGTACCTGGGTACCTGGGCCAGCGCCACCTATAACGGAGCCACGGGCGTGGGACCCAACAACCTCAGTAACCCCAACCTGCAATGGGAACGCACCCGAGAAGCCAACATTGGCATTGACGCTTCCTTCTGGAATGGGCGCTTTTCGGTCACCGCCGACGCTTACACTAACCTAACCGACAACCTGCTCTTTGCCGAGCCGATCCCCCTTACTACCGGATTTGGCAGTATTCAGGGCAACATAGGCCAGATTTCCAATAGAGGTTTGGAACTCACCCTCTCGTCGGTCAATGTGGACCGTGCAGTACGCTGGAGTTCTGAACTGAACTTGACCCACAATGTGAATAACGTGGCTATGCTGGCTAATCAGGATACTTTGTTCCGGGGCTATTCGGGCAATGGCGTGGGCGGAACCAATGCCGTATTGCAGGGGCAGCCCCTGGGTACTTTCTGGGGACTGAAATTCATGGGCGTCGATCCCGCCACAGGTGATGCCATTTACGACGATGTCAATGGGGATGGTAAAATCTCGCCCGAAGACGGCCAGGTTATCGGCAACGCCCAACCTAAATTATACGGCGGATTTACCAATAGTGTTTCTTACAAAGGGTTTGATTTGAGCGTGTTTTTCCAGTTTATGTACGGCAATAAAATTCTCAACTTCACCAATACATCCCTGCTTAACACCGGTTCGGATATTCAGGATAACCAAAGTATTGCCGCCCTGCGGCGGTGGAAGCAGGAAGGCGACGTCACCGACATCCCGCGTTACGTGCTGGGCAACACCTACAACAGTTTTCACAGCAGTCGTTTTTTGGAGGATGGCTCGTACCTGCGCCTTAAAAATATTTCCCTCGGCTACAACCTGCCCGCCCGCTGGGTGACCAGGGCCAAGATGAGCGGCGTTCGGGTGTTTGCTTCGGCCACCAACCTTTGGACGCTCACCGCTTACTCGGGTCCCGACCCCGAAGTAAGCACGCTGGACGGCTCGACCACGGCGCAAGGCATCGACTTCTTCACCCTGCCCCAGGTCAAAACCATCATGGGCGGCGTGACGATCAAGTTTTAATTCAGGATTCTTTTGATTTTATTCAAAATATGAAAAGCCAATATTTTTTCAACGAAAATAACCTGCTGCGCCTGATGAGCGTTGCGCTGGCTTTCATGGCCACGCTCAGCTCGTGCCGGGAAATTCTCGAGCCGCCACCCGTAGATCTGCTGGTGGATGAACTGGTACTTAACGAGGCCTCCGACGTGGAAGCCGTGCGACTGGGCTTGTACAATGCCTTTCGGGGCGTGGGCGCACCGATGGTAATCGCTGGATCTTTTACCGCCGATTTCATCCAGCACAACGGTACTTTCACGGTATATAATGAGTTGGGTAACAAGCAAATCACCGCAACCAACGCCGCTGCCGAAGCCTATTGGGGTTCGATATATAGCACGATTTACATTGCCAACTTCATCGAGGAGCGCATCGACAAAGTACCGGGCGTGACCGAAGCCGCCCGCAAACAAGTGCTGGCCGAAGCCCGTTTCCTGCGCGGGTTTGCCAATTTCCTGGGCACCTACACCTTTGGCGGTATCCCGAAAGTTACGACGACAACGATCGCCACCAACCGCAACATTCCTAAGGCCACGCGCGAAGAAATCCTGAGTTCGGCACTGGCCGACTACAACGCTGCGCTGCCTGACTTGCCCAATACCAATTCCAACAAAACCCTGGCCAAGACTTTCGCCACCAAAAACGCCGTGCGGGCGGCCATGGCCCGGTACTACCTCTACCAGAAAGATTGGGCGCAGGCCGAGAAACTGGCTTCCGAGATCATTGCCACCGGGTTGCAAACCCTGCCCGATGACATCGCCGCCGTATTTTTTCAGGAAGTCGATGACGAGACCATCTTCGAGGTAGCCTACGCCAATAATTCCAGCGACGATCCCGGTACTAGTACGTTCGGCCTGAACGACGTGTTACGCGGTCGCCGCGAGGTCATTCCGGCCAATACTTACATCAACACAATGCTGGAAACTAATGCAGGCGAGCGTCGCCAGACAATTTCCTTCGACCTCACCCGGCAGCGCGGGCGCGACAACGGCTGGTCGGTGCGGAAGTACGGCTCCCCCGACGAAGCCAACAACAATATCACGATTTTCCGACTGGCTGAGCAGTACCTCATCCGGGCCGAAGCCCGCGCCCAGCAGGGCCGCATCGTGGGAGCCAACGGTGCCCAGGCCGACATCAATGTGCTGCGCAAACGCGCCAAAGCCCCCAACGCCAGCCTCACGACCCAGGCCGACGCCCTGCTGACCATTGAGAAGGAGCGTGTGTATGAGCTTTCCTTCGAGGGACACCGCTGGTATGACCTCAAGCGCACGGGCCGCATTCAGACCGTGATGACGGCTTTTTCACCCAACTGGAATGACAAATTCAACCTTTGGCCCATCCCCCAGAGCGAAATCCAGCGGAACAAGGCCCTGGCGGGATCGCAGAATCCGGGGTATTAATTTAATTTTGAATTAGTGAATAATAGTGATGAAACAGACTCATAAAATACTCTCGATGGGATTTGTGCTGGGGATGCTGGCGCTGGCTTCCTGCGAGGAGCAGAAAATAACCTTTGAAGGGCCGGATTACGTGCGTTTTTCGGACTCCTCCGAGGTTTACAAGGAAAGTCTCGGGCAACCCATTGAGGTGAAAGTACACGTGGTTGGTAAGCCGCTGGCGCAGGCCGTAACAGTCAACTACACCGTGAGCGGCAATGCCCGCGAAGGGCGCGATTACACCATTGAAGGAACCAAAGGCGTCGTCACGATTCCGGCGGGTCAGTACTTCGGGACCATCGTCGTCCGGTTGATCAATAATGCCAATAATATTTTGGGGTCCCAGGATTTGGTGTTCACCCTTACGGATGTCAACCCCAAACAGGATCTGCAAATTGGCTTTGGCAAAGGCAGCATGGGCAAGACCTTCCGGCTGACCATCCAGGACGACTGCCTGCTGAGTGGATTCTATACGGGCCGACTCGGTGCCAATAACTCCGTCCAAAATATTGAAATAAGCAGCCTTGACTGCAAGACGTACAAAGTAGCGAACTGGAACATCGGGATACTGGAACTGTTTTCTTTTAACGCCCGAAAGGTGCCTGTCAACTTTGTCGACAACGGCGACAACACCCTGACAATCCCTACGCAAGTGACGACTGAACTTCCTTCGCCTTACGACACATTGAGGGGCAACGGCCTGTGGAATCCCCAAACCCGCGTCATTACGCTGAACCTCAAAATTAAACTCCCGGTTGATGACACCAGAGACACAGTGCTTTCGGTACCATTTACTTACATTCCGAGAAAGTAAGGGAAGTTGTAAAATACTCTTAATTGAACGCCCAAAAGCCCAAACAATTAAACATTATGGCACTTAATCGTTTACTCACCATATCACTAGGCGGTCTGCTGGTACTGGCCTTGTCGGGTTGTTCAGAGGTTTCCGAACCCAAACCGCTCACCTACACCCAACTGCTCACGGGTACCGATAAGAAAACCTGGTCGCTCACTTCTTTCGAGGTGATCGACGACGGGGAGGCGTCGGGCCCCGTGCCGGCCAGCCAAATTTTCAATAATAATAGTTGTGAAGCCGACGACCAGTTTGTGTTTTACGCCAACGCCGAGCGCAAGTATGAATACACCAATGGGCCTACTAAGTGTTCAAGCGGCGAACCTGATATATTGCTGGCCGATACCTGGAGTTTCGTCAACGCCACGGCCACGCTGGAATTCGCCTTTCCGCTGCTGAGTTCGGGCAAACTGCCCTACATCGTAAAGTCGCTCACCGAAAATAGCATGACGCTGGAAATCTACCTGGACGAACTCGACAATGTCGACGCCAGCTATCGTTTTGTCTTTACTTCATCCCAAAAATAGTCGGCTTTTTGGTTATTTTTTCAGGAATACGTCATTCTCCACCATTCCTCTTCGGACTGCTGCATTGTCCTTTGAATCATGAAGCTACAGTACATATTCGGCCTTTTATCTTTGGTTTTTCTATTCGGCTTTCAGGCGGTTGCTCAGCCCGATCCCTGCGCCACCATGCAGATGGACAGCCTGTTACGAGCCAGAAACCCTGGCATGGGTACGTTGCAGGACTTCGAAATACTGCTGCAAAAAAGGATTCGCGAACGGGAAGAACTACAAAAAAATGGGCGGATAACGCTGGAAACGCTTACAATTCCGATCATCGTCCACATCGTGCACAACGGTGAGGCGGTAGGGGCGGGCCGCAACCTTAGCAGGAAGCAAGTAGAATCGCAAATCGAAACGCTCAACGAGGATTTCCGCCGTAAGGCCGGCACACCCGGCTTCAACGACGACCCGCGTGGAGCCGATGTCGAAATTGAATTCTGCCTGGCCCAGTTGAATCAGCAGGGGAGTACGATGACCGAACCGGGAATCGATCGGGTCAATGGTAACCGGGCCAACTGGACCCGGAACGATATTGAGAACGTACTGAAACCAAGCACGATCTGGGACCCCGATAAGTACTTTAACGTGTGGGTGCTGGACTTTGACGCAAGCGCCCAGTTGTTGGGCTACGCCCAGTTTCCCAGCATGTCCACGCTGGCGGGCATTCCCGATAACAGCCCCCGCAACACCGACGGGGTGGTGATCGCCTATCGGAGTTTTGGTAACGCCCTGAAAGGTACTTTCCCGGTGATGCAGGCCCCTTACAACCAGGGCCGGACGCTCACGCACGAGACTGGTCATTGGCTGGGGCTGCGCCACATTTGGGGCGACGCTAACTGCGGCAACGACTTTGTGGACGACACCCCACCCCAGGCCAGCGAAAGCCGGGGCTGCCAAGTGGGCCGTACTTCCTGCGGGGCCGTAAACATGGTGCAGAACTACATGGACTATTCCGACGACGCCTGTTTCAATATTTTTACCAAAGGCCAGAAAACCCGGATGCGCACGGTGATGGACATTAGCCCGCGCCGCAACAGCCTTACGACACCCGGACTATGCAGTACCCAGATCGCCGGCCCACCCAGGGTCAACTTCCGGGCTGAAACCCAGCAAGTGCTGTTGGGTGCGTCGGTGCAGTTCTTCGACCTTTCCAACAATTTTCCTAACCGCTGGTTCTGGACCTTCGAGGGCGGCACACCCGCCAACTCAACGCAGCAAAACCCAACTGTCACCTACAACCGGGCGGGCAAATTTCGGGTCACGCTGGTAGCGGCCAATAGTTTGGGCACGTCCGATACCCTGAAACGCGAGGCGTACATCGAGGTACTCAGTTCGGGACTTTGCGCGGAGAAGACCAACTTCAACGGCACTCGCACCCTTATCCGCGACACGACCCAAATAGGCTACGTGTCGGGCCACAATGGGCGGAAGGTCATGGCCATTTCCGAGCAGTTTGACAACCCGTTGGGTTACACCAATCTGGGTGGAGCCACGCTGCGCTTCGGGCGGGTATTTGCCAAAGGCGGTGCCGATACCGAAAATACGGTTCTTGTAACGGTCTGGAATGCCCGGGGCTTTCAGGGCGGGCCGGGGGCCATTTTGGAAGAGAAAGAAGTGCCGCTCCGCCGAATCATGGCCGATATTGCCGCCAACCGCGCCACCGACATCACCTTCGACCGACAGGTGCCGCTGTTTGGCCAGGGATACCATATCGGACTACAGTTAATGTACAACGGCGACTCGGTCGCGCTATTCACGACCAAAAATGGCCAGTCGGTCAAGGGTACTTCCTGGGAGCAAGCCGTCGACGGGCAGTGGGACTTGTTCCTGCGCCGCACGGGTCTGAACATCGCCCACGAAATCACGGCCCGGCCCGGCATGAAGCCTGCTGTGCTTGTGTCGGCTTCGGCGCAGTTCATCAACCCCGGCGAAGCCGTGACGCTGCAAGCCAACGGCGCGAGTATCTACACCTGGTCGCCGGGTACGAACCTGAATACCACCCTGGGGCCGCAGGTGATTGCACGCCCCGGCAAAACAATCACCTACTCAGTGCGGGGTTCGGGCGTCGATGTCTGCGGGGACAGTACTGCCTCTGCGAGTATTTATGTGCGAAATATCCAGGTGCTGGGTAACGAGCCAACCCGCCAAACGCGGTTGGAAAATACGATGCAATTCTCGCCTAATCCCAATAATGGCCTAGTGGAAATAAAGCTGGACAACGGGCTGCGCGGCTCCGTGCAGGCGACGGTGTACAATCTCAACGGCGTTGCCATTCGGCAGGAAACTTTCCGCAAAGACGCCGACCAGGTAAGCCGCACGTTGGATATTCGGCGCTCGGCGGCGGGGCTTTATGTGGTGGAGGTGGTGATCGGGGAGTTCAACGTCAGGAAGAAAATTTTAAAAGACTAGACCCGCTCCCGCAATGCCAAACTCACCAGTTCCGCCGTATTTTTCACCCTCGCTTTACGAATAATACTCGCCCTCTGGTTGGCAACCGTATGCGGACTGACGTCGAAGCGGCGGGCGATGTCCTTGCTACTCAGGCCTTCGGTGAGGCATTGCAGAATTTGGTGCTCGCGGCTGGTGATGCGGTGCCAGATGGAAGACGAAGTATTGCTGATCGAGCCGTTTTCGGGATTGCGGTTGAGCGTCTTTTGTATTACCAGATTCCTTATAATCACTGAGGAGGCATTGGGCGGGTAGTATAGGTCGCCGCCGTTCACGGTTCTGATTGCTTTCATAATTTCTTCCTGCCCGGTATCCTTCAACAAATAACCCGCCGCGCCATTTTGGACGGCGTTTAGGATGTAGTCAGGGTTGTTGTGCATACTGAATATCAGAATACGCACTGCCGGAAAAGACCGGGTCGCCTCGCGAGTTACCTCGATGCCCGACATTCGAGGCATAGTGATGTCCAGCAACACCACATCCGGTGAACGCAGCGGAATCATTGCCAGGGCCTCATCTCCATCGGTTGCTTCGCCCACGATTTCGATGTCTCTTTCGTCTTCCAGCAGATTTAGCAGCCCTTTTCGAACCACCGAATGATCGTCCACGATGAGAATACGGATCGGTTTGTTATTCGCCATAACTTTGATTCAGAATGGATTATAAAAATAGCTTAACCTCAATTGTACTGCCTTTGTTAATTCTCGAAGTAATTTTCAGGGTTCCGTTCAGCAGTCTCGCTCTGGTTCGCATATTACCCAGACCGTTGTGCGCCAGCGAATAAGTTTCCCGTTTCGGAATCTCGGAAACCTTGAAACCCTTGCCGTTGTCTTTCAAGAAGAGGCTTATTTCAGAAGTACTTCTCTTAAAAACGACTTCGATCCGCATGGCTTCCGCGTACTTTACGGCATTATTCAACCCCTCCTGTGCGATGCGGTACAGTCCGATTTCCTGCGCGGGGGCCAGTCGCGCGGGTTCGTTCGTTCCTTTGAACACGACCTCAATTCCCGACGAGCGGGCAGTTTGCTCGGCCAGCAGTTTCAATGCCGCTTCCAGCCCGAAATCATCCAAAACGGAGGGCATCAGGTTGAAAGCTACTTCGCGGGTATTCTGAATTGTTTCCTGTAACAAACTGCGCAGGTCTTCCACCCGCTGCTTCTGTTTCTCGTCCGCTGTGGGCACCTGCCGGATTTTTTCCACGTGCAGTTTCAGACCCGTCAGCATTTGTCCGATGCCATCGTGCAGTTCGCGGGCGAAACGTTTGCGTTCCTCCTCCTGTCCTTCCAGCAAGGCTGCCGAGCGCACCGCTTCCTCGGCTAACTGCAACTCGTATTTTTCTTCCGTGGCCCGAACCAGTTCTTCCTGTGTTCTCACCAATTCCTGATTAGTTTCTTCGAGGCGTTCGTTGATATATTTCAACTCTCCTTCCGACTCCGTCAGTTGGTGAACCACCCGTTTGGCATAGTTCACCACGGGCCGAAAAACGAACAAGCCTTCCAAAAAAAGCACCGCCAAAGTCGCCAGCGTCAGCAGCCACTCCACACGCTCGAGATACTGCACCCGTTCCAAACTTTCGGCATCGAAGCGGAAAACGATAGCATCCATCTGCCGCAGGAAAAGCGGCTCTTTTTTCAAAACCACGCGTAGTGCCTCTTTTTTTACGTCGGCAGACGATTGGTCGGCGTCGATGACTTCCAGGTTATCCAGCATCGACTCAAAATCGGGCTGCACATCTACGAACATTCTATCCAGCAACGGACTTTTGCGCACGGTGTATGTCTTTTCCATTTTCAGCATTCCCTCTCGTAATTGCCCCTGACTTTCGCGCCACAAATCGAGCAATTTGCCAAAATTGCCCAGGTCGGCGTGGGGAATTCCCTGCGTTCTAAGCACTGCTAATTTAGTAAGCCGCTGACTTAGCATCCGCTGTCGCCCGGCCACGTTCACCACCCGCCCGTCGTCGTCCAGATCTCGGAGGGTTCTTTTTACGAAAAACAAACCGCTGATCGTCAGGATCGCTAGCAGCGACAGCGCGAGTACATAGTACTGCGTAAGCCGCTGCGCTACCTGACGGTCGAGTGGGTTCATCATTCAGAGTGCCACGTAAACCAGCCCATCCTCCACCTTCACCTCGTAAGTACTGATCTCATAGCAGCCCTCGTCGCTTAGGCATTTCCCCGTTTGCAGCGAAAATGTTTTTTTGTGAAAAGGGCAAGCCACCTTCGGCTCTCCACTTTGACTGCCGATCATGCCCCGCGAAAGCGCCATCTGCTGACGGTGCGGACATTCGTTGTCGGTGGCGTACCACTCGCTGCGGCGCGAAAAATTAAAAATGGCAATCTGTCGCCCTTCGATCAGGGAGCAAACGCCACCATCCTGCGGCACATCGCTCGCATAGCAAGCAAGGTGCCAGGTCAGGGTATCGTTTTTTTCTATTGTTAGTAACATGGTGATGCTGTCTGTTCAATAAATAATTAGAATGTCGGTCAAAAGGTTAAGGGTTAAAAGGTTAAGGGAAGAACAGAATACATTGCGCGGAGCAAAAGTTAGCGTAAAACGCCGTTTAACCGATTAACCCTTGACCGTTTAACCACTTTTCAAACCGCCCACTCCTTCGCCCGCTTTTGCCCGCGCAACTCCTCGAAGGCAACGGTGGGATCTTTCTTTGCTGGGGCGTTTACGAAATGGGTGAACTGCTTGCGGAGTTCGGGCGTCTCGACAACCTTTTTCCACTCGCATTCATAGACTTCAATCAGGGCAGCCAGGTCGCGTTCCAGTTCTTCGGCGATGCCCAGCACGTCGTCCACGACCACGGCTTTAAGGTAGGTGATACCGCCTTCCATTTTGTTGAGCCAGGGGGCAGTGCGCATCAGCGGCTCGGCGGTTTTGATGTAAAACATCAGGAAACGGTCGATCAACTTGATGCAGGTTTCGTCGTCCACGTCGGTTACGAGCAGTTGGCCATGCTGCGGCTTGGTGCCGCCGTTGCCGCAGACGTACAGGTTCCAGCCCTTCTCGGTGGCGATGATGCCGAAGTCCTTGCTTTGTGCCTCGGCGCATTCGCGGGTGCAGCCCGACACGGCGGATTTCAGCTTGTGCGGTGAACGCAGTCCCTTGTAGCGGTTCTCGATTCGCACCGCAAAACTCACCGCATCCTGCACCCCGAAGCGGCACCAGGTCGTGCCGACGCAGCTTTTGACTGTCCGCAAAGACTTACCGTAGGCGTGGCCACTCTCGAAGCCCGCCGCGATCAATTCCTCCCAGATATTGGGCAAGTCGCCGACGTGCGCCCCGAAGAGGTCGATGCGCTGACCACCCGTAATTTTGGTATAGAGGCCGTACTTCTGCGCCACGGCTCCGATGACAATTAACTTTTCGGGCGTAATCTCACCGCCCGGAATCCTTGGCACGACCGAGTAGGTACCACCTTTCTGGATATTGGCCAGGAAGCGGTCGTTGGAATCCTGCACCGGGGCGCGGCCTTTTTCCAGCACGTTCTCGTTCCACAAACTCGCTAGTAACGAAGCCACTACGGGCTTGCAGGTTTCGCAGCCATCGCCCGCGCCGAACTGATCCAGTACGGCGTTGTAAGTGCGCAGGTCGTTTATTTTTACCAAATCTAAAAGCTCCTGTCGGGTGTAATCGAAATGCTCGCAGATCATGTTCCGCACGTACAATCCCTGCGCCTTCATCACGCTCTGAATTAAATCCTTGACCAGTGGCGTACAGCCGCCGCAGCCCGTGCAGGCTTTGGTCGATTTTCTGAGGGCGTCGATGGTCGTGTGACCGTTGATTTCCACCTCGTGGCAAATCATCTGCTTGGTAATGGCCTCGCAGGAACAGATGAGGGCTTCATCGGGCAAACCCATGATGCCTGCTCCGGCGTTTTCTTCGCCCCCGCGCGAACCCAGAATGAGGTCTTCGGCGTCGGGCGGGAGGATGGTTTGATTCTTGCAGGTCTGCAACAGCATATTATACTGTTCCGCGTCGCCAATCAGAATACCGCCCAGCAGGTGTTTACCGTCTTCCGAAATATTGATGCGTTTATAGACGCCCTTGGCCTTGTTCTCGTAGCGAATGGTGCGGCAGGCGGGTTCTTCGATAAAAGGATCGCCAAAACTCGCTACATCCACCCCAATGAGTTTCAGTTTGGTGGACATATCGTAGGGCTTGAATTCCTTCTCACCGCCCAGCAATTGCGTGGCGACGACGTCGGCCATTTCGTAGCCGGGTGCCACCAGGCCGTAGATCATGTGGTGCGCCAGGGCGCATTCGCCGATGGCAAAAATGTTTGGGTCGGAAGTTTGGAGTTGGTCATCGACCACGATGCCACCGCGCGGGTGGGTTTCGAGTCCGGCGTGTTTGGCGAGTTCGTCGCGCGGACGGATACCCGCCGAAATTACCAGCATATCGACGTCCAGTTTTTCGCCGTCCTCGAATTGTAACCCGTCGATGCAGTCGCCGCCCGTGATTTCGCGGGTACTTTTGGCGAGGTGGACGTGAAGACCGAGGTTTTCCAGTTGATTTCTCAGTAAATCCGAACCCGCCGCGTCGATTTGCCGGGGCATCAGGCGCGGCGCAAACTCTACCACGTGCGTCTCGGTCATGCCCAAATCAAGTAAAGCCTTGGCCGCTTCCAAGCCCAGCAGTCCGCCGCCCAGCACGGCCCCTTTCCTGGCATTTTTGGCGTAAGAATCCATCATCTCCAAGTCCTCGATGGTACGGTAAACGAAGACGCCTTCCTTCTCTACCCCCGCTACGGATGGCACGAACGCGCCGGAACCCGTCGCCAGTACCAAATAGTCATAATTGACTACGAGTCCATGGTGCGAGCGGACGGTCTTGGTTTCGCGGTCGATAGCCACCACTGGGTCAGACAAATACAACGAAATATCATTTTCTCGGTACCAGTCCTCGGGCGCCAGCAACAGGTCGTCGGCGGATTTGCCATCGAAGAAAGAACTCAAATGGACGCGGTCGTAGGCAACCAGTGGCTCTTCGCCAAAAACCGCAAGCGTGAAATCGGCGCGGTTTCTCGCCTGCGCTTCGAGCTTGTGCAAAAGTTTTTCGCAAAACTTGAAGCCCACCATACCGTTACCCACGACGACAATACGGGTTGTTTTGTTTGTGTTCATAGTTAATAGTAGCTATGGTTTTAGTAAAACCCTGTAATTTTATTGTACTTTTTGAATAAACCCCCAGTTCATTGCTCAAAAAGTATGAATCAAAATTAGTCTGCCTTTACATTAAATCCTAACTTTTAATTTGTTTTTATTCGCTCAATTCAATCTTATTTTTGGGAAAACCATTGTTTTATAAAATTATAGCCCTACTTTTGGATCACCGGAAAGTATAATCATAATCTACTATATATAGTATAATTCTAATATTCACTCTATACTTATAAAGTATCATGACACCGAAGCTTACACTCGTGGGGGCGGGACCGGGCGATGAAGAACTGATTACCTTGAAAGGTTTCAGAGCGCTCGAAAAAGCCGATGTGGTTTTGTACGACGATCTCGCCAACAGCCGCCTGCTGGATTACTGCCCGTCGCACACATTGAAAATGTACGTGGGCAAACGCGCCGGACGTAACTCCTTCCGTCAGGAGGAAATCAACAGTCTCATCGTACGGCTGGCCCGCAAGCGCGGCCACGTCGTGCGGCTCAAAGGCGGCGACCCGTTCGTGTTCGGGCGGGGTCACGAGGAAATCGAGTACGTCCGGGCGCAGGGTATCGCCTGTGAAGTGGTGCCGGGCGTGACGAGTTGCGTGGCGGTACCCGCCTCAGCGGGCATTCCGGTGACGAGCCGGGGCGTCAGCGAAAGTTTCTGGGTCATCACGGGTACCACCCGTACGGGCGAGTTGTCCGAGGATTTGTATCTGGCCGCGCAGTCAAACGCCACGGTGGTGGTGCTGATGGGTCTAAAAAAACTCAATGAAATATGCGACTTGTACGCACGGCTCGGGCGGGGACACCTGCCGATGGCCGTGGTACAGAACGGTACGCGCACCAACGAGACGTGCGTGGTGGGTCAGGCCTGGGAAATGCCGCAACTGATCGCAGACTACCGCAGCCGAAACGAGGTGGGGGCCTCCTTCGGCAATGTCGGACTAGATGGCCCGGCGGTACTCGTGATTGGGGAGGTGGTGGGGTTGCATCCGGCTTACGTGCTGGAGTATATGCAAAGCTTTCCGCTGGTGGCCTGACGCAAAAAAAGACCGATCCGGTGTGGGGGCACCTTATGGATCGGTCTGTACAGGGTTTTGTCTATGTATAACACAAACATTTCAAAGAAAATGAAAAAACTCCGATAACCCAAATCTCTTCCGTCCGCTTCGGACTGCCGCGAGTCTTCGAAAGCCTGGTTCTGCCTTTACGTCAATCCTCTCTCTGAGGGTTTTACAGGAATACTACGCGCTTTATTTTTCATTTTTTTTGATAAAAATATTCATGAAAAAATTTATAAAAATGCAATGGCTGCTCGCGGCCTTGCTGGGAATAGTACCCGCGCAGCTCATAGCGCAGTTCACGCTTTCGGGCCAAGTGCGCACCCGCACCGAACTCCGCGACGGCTTCGGCAGTCCGCTGAAAGAAACGCAGGATGCCGCCTTTTTTACCTCGCAGCGCACCCGCCTCAACATTGGCTACACGCAGGATCGCATCAAGTTTTTTGTGGCTTTGCAGGATGTGCGGGTCTGGGGCCAAGACGCCTCGACCAACAACCGCGTGACCAACGCCGACCTGAACGGCCTGATGCTGCACGAAGCCTGGGCCGAAATCGGTCTGCTCGACACGGCGATCACCAAAATGGGCCGCAACCTCTCGCTTAAAATCGGGCGGCAGGAACTCATGTACGACGACAGCCGCCTGCTGGGAAATCTCGACTGGCTGCAACAGGCCCGCCGCCACGACGCCGCCGTTTTGAAGTACGAACGCAACGGTTTTTCCGCCCACCTGGGCGCGGCGTATAACCAAAACCGTGAGGCTTTGAGCGGGCAGATTTACAACGGTATCCCGACGGGTTATCCGGCGGGTACCAACGGTATCGGCACGGCCTACAAATCGCTGCAGTACCTGTATCTGGGCAAGAAAATCAAACAGGGAAATGCCTCTTTTCTGATCGTGAAGGACGATTTCAACCGCTACTCGCCCGACAGTTTGGGTGCCAAAACATGGCAAAAAGGCACCTGGAATCGGGTGACGCTGGGGCCTTACCTCAATACTAAACTCGGCAAGAATCTCAGTCTCACAGCAAGTGCGTATCTGCAAACCGGAAAGGATAAAGACGGCAAAGCCCTCAACGCTTCCACGGCTTCGATCAGTACCAGCTACAAATTGAGTCCGAACTTCGCGTTTGGGCCGGGCGTGGACTACCTGTCGGGCAATTCCCCCGGCGACATCCGCTCGCACCGCTTCGATCCGCTCTACGGCACGCCGCACAAGTTTTGGGGACAGATGGATTACTTCTACGTAGCGAATGGCTTCGGGCCGGGCGGACTGGTGAACTATTATCTGAAATCAACTTTCACGCTCACCCAAAAACTCAGCGGCACGGCGGATTACCACGTTTTCCAAAGCCCCAACGAAGTCCGCGTGAGCGACAAACCGCTCGCCAGCAAGTCGTTCGGCAGCGAGTTCGACCTCATCCTGAATTACAAGATGATGCCGAATGTGGCCATGCAGCTCGGCTACGCGCACTATTTCAGCAGCCCCTCGCTGGCCGCCGTCAAAGGCGTCACCAACCCCCGCGAAGGTGCCAACTGGGCGTATTTGATGATCAACATAACGCCGCAGTTTTTGATGAAGTAGTTGCGTCACCAAACGGTCGGCTCCTACGGAGCGAAAAACAGCTCAGAACAACATTTCAATTAACAGCCGATGCCTACGGCATGAGTCTACGCAGTCCAATATTCACTAATTCTCTAATTCAAAATTGAATCATGGAACCTCTTAAAAAACTAAACGTATTCAGCTTCAAGGGTGTGCAGATGCGCACGTTTCACCTGTCGTGGATGGCTTTTTTCATGTGCTTCTTCGGCTGGTTCGGTCTGGCCCCTTTGATGAAAGTCATCAAGGACGACCTCGGCCTTAGCAAGGAGCAAATTGGCAACATCATCATCGCCTCTGTCGCCGCGACGGTGATCGCGCGGGTATTGATCGGGCGGCTATGCGACACCTACGGCCCGCGTAAAACCTATACCGTGCTGCTGACGGTTTGCGCCATTCCGGTGATGGCGGTCGGGTTGTCGTATAATTACGAAACCTTTCTGCTGTTCCGCTTGGCGATTGGCGTCATCGGGGCCTCGTTCGTCATCACGCAGTACCATACCTCGGTGATGTTCGACCAGAAGATCGTCGGCACGGCCAACGCCGTGACGGGCGGCTGGGGTAACCTAGGTGGCGGCGTCACGAACATGGTGATGCCGCTGATCTTCGCCGGGTTCATCGGCCTGGGCTATCTGCCGAGTGCCGCCTGGCGGCTGGCGATGATCGTGCCGGGGGTATTGCTGCTGGTAATTGCCGCTCTGTATTGGTTTTATACCAAAGACACCCCCGCCGGAAACTTCGACGAACTGCCCGACCGCGTCGTGAATAAGAAAGAAAGCTCGCTGGGCGAAGCCGCCAAAGACTACCGCACCTGGATTCTGTTTCTGGCCTATGGGGCCTGCTTTGGCATCGAGGTCACATTCGACAACGTGGCCGCGCTGTACTTCGCCGAAAAATACGGCGTGAGCCTTATGCTGGCGGGGATTCTGGCGGGGTCGTTCGGTTTCATGAATCTCTTCGCCCGCGCGATGGGCGGCTACGTGGCCGATAAAGTCGGCAACCGCTTCGGGATGGCTGGTAAAGGTTTATTGCTGGCCGGGCTGCTGGTTCTGGAAGGTCTGGGCATCGTCTATTTTGGTCTGACGGACAACATTACGCTGGCCATCATCGCGATGATAACCTTCGCCATGTTCCTGAAAATGGCCAATGGCACCACCTACGCGATGGTGCCTTTTATCAACCGCAAGGCGCTGGGTTCGGTCAGCGGCATAGTCGGCGCGGGCGGCAACGTCGGCGCAGTGATGGCAGGATTTCTGTTCAAGTCGCCCTCCATTACCTATTCGATGGCCTTTGTGTACATCGGTATCGCCGTTGCCGTAGTTGGCGGCGTGGTAGCGGTGACCCGTTTCTCGCTACGTAGTGTACCCGTGAGTGGAGGGGAATTGGTGGCAGCTTAAAATGTTGAATTGTTGAATCGTGTAATCGTGTAATTGATTTTTTATTTTTCAATTACACGATTACTCTTAACATACTTGTTATGAGTGCTTTAAATTATACTTCCGAGAATAGTAGTTCCGAACAGAGCTTTCGGGCGAATCCGGCAACAATTCAACGATTACACGACCGCGCGGGCGGCCCCGTCAACGATTACACAAAAAAACATAAAACCACCTGCTGCTACTGCGGTGTCGGCTGCGGCATCGTGGTGCAAAAGGAGAGCAACAGGCAACTGACGCTGGAAGGTGACAAAAGCCATCCTTCGAGCCATGGAATGCTGTGTTCCAAGGGGATGAACCTGCACTACACCGTCATGGATCAGAGCGACCGCCTGCTGTATCCGCAGATGCGCATGAACCGTTCTATGCCTTTGCAGCGGGTGAGTTGGGACGCGGCATTGGAACGCACGGCGGCAGTTTTCAAGACTTTTATCCAAAAATACGGCCCCGATTCGGTGGCGTTTTACGTGTCGGGCCAATGTCTGACGGAGGAGTACTATTTGGTCAATAAACTGATCAAAGGCTTCATTGGCTCTAACAACATCGACACCAACTCCCGGCTGTGTATGAGTTCGGCGGTGGTGGGCTACAAACTCTCGCTGGGCGAGGACTCGGTTCCGGTTTGCTACGACGACATCGAGGAAGCGGACGTTTTCTACGTGCAGGGGGCGAACCCGGCCTGGTGCCACCCCATCATCTGGCGGCGCATTGAGGCGAGGAAGGAAGCGAATCCCGACGTGAAAATCATTACCGTGGACCCGCGCCTGACCGACAGCGGACGGGCGTCGGATCTGCATTTGCCCGTCCGCCCCGGCACCGACATCACGCTGAATCACGCCATTGGCCGCGTTTTGATCGAGGAAGACTATTTGGACGAAAATTTTATCATCGACCATACCGATGGCTTTACCGCCTACCGCGATCAGGTCATGGCCCGAACAGTGGAAGAGGCAGCCGATATTTGCGGCGTCGAAGCCGCCGATATTCGATTAGCTGCCAAATGGATAGGAGAGTCCAAAGGTTTTTTGTCGCTCTGGACAATGGGCATGAATCAGTCGGTGGTGGGCGTGAACAAAAACCTCTCGCTCATCAATTTACACCTCATCACGGGCCGCATCGGAACGCCGGGAAACGGGCCGTTTTCCCTCACTGGACAACCCAACGCGATGGGCGGGCGTGAGGTCGGCGGACTGGCCAACATTCTGCCCGCGCACCGCGATGTGACCAATGCCGCGCACCGCGCCGAGATGGAGGCGTTTTGGAAAAGCCCCGTCAAAATTGCCGACAAGCCCGGCCTGACGGCTACGGAAATGTTCCAGGCGATGGACGACGACAAGCTGAAAGCGATTTGGATCATCAATACCAACCCGCTGGTGAGTATGCCCGACGTCAACAGCGTGGAGCGGGCTTTGAAAAAAGGACGGTTCGTGGTAGTGCAGGATGTTTCGAGCCGCGCTGACACAGTGGCGATGGCCGATGTGGTACTGCCCGCCGCCGCCTGGCTCGAAAAAGATGGGACAATGACCAACGCCGAACGACGCATTACCTATTTGCCCAAAATCCTCGACGCGCCCGGCGAAGCCCTGCCCGACGCGGAAATCATCTGGCGATTTGCGCAGACGATGGGCTTTTCACAGGAATTTAACTATCAAAACACCGCCGAGGTGTACGCCGAGTACGTGCAAACGACCACGGGAACCAACATCGACATCACTGGACTTAGTCACGAAGTTCTGCGTAAACAACGCAGTATGCAGTGGCCCTACCAAGCAGCGTCAGAAGTAGGAAAGGCTCCCGTTTCCAGTCCGCGCCTTTTTGCCGACCGCAAGTTTTACACCCCCAACCAACGGGCGCAAATCCATACGGTACCCGACGGCAACGCCTCCGAACCGACAGACGGAGACTTTCCGCTCGTGCTGACGACGGGCCGCATCCGCGACCAATGGCACACCATGACCAAGACCGGGCGCGTGGCAAAACTAAACCAGCACGTTCCTGAGCCTTTCCTGCAAATGCACCCACAAGACGCCGCCGAGCGTGGCATAAAATCTGAGCAACTCGTGACGATTCGCGGGCGACGCGGCGAGGTGCGGGTGAAGGCGCAACTGTCGGAAGATGTCCGGCGGGGTGTATGCTTCCTGCCGATGCACTGGGGAAAAATCTTGGATAGCAACTTGGGCCGGGCCAATAATCTGACCAACAGCCTGGTAGATCCGCGCTCGAAGGAGCCGGACTACAAATTCACCGCCGTACAGGTGGAATTGTACCAAAAACCATTTGAAAAAGTCATCGTCATTGGCGCGGGCTCGGCGGGGTTAGGATTCGTGAATGCCCATCGGGCGCTGAATCAGGCGGATGAGATTGCCGTTTTTTCCCAGGAAATTTTCCCCTTCTACAACCGCGTACTGCTGCCCGACTACATCAGCGGAGCGCAAGGCTGGGCGCAACTGGTGAAGCTGCGCGAGGAGCAGTTTGCCGAGGCAGGCATCACGGTTCATAAGGGCGTCGGCATCACCCGCATCGACCGCGACGCCAAAACCGTCACGGACACCAACGGCCTGATTCACAGCTATGAAAAATTAATTCTGGGCACCGGAAGCCGGGCATTCATGCCCAAAGGAGTACCCAACCTGCCCGGAATTTTCAATATGCGCTCCCGGCTGGATGCCGACGCGCTGTTGCCGTTTCTGGAATATCCCGACCCACACGTAGTGATTGTGGGCGGCGGTTTGCTGGGGCTGGAACTGGCGGCTTCGCTGCGGGAACTGAATGTGCGGGTGTCGGTGGTGCAGCGCATCAGTCGCTTTATGGAGCGACAACTCGATCCGCTGGCGGGTGATTTGCTGTACCAGGAAATCCGCGACCGGGGCATTGAGGTGTATTTTAACGACGAGGTGCAAACCTTCTGCGGCCATGACACGCTGAATGGCGTTCGGCTAAAATCGGGCCGCAAGCTGGATTGCCAGGTGGCGGTGATCGCCATTGGCACGGTCCCCAACATCGAACTCGCCCGCGAAGCCGGGCTGGAATGCCACCGGGGCGTGGTAGTGAACGACTACCTGCAAACCTCCGATCCCGCTATTTTTGCGGCGGGAGAAATCGCGCAGTGGCGCGGGCAGATGTGGGGCATCACGCTGGCCGCCGAGCAGCAGGCGACCGTGATTGCCCGCCACCTCAACGGCCACATAACGACTCCTTACCAGGGCAGTCTGTCGATGAATATTTTAAAAATGGAAGGGCTGCACCTGTGCAGCATGGGGATGATTGAGTCACCCGAGAACGACCCATCCTACGAGGAGATTGTTTTTATCGACAAAGCCAAACGCTATTACAAAAAGTGCATCGTCCACCGGGACAAACTGGTCGGGACGATTCTGGTGGGCGACAAAAACGAGTTCGCCGAGTTCCGCGACTTGATCGCGCGGGGTACCGAGCTATCCGAAAAGCGACTCGAACTGCTGCGCTCCAATACCAAAGCCGACCCACTGGAAGGGAAGTTGGTGTGTTCCTGCAATACCGTCGGGCAGGGAAATCTTGAAAAAGCTATTCGGCTGGGCTGTACGGATTTCGCTCAACTTTGCCAGCAAACCGGGGCGGGTACGGGTTGCGGCTCGTGTCGGCCGGAGGTCAGGGCGATTTTGGAAGGGGTGGTTGAGGCGGTTGGCCAGCCGCAGGTTGCTTTCGCCCGCTAGACGCGGCATGCCGCGTCTCTACCTATACTAAAAAACCATGCAAGACCAACATACCATCAAAATCAACCTTCTCGGCGGCATCGTTTCGCCCGGTCGGCTGCGTGAAATATTGACCATTGCTCACGAGGCCAAAGTGCAGCACGTACGATTTGGGTCGCGGCAGCAATTGATTTTTCGGGTCGATGGCGAAAAAGTGCGGTTTCTGGAAAGGGATTTGAAAAAAAAGCAGATACGCTATGAGCTCAACGCCGACAAGTACCCTAATATCATCAGTTCTTACTGCGCCGAGGAGGTGTTCCGCACCGGGCAATGGCTGAACGAGAGCGAGTACCATACGGTGTTGGACGATTTCGATTATTCCCCAAAACTGAAAATCAACCTCTCTGATTCCAACCAGAGTTTTACCCCGTTTTTTACCGGAAACCTCAATTTTATCGCGTCGCCTGAGCCGCATTTCTGGTTCTTGTACGTGCGTCCGAAGCAGTCCAACACCATTTTCCGCTGGCGCGATTTGATTTATACCAACGACATCGCCCGGATTGCCCACGCGCTGGAACAGCAAATGCCGGGTGAGGACAACGCCAATCATTTGGAGTCAAAGCTTTACGAGAAAATTTCTCAAACTCATTCCTTCATTACGCAACCAGCTACACAAGAAGTCGAACTACCCAACTTCACGCTGCCCTACTACGAGGGTTTCAACCGCTACGGGCAGCGCTCTTGGTTGGGTTTGTACCGCCGCGACGAAGAGTTTCCGATTCCATTCTTGCTTGATGTTTGTACACTTTGCCTGGAAACCCGCGTGGGTGAAATCTGCACGACGCCCTGGAAATCTTTGATTATCAAAGGTATTGAGGAGAAAGACCGCTCCGAATGGAGCCGGGTTTTGAGTCGGCACAACATTAACGTCCGCCATGCGGCCAATGAGTTGGCCTGGCAGACCGAAGACCAAGACGCGGAAGGCGTGGAGTTGAAAAAGTACATTCTGCGCTATTTTGAAAAGCACGATACCCGCACCTTCGGCCTGTGTTTTGGCGTGCAGACGCGCGACAAGTCAGAGGTGTTCGGCTCCGTTCTGATTCGCAAAAGGCCGACCATCACATTAGGAAAATGGGGATTGTTGCCCGTCTATGATCTTTATTTTACCGAAAATTATAACCCAAATAGCCGGACGTATTTTCCGTTTGAAAAGGGTTTGATGAAAAACCATTTACCCGATCAGCTGGACCGTCTTTGCCGAAAATTCAATACTTCGCGGCAGACGCCGAAAGTTGCACGTGCCGAAACGGTTGAAAAGTCAATCATCTTACCAACCAGTGAGTTGTTCCAATGCCCGCACTGCCTGACGGTCTACGATGAAAAATACGGCGACGAACGGGCGGAAATCGCGCCCGGTGTTTCTTTTGTTGATTTACTTGAATCCTATCTCTGCCCGACCTGCGACGCGCCCAAATCGGAATTTGTAAAGCGGGACGCCGAGGAGTTTGTGGTATGATTTCCCTAAATTCGCCTTACCATCATGCCTATGACACTTGTGGAACCCGTTCATTTTGCTTTCGAAATTGATTTTGTGGACACCCTCCGCTGCATTCCCATGGTCGTGCGCTACAAACTGGACACCGCCGACAAAAAGCTGCAACTGGCTGAATGGAGCCGCCTGACGGCGGAGGAGAAGAATACTCTGGCTGAAATCCCCTGCGAGTCACTCACCGAGATCGAAGCGTATCAAAGATATTTGGATGAAAGGGTTTGGGAGCGAAGCAAAAAAATAGTGAAAGATCTCGGCGGCTTGGATGCGACCTGGGAAGATTTGAGCCAAGTTCCCACCGAGGTTCAGGAAAAAGCGCTGGAATGGCAATGCGCACCGCCGACTTTGGCGCAATGGATTGGTCTAGATTTGCTCCAACGCTTCGCCCTCGTGAAGCTGAGCCGCTCGGGACACGAAGGGGAGAATTTTCCGAAAGCGATGGCGGAGTTTGGGCTAATAGCTTCGTAAAGTAAACCGCTGAAAATCAGATTAGACTATTGAAGTTCCGAAAGGCAAATGCGTCTTCATCTGCTTTTCGCGCTGTAATTGCCGTACTCAGCAAGTAGGAAAGTCCATGCCGGGTAAGTTTGTTGCTTTTTGCTTTCTCAAAAACTGAGCTCAGTAACCGGGACGAATAAATACCAGGGAAAGGCTGCAAAACCTCTTGATTTTCGAACACCCAGGCTTCAAATTCAGGTTTCTCAGCATAAATCTCAATCAACTCAGTCAGCAAAGCAGAAGTCAAATTCGGCATGTCGCAGGGCAGCACGAGAACGTCATTCTGCGGATAAAGGAAATAAAAACTCAACAATCCTTTCAACGGCCCGCCCACGGGCAAATCTAAATCGTTCAGCAATTCAAAATCAGACAAAATCGCCGCCGTGTACTCACATCGTTGCGCCTCCCGAATCATTATACTCACAGGCAAATCCACGCTTTGCAATAACATTCCCGCGCGATTCACCCAAAGCGAAGAATCCTGAGAAATAAGCCCCTTATCCCGCCCCATCCGACGGCTTTCTCCACCGCTAAGTACCAGCCCGCGTAGCTGATTTTCTTCCTTTCCTCCCTTCATCCTTTCCTGCCTTTCTCCTTCTTTGCAACCAACACCTCAGTAATTCGATTCAGTTCCTGCACTTTGTACTCGAAGTCGCCGCGCAGTTGGTCGCGGACTTCTTTGAGTTGTTCCATAGCAGTTTCCAAGTCGTCGGGCAGGGCTTCGGTCAGCACTTCGCGGAGTCGCTTGGCCAGGGTAGGGGACATACCGTTAGTGGAGATGGCCACTTTCAGGTTGCCTTTTTTAACGATGGAGGAAAGGTAAAAATCGCATTCGTCGGGGGTGTCGGCCACGTTGCAGAGCAGGTGCCGGGCGCGGGCCACGCGCTTGATCCGCTTGTTTTCTTCCTTGTTGTTGGTGGCAACGATGACTAAATCCTTGTAATCGAGATCAAAATCCTCGAAAGGGCGCTGGATGAGAACCACGTGCGGTTTGTGCGCGGCAATTTCCAGAATTTCTTCCCGGATTTCGGGGGCCACGAGCGTAATTTTGGCCTCGGGTGAGTTGCCCAGCACGGCCTCGATCTTTTCCAGCCCCACGTAGCCGCCCCCCACGATGAGCAGGTGCAGGTCGTCGTTGTTGAGTTTGAGAAATATGGGAAATAACTGGTTCAAAATGGAGTGGTTTTGTTATCAGGCAAATTTAGGGGATTTTAGACATTGGACGTTGGATTTTGCATACTAGAGAACACATTTTTCAAAAATCCAACGTCTAGCATCTAACGTCTCAAGTCTAAATTCCACTCTTTCGCCGTACCTTTGCGGCATGATTGCGATAACGAACCTCAGCTACTACCTCGGCGACCGCGCGCTCTACGACAGCGCGTCGCTGCATATCAAACCCAAGCAGAAAATCGGACTCATCGGTCTGAACGGCACCGGGAAATCCACCCTGCTGCGCTTGATCGACGGCGAGTATCAGCCGGACGAAGGCAGTATTTCCAAATCCGGTGAATGCTCCATTGGCTTCCTGAACCAGGATTTGCTTTCCTACCAAAGCGACGAATCCATCCTTTCGGTGGCCATGCAGGCCTTCGAGCGGCAGAACGAACTGCAAACGCAGATCGACAAGGTGCTGCACGAAATGGAAACCAACTACCGCGATGAGTTGGTGGACAAACTCGCCCGCGCTCAAGACGAGTTCGAGGCGCTTGACGGCTATTCCATTCAGGCCAAGGCGGAGGCGATTTTGGAAGGACTGGGTTTCTCGACCGAAGACCTCACTCAGCCCCTACGCCAATTCTCAGGCGGTTGGCGGATGCGCGTAATGCTGGCCAAGCTGCTGCTGCAAAAGCCTGCCCTGTTGATGCTCGATGAGCCGACTAACCACCTGGATCTGCCCTCTATCCAGTGGGTGGAGAAATATATCCTTAACTACGAAGGCGCGGTAATCGTCGTTTCGCACGACCGTGAATTTCTTGACAATGTGGTCGATACGACCGTAGAAGTGTCGGGGGGCAAGCTAAATTTGTACTCGGGTAACTACTCATTTTACGAGGAAGAAAAACAACTTCGCAACGAAGTTCAGCGTGGGGCCTATGAAAACCAGCAAGCCAAAATCCGCCAGACGGAACGCTTCATCGAGCGTTTCAAAGCCAAGGCCACCAAGGCCCGGCAGGTACAAAGCCGCGTGAAAGCCCTCGACCGCATGGACGTAGTGGACCAAGTGATTGACGAAAACGCCAAGGTGCATTTCCGCTTTCAGTTCACCACGCAGCCGGGTCGCCACGTTTTTCAGCTGGAAGATGCTTCGAAAGCCTACGACGAAAAACTCATCCTCGACCACACTAATATCACTATGGAGCGCGGCGACAAAATAGCGCTCATCGGAGCCAACGGACGCGGCAAGTCTACCGTGCTGCGCATCGTGGCCGGCACCGAAAAGCACAAAGGCGTCCGGCGGCTGGGCCACAACGTGTCATTCACGTTCTACGCCCAGCACCAGCTAGAGTCGCTCAATGTGGCGCACAACCTAATCGAGGAGCTGAAATATGCCGCACCCGAAAAGTCTGAAACGGAACTGCGTACGGTACTGGGCTGCTTTCTGTTCACGAGCGATGATGTTTTCAAGAAAATAAAAGTGCTTTCTGGTGGCGAAAAATCGCGGATTGCGCTGGCCAAAGTGCTACTTTCCCAAGCCAACTTCCTCCTCCTCGACGAGCCGACTAACCACTTGGACATGCAGTCGGTGAACATCCTCATTCAGGCGTTGCAGCAGTACGAGGGCAGTTATATCGTAGTGAGTCACGACCGCTATTTCGTGGAAAACATCGCGACCAAAATCTGGTACATCGAGGATCATCAAATTAAAGAGTATCCTGGTACTTATCAAGAATACGAACTTTGGATAGAAGAGCGTGGCCTGGAATCGGCGGTGAGCGAGAAGGCCATCGTCAGCAGTGCTCCGCCGCCCAAAGTCACGGCGGTCCCCGCTGCTTCCAACGGCCAGAAAAAAGAGTCATCGCCTAAGCCCAATAACCAGTGGGCTTTGAAACAAGCCCAAAAGCAGGTCGAGGAACTGGAAGTGACGATCACTGAACTGGAAGCGCAGAAGAAAAAACTGGAAGCCCAGCTCGCCGATCCTGCCAACTACGCTGAGAAAGATTCACTGGACGAACTGAATGAAAAGTACGCCCACACCCGCCAGAAAATCGCCGACGCGACGAAGGCTTGGGAAGTGGCGATGCTGGAGGCTGAGGAGTTGGAGGGGTAAAAGGGCAAAGTTAGAATTGTAGGGTCGGACAGGCGCCCCTGCGAACCTATGTGTTCGCCCAAAGTCTTAGTCAAATTCCCAGATTTTCCGTTTGGTCGTAAATGGCGCGCAGAGGAAGCGTGAGGCCGATGCGTTCGAGGTATTCCTCCGGTGAATATTTCTTCTGGGGCTATGCGGTCATAGATTTCAAATAGGTAGGGTGGAAATTAAGGGAATAATAACTTAGCGCAACCCGTTATTCAAATTTTCTGCTCTTGCATAAACGTCTTGCAAGAGAAGCGTAAAGCCGATACTGGCTAGTTCGATACTGTCTTTCAGGTCGTAAGCTTCCGACATCAGAGACCAGAAACCCTGTGGGCTTTTGCGATTTACTTCTGCCGATATTCGCTGTGAATCGATCATGACGTACTCTTCTAGTGATGGGATGCTGCGATAAAGCTGGTACTTTTCGCCCCGGTCGTAGGAACCCGTACTTTCTGAGAGTACCTCCACGATTATTTTAGGATTCAATAAGGTATCCACGGCACTATCGAGGAACTCTTCTTTTCCGCAGACCACCAACAAATCAGGGTAAGTGTATAACCCACTGGCAGGTATATGCACCCTCATATCGCTGGGATAAAAGTTGCAGGGTTTTTCTTGAAGAAAGTTAAAGGATAACCCATTCAGATTCCCTACGATTCGGTTATGGTTGCGACTGGCCCCGGCCATCGCGAAGATTTCGCCTTGATAATACTCGCTTTTGTACTCGGCGGCGCGTTCGAGTTCGAGGTATTCCTCCGGTGAATATTTCTTCTGGGGCTTTGCGGTCATAGTATTTCTTGGTTCGTTATTTCCAAAAATAAGAATTTATCCCTGCAATCCTGACAAAAAGCCCGCCGATTAGGCGATCTTGGCCTGCTTTTCGTTTGTTTTGAAAACAGCCCAAATGCTCCTTTCCCGCTTGCTTATGCGACAATATTGTTTTCCGCTCCTCCTACTATTTATTTTTATTTCTCTAAAAGCACTTGCCCAAGTGCGCACGGAAGACGTCCGGTTGGAAGATTATATCTATAACGAAAACATAAAGACGGTACTGCTATACCCCGCCACCGACCGCGCCGACGACCCGAGGCGGCTGATTGGCCCGGCGGTGATTCAATTGGAGGGCGAACGGCCGCTGATTCTGGAGTTCGACGATATGACTGCCGATTACCGGGGCTTCCGCGCCAAGCTGATTCACTGCAACGCCGACTGGAACAAATCCGTGCTGAACGACATCGAGTTTACCTATGAGTACAACGACTACCCCATCACCGAATTCAAGCAGTCGTTTGGCACCAAAGTGCCTTTCTATCATTATCGTTTCCAGATTCCGCGCCTGAAAGTGTCGGGCAACTACGTGTTGGTGGTGTACTCGGAGCGGCAGCGGCAGGTGGTGCTGACGCGGCGATTTATGGTGTACGAGAACAAAGTGCGCATTACGGCGCAGGCGCGGTTTTCGCAGGGCATCCGCGAGCAGCGCACCGACCAGCAGATCGACTTCAGCCTCGATTACAAAGGCTTTCAGGTAGTTGCACCGCAGACGGGCTTGCAGGTGGTAATCCGACAGAATTTTCGTTGGGACAAAGCCAAATCCGGCTTCAAGCCCACCAATGTACGGCCTTTCGACTCGGTGCTGGAGTACCAGTTTTTTAGTTTGGAAAATACCTTTCCCGGCGGGAACGAGTTCCGATACTTCGACAGCCGCACGCTGTCGGCGCGGGGCTACGGCGTGTACGAACTGGAACGGCTCAGCGAATTTACCCGGTTGATCCTCTCGCCCGATAAGCCCCGCGCCTACGGAGCTTACATTCAAATGGATGACCTCAACGGCCAGTACATCGTGGACCAGCGCGAGTCGGGCATGGGTAGTGACGAGGCAGACTATACGCCCGTGGTTTTTACCCTAAAAATGCCCGAGATCGCCGACGCGGCGGTGTACGTCAACGGCAGCTTCCACTTATGGCTGCGCAACGAACTCAACCGCATGAGTTATAATGCTGATTTACAAGCGTACCAGGCGGTGATGCTTATCAAACAAGGTGTGGTCAATTACGACTATACCGTCGTGCAGGGGGCGGCCGAACAGGGAGATGAAGCCCAGATTGAAGGAAATTTCGCCGCCACGGAGAACGACTACGACGTCCTGGTGTACAACCGCCCCCCCGCCGCCCGTGCCGATAAACTTGTGGGCTACCGGACGGTGGAGTGGAATCGGCGGCGTTAAACGTTGAACCGGAAGTGCATCACGTCGCCATCCTGCACGACGTATTCTTTGCCTTCCACGGCCATTTTACCTACTTCCTTTACGCCTGCTTCGGTTTTGTACTGCTGGTAATCGGGAATTTTGATGACCTCGGCCCGGATGAAGCCCTTCTCGAAGTCGGAGTGAATGACGCCCGCCGCCTGCGGAGCCTTCCAGCCACGACGGATGGTCCAGGCCCGTACTTCCTTTACACCGGCAGTGAAATACGTAATCAAATCCAGCAACGAATAGGACGCGCGGATCAGCCGATCCAGCCCGGCCTCTTTCAAACCATACTCCGACAGGAACATTTCGTGTTCCTCGGGATCTTCGATTTCGGAGATTTGGGACTCGATGGCGGCGCACAGCACCACCATCTCCGCGTTTTCGTCCTTGACCGCTTCGCGCAGTTTCTCAGAATATTCATTGCCGGTGAGCATCGACTCCTCGTTGACATTAGCCACGTAAAGCACCGGCTTCACGGTCAGCAATTGTAAATCGCCGATGGCACTTTCGCGCTCATCCTTACTATAGGGGAGCGTCCGGGCACTACGGCCCGCCTCCAGGGCAGCCTTGTAATCCAGCAAGATTTGCAGTTCGGCCTTGGCCTTAGTATCGCCGGTTCTGACGGCTTTTTCAACTTTCTGAATCTTCTTATTGACCGATTCCAGGTCTTTAAGCTGCAACTCAATGTCAATAATTTCCTTATCGAACACCGGATCGACGCGTCCTTCAACGTGGACGACGTTCTCGTCCTCGAAGCAGCGTATGACGTGAACGATGGCATCGACCTCGCGGATATTGGCCAGAAATTTATTGCCCAAACCCGCGCCCTGACTCGCACCTTTCACGAGTCCGGCGATGTCCACAAACTCGATGATCGTCGGTAACACCTTTTGGGGTTTGACCAACCCGGTCAGTACTTCCAGACGCTCATCGGGAACGGTGACCACGCCCACATTGGGTTCGATGGTGCAAAAAGGGTAGTTGGCCGCCTCGGCCTTCCCCGTCGATATGGCGTTGAAAAGCGTGGATTTCCCAACGTTGGGCAATCCGACAATTCCGCATTGTAAGCTCATTTATTTAGTGGAGAACTGAAAGTGGAGAGTTGAGAGTGTTTACCATCAACGCTTTAATTAAAAAAACAAGGTTTCTAGTATCCCAAAAATAGAGCGCAAAAGTACGGATTTGTGGGCTAAAAACTAAAAAGCCTTTGGAATGAATCCCAAAGGCATAAAAAGTACATTATTACAGGATCGGCATCAAAGGCAGTCTTTACCACCAAAAATAACATTCACTCTCCATTTTCAACTAATAAGCACTATTCCCACTTCAATTCCGAACCCTCGTCCAGTTTTAAGTCGTTTTTTTCGGCCTGACCGTTGAACGAGTCTTCCTCTTCCTTTGGTTCGTACTGCGTGAAATCGACCTCAGGCATCAGTTCGGTTTTCACATGGTCGACTGTATCCTGCAAAGCTTCAATGAACTTGTCGAAATCTTCTTTATATAAAAATAACTTATGCTTTTCGTAGCTGAACCCTTCTCCGTCGATGTGGCGGCGGCTTTCGGTAATGGTGAGGTAGTAGTCGTTAGCGCGGGTGGCCCTGACATCAAAAAAGTACGTTCTTTTTCCGGCCCTAACCCGGTTGGAGTAGATCTGCTCTCTGTCTTCCACTATTTAGTAGTTAAAAGTTAAATCGAACGCTAAAATAGCAAGTTTATTGCTCCGAACAAACAGTCCGGCTTCCTTAAACCTTTCTCTGGTACGAAAAATGATACATATCCACTAATTAATTGTACTAATTACACACCTAGCACTTGTCATTCCAATCATTGCGTTACCTTTGTCGAAAATTACCAGTAGTGGTCTGATTCACTGCTTTCATCAGCGGTGGTAAAAAGAGTCGGGCCGGATGTTTCATCTAAAACCTTTGGTATGAATTTACAAGCGTTCTACATTTTTCTCATGGTCAGCCTGGCCGACCCCTCACCGGAGATGCAGGAGTACATTGGAAAAATCGAAACCGGGATGGCTTCTTACTACGCCCCCAAGTTCAACGGCCGCCAAACCTCTTACGGCGAAGTTTTCAGTAATGAGGAATTTACCGCCGCCCACCCCACCCTTCCCTACAATACCCTCATTGAGGTGACCAACCTCAAGACTAACCAAAAAGTCAACGTCCGCGTCACCGACCGGGGACCCTATTCCAAAAGTCGGCTGATCGACATCAGCAAATCCGCCGCCCGCGAAATCGGCATGATCCAGAGTGGCATCGCTAAGGTACAACTCAAAGTCATTGGCGCCGCTGGCTTGGTGATGAACCTGCCCAGGAAACGGCTTTTCCGCAAGAATCTGCCCACCGACTACCAGGCACGCGAAACGCTGGCTACCGAAGCAGAAGAAGGGTTTTTGTATTGAGAAAAATAATACCAATTCACTTCGTATATTCGTGGTAGTTAGTATTTGATCAAAAAAATCATGAGTAAGCGCCCACTGGATTTAGCGAAAGTAAGGGAGTTCGGCAACCTGGAATTTTTGGCCCGGCAAATGGTCGAAGGCTTCATCACGGGTCTGCACAAATCCCCATTCCACGGCTTTTCGGTGGAATTTGCTGAACACCGCCTCTACAACACGGGCGAAAGTACCCGCCACATGGACTGGAAGGTTTTCGCCAAGACCGACCGTCTCTTTGTAAAACGTTACGAAGAGGAAACCAACCTGCGCTGCCATTTGCTGCTCGACACGTCTTCTTCCATGTATTATCCCGAGGAAAACTACGGCAAAATCACCTTTAGCATCATGGCGGCGGCTTGCCTGGCCCACTTGCTGCAACGCCAGAAAGACGCCGTGAGTCTCACTACTTTCTCGGACCAAATCGAAGTACAAACCCAGGTAAAGTCCACGCCTTCGCACATCCACAAAATTCTGCTGGAACTGGAAGGACTGCTCGAAAAGCCTCGCCCACTGCGAAAAACTTCGGTGGCGGAGGTCATCCACCTCATCGCCCAGAAAATCCATAAGCGTTCGCTGGTCATTCTTTTCAGCGATATGTTCGAGGATTTGGAACACAGTGAAGAATTATTCTCGGCTTTGCAGCACCTGCGCCACAATATGCACGAAGTGCTGCTCTTTCACGTTACCGACCGACGCACTGAAGAGGAATTTGCCTTCGAGGATCGTCCCTACGAATTCGTGGACCTGGAATCGGGCGAACGCGTGAAGGTGCAGCCGCATCAGGTGCGCGACCAGTACCAGGAATTTGTTAAGAAATTCTACCAGGATCTCAAACTCAAATGCGGCCAGTATAAGATAGACTTCATCGAGGCCGACATCGCCCAGGGCTTCGATCCGATTCTGACGGCTTATTTGGTAAAGCACTCGAAGATGCGGTAGTTTTTGGCCATCGGCTGTTGGCTGATTGAGGGAGAGACCTTTACTCAGTTGGTTTTAAGGACCGGATTACTTTGCACGGGTTACCGGCGGCAAAAACATCGGCGGGTATGTCTCTGGTCACCACACTACCCGCGCCAATTACGCTGCGGTCGCCGATACTCACCCCCGGACAAATCACGGCACTTCCACCAATCCATACGTCTTCTCCAATACTAATAGGTTTGGCGTATTCTACCCCGGATGCTCTTTCCTGGTGGTTTATTGGGTGGGTAGCCGTATAGACTTGCGCATTGGGCCCGAACAGAGTTCGGCTGCCAATAATAACAGGCGCCACGTCTAAAACCACACAGTTGAAGTTGAAGAAAACTTTATCACCCAATGTCATATTGCTGCCGTAATCACAATAAAAGGGCGGTTGCAGCCACAAGTCGGCCCCGGCATCGGGGATCAATTCTTTCAAAATGCGCGTCCTCTCTTCAACCTCGTCCTCTCGGGTATCGTTAAGTTCCTTGATAAGGAGCCTGGTTTTTAGTCGTTCGTCCGATAGCTCTTTATCGAGCGGATTGTACAACTCTCCGGCCAGCATTTTTTCTTTTTCTGTTTTCACAATCGCTAGATAGGTGCTTAATGAAAATCTATTTCTTGCCAATATTTAACTTATCGAAAGCAAAAACACTCATGTCTGATGGTTGAAGTCGGCTCGATTATACCGTATGCTAAGTTACGATGCCTTTACTTGCCTTTCGTATCAACGGGCTGTAATTTTGCCGAAAATATCCTCAAATCCTCCCAAAAATGAAACGCTTCCCTCCCCTTTTTCGAACAGCCGGTTTACTTTCCCTTCTTCTCCTTTCTTCCTTTCTCCTTACAAACTGCAAATCCGCCAAGAAATCTCTGAAACGTGGCGACTATGACCAGTCGGTGCTGCTGGCGGTGCCTAAGGTGAACGACAACGCCCGGTCTTCTTCCGCCGACATCCTGCAAAAGGCCTATCCATTGGCTGTGCAGCAGCATCTTGACGATCTGCGAAGAAACGAAAACCCCTCCGACCCCTTCCGTCACGAACGCGCTGCCGAAACCTATACGAAACTCAACACACTCTACAACGCCATTAAAAACTGCGCGACCTGCGCTCGACTGGTGGAGGATCGCAGCTACTTCGACCAGGAGCGTAACGCCCGCGACCTGGCCGCCGCCGCTCGCTACGAAGCCGGCCACAACATACTGAGCCAGGGTGGGAGGGAAGCTGCCCGCCGCGCTTTTGAGAATTTTGAAACAGCCACCCAAATGGTCCCCAACTATCGGGACGCGACCACTAAAATGGACGAAGCCTACCAAACGGCGTCCTTCAAAGTGGTTGTGGAGCAGGTACTGGTCACCTCCCGCGCTTACCAATTGAGCAATGCCTATTTCCAGGAGCGCGTCAACGAATTTCTGCAAACCAATCAACGCCTGAACAAATTTGTACGCTTTTATATGCCGCAGGAAGCTACGGATACCAAGGTGAAGCCCGACCACGTGGTCACGCTGCAATTTGACGATTTCGTAGTAGGCCAAACGCTGGTAGAGAGGAACACCGAAGAAGTGACCAGCAAGGACAGCGTGAAGACGGGCGAAGTCACGGTGGATGGTAAGAAAGTTCCGGTCTATGGCAAAGTAAAAGCCAAACTCAGTCGCAACCGCAAGACGGTCGTTTCGCGCGGACTGATGGATATGCAGATTCAGGATTTCGATACGAAGAAAATCGTCTTTCAGGACAAGTTTCAGGGAGAACATACCTGGGTCTCGGAGTGGGGCAGCTACAACGGAGATGAGCGGGCGCTCGACGCCACCCAACTCCGCATGACTAAGTCGCGTGAGACCAATCCGCCGCCGCCGCAGGATTTATTCGTAGAATTCAGCAAGCCGATCTACAACCGTCTGACGAGCAAGTTGTGAAGTTTTTATGAAAAGTATTGAGGTTGCCTATTGCTTACTTGCCTGATTCCGCAGGTAGTAATTGAAGAAATCGTCCAGCGACTCGATTGGCATTTTGCGCGCGACAACTTTTTTATCTTTGTCCAGTACGTAAATCGTGGGCGTGGTAAATACATCGTACTCCGTGCGGAAGTCATGCTTGGAGGTGTAGTCGTAGCCATTGTACAGTTCTTCCAGTTTATAATCCTTGATGAATTTCTTCCAGTCCTCGGGACTCTGGTCGGTGGCGATAGCCAGTACTTTCGCCCCTTTTTCTTTTTCCTTATCGTAGAATTCCTTCAGCTTCGGCGCGGCTTCCTTGCAGTGGCCACAGGTGGGCGAATAGAAGAACAATACGGTGTAATCGGCCTTGATACCGTGAATACTGACGGGCTTTTTTTCGGGGTCCGAAAGGATCACGTCGGGAATGACCTTGCCGACCAGTAGTGGTTTCATACTGGCGACGCGCTCGCCAATGCGCTTCACAGCATCGGCTGACACCTCCATGTCGCCCGAGAGATAGTACTTTTCGGCCATGTGAACGAACACGCCCTCGGTGCCCACGGTTTTTGGGTTTTCGTACTCACTGGTGATGTAATAGATCATCTGCGATTTGAGTTCTTTATCGCCCGACGCTTTTTTTATAAGGGCATCGGCATCCTTGATGATCGAGTCGGGGATCTGTACGATCAGTTCCTTTACGTAGCGTTCCAGTTTGGGCTGCATGAAGGGGGTCCTGGCCATGCGCGGATCGGTAAAGTCGAAGTTGTCCCAGTAGTGATTTTTGTAATAGTTGAAAACCCAAACCGAGTCATTGCGACCATTGGCCAGCACGGGGGCGGACGGAATTTCGGGATCTTTGGTAACTTTCAGCAGCTTTGCCGTGAAAGTTTCCGCGTGGTCGGCCAGGAACTTCTTCTGATAGGCAGTAACCTTCTGCTGCAAGTCGTTCAACTTTTTGTCAATTAAGGCCTTACTCACCTGGTCGGTTTTTAACTTCTTCTCCGTATCGAGGACGTTTGCCTCTTCCGAGAGGTTGCCTAGTTCCTGCTGATACTCGTAGAAAATCTTGTTTTCTTCCGAGCCTTTGACAACCATGCTCTTTACAACATTGCTCGTGTCCGTTTGTAGCGAGAAGTTGGTCTCCTTACCGGAATACACCAGTTGTACCAATTTTTGCTGGCCGGGCAGCAAAATGAGATACAGGCCACCGGGCAGATTTTCCTTTCCCTCGAATACCATGCGCCCGCTGGCGTCGGAGCGGGCGGTATCTTTGGCGATAAACTGCTGGCCGTTGTATTTGTAATGGCCAAGAATGGCGGTGGTATCCTTCAAGCCTTTGAGGATAGCCTCGATCCGGTATCCCTGCGCCACAGCCGACTCTCCGAGGAAGGCAGTCAATATGCTGGCGCACATGAGTGCTAATAATCCATTTTTCATACTTTTACTCTTTCGGTCAAATTCTGTTTTTAGCAAATTTACTTTCAAAACGACACAAACCACGCTCTCGTACCCGAATGTTCTTCTTTCTGTCCAAGACCATCGACTTTGTCCTGATGCCCGTGGGCGTCCTGTTCTTCCTGTTAACTTATGCCTGCTTCACCAAAAACCGCACCAGATCCCGCCAAGCCGTAGTTATCGTTGTTCTATCATTTTTCGTACTCTGCAATAATTACCTGGTCAATGCGGCTTTCCGGTGGTGGGAATATGCACCTAAGAACTTTGCAGAAGTGCCGACGGACTACGATGTGGGCATCGTGCTGACGGGGGGGATGATCCGCATGGCCAATGCCCGCATCGATCACCCCGGCCTGAGCAGCCACGCCGACCGGGTTCTGCAAGCTTATTTACTCTATAAGGCAGGCAAGATAAAGAAAATCCTGATCAGCGGCGGCGGTACCCGCGCCGTGAAAGTCCGGCGCGACGACGGCTACCAGGCCGCCCTTCTTTTAAGGAAGTGGGGCGTTCCGGCGGGCGACATTGTCCTGGAAAGGAAGTCGCTCAACACCCGACAGAATGCTCTTTATTCGGCGGAGGTTCTGCAACGGCAATTTCCGGGCGGCCGATATTTGCTCATTACCTCCTCGTTTCACCTGCGCCGAGCCGTGGGTTGCTTTACCAAAGTCGGACTGAAAGTCGATGCTTTTCCGACGGACATCTACGGTGTCGAGTTAGTGCCACTTCTCCGCGACATCATCCGCCCCGATCCCGAGGTTTTCGGCTACGCCCACCTCCTATGGCGCGAGTGGATCGGATACATTACTTATAAGGTGGTGGGGTATTGCTAAATACTCAATATCTTCACCATTCTGAGCATATCCTCGTTGATGGGCTTGGGCAGGCGGATGGTGTCTTCAAAAGGCGTGTACACCAGGTCGTCGTTGATGATCCCGGCCATTACGTTCTTTTGTCCGGCCATCAGGCCCTCCAAAGCGCCGAGTCCCAAGCGGCTTGCCAGGATGCGGTCGCGGGCGGAGGGCGTACCGCCGCGCTGAATGTGGCCGAGCGTCGTCACCCGAATATCTACGTCTACCTTGATCATATCCTTGATTTTGTTGGCTATCTCGGTGGCATTCCCTTCTTCTTCTCCTTCGGAAACCACTACGATGGACGACGACTTGGAGCGTTCCCAGCCTTGGCGAAGGGTTTCTACGACGGTGGAGATGGGCGTCAGCACTTCGGGTACCATCACTACCTCGGCACCGCCCGCAATTCCCGACTGAATAGCGATGTATCCCGAGTCGCGGCCCATTACTTCGATAAAAAACACGCGATCGTGCGAACTGGCCGTGTCGCGGATGCGGTCGATGGCGTCCAAAGCCGTATTGACCGCCGTATCGAAACCGATGGTGTAGTCGGTGCCGTACAAGTCGTTGTCGATGGTACCGGGGGCTCCCACGATGGGAATGCCAAACTCCCGTTCCAGAATCATAGCTCCCGTAAAAGTGCCGTTGCCGCCGATAGCAACCAGCCCCTCAATCCCCTGATCCTGCAAGGCCTGGAATGCCTTCTGCCGTCCCTCCGGCGTCATAAACTCCTTGCTGCGGGCTGATTTGAGGATGGTACCGCCCCGCTGCACTATATTACTGACTGAGTTCGAGGACATTTCGTACATATCCCCGGCAATCATGCCGCTATATCCTTTTCTTATGCCAAAAACTTCGATTCCGTAGTAAACAGCTCCCCGCACAACGGCCCGGATGCAGGCGTTCATGCCGGGCGCGTCACCGCCGGAGGTAAATACTGCAATTCTTTTCATGTAGGTTGGTCAGGTTATTGCTACTTGGCAACGCTCGGGAAGAGGGTGGAAAAATTCTTTACTTTCGATTGGAAGCCGCAAATTTATTGGGTAATTTATACAAATGGCCTAAGAATTCAGCCTTTTTGATATAAATACTTCAAGGACTGCTCCTGCGACGGTAGTTCAAACATACATCATTCCTTCTATATTTGTGGACAGTTAATCAAAATTTAACGTACCCTACAATCTCTGTCGGCTGCTTGGAAGCCGTCTCGCAGAATCAAAATATTCATGAAAAAAACGTTCACCTGGCAACGCATTTGGCCACATCTGGTCGCAATCGTTGGCTTTGCTATTTTAGCTCTAAGTTACTCCTCTCCCGTGCTGAACGGCAAGCGACTGAATCAATACGACGACGTGCAAGCCAGCGGGGCGGCGCGCGAAGTTGTTGAATACCAGAAAAAAACGGGTGAATGGTCTTCGTGGACCAATAGTATGTTCGGCGGGATGCCCGCTTACCTGATCGCGGGCGATTATCCTACCAGCGTCTCGACTAAATTGGGACGAATTGCCAATGCTGTGCTTCCGGCCCCGGCTAATTATTTCCTCATCACGATGGTTTCGGCTTATCTACTGCTGCTGGTACTGGGGGCTAACCTGTGGCTGGCGGCCTTCGGGGCCATTGCCTACGCCTTTGGCTCCTACCTCACCACCAGCCTGGAAGCGGGGCACGTATCCAAAATCCTGGCGCTCGCCTACGCGCCGGGCGTCATTGCCGGCGTATTACTGGCTTTTCGCAAGAATTGGCTCATTGGCTCGGCGGTCACAGCGCTGTTTTTTGCGCTTGAACTTTACGCCAACCACATCCAGATTACGTATTATCTGGGGATCGGCGTCATCGTTCTCGTGATTCTCGAAAGCATTTCCTACCTGAAGACCAGCCGCATCCCGCAGTTGGCACTCGTGCTGGGCGGATTAGGCATCGCCGGTCTTGTGGCGCTGGGTACCCACACGACGCGCCTTTGGAATGCCTATGACTACACCAAAGAAACCATCCGGGGCAAGTCGGAGCTTACCCCGTTGGCAAGCGCGTCTGCCACCGCTTCGGTTGCCGCCGACCAAGACGGTTTAGACAAAGACTACGCCTTCCAATACAGCTACGGCATTGTCGAAACGTTTACACTCCTTATTCCCAACCTCTACGGTGGCCCTTCGCAGGGCACCCTCGACAACAAGTCCGAAACTTACCAAACCCTGATAAACCGGGGCGTGGATGCCGCCAACGCGGCTAACTTCGTGCAGGCCCTGCCGCTTTACTGGGGTAAGCAATACAGTACGGGTGGCCCGGCTTACGCGGGGGCTATTATCTTTTTCCTTTTTATTCTGGGATTGTTTATTGTCAAAGGACCCATCAAATGGTGGGTCGCGGGCGTTACGCTGCTCTACATCGTGTGGGCCTGGGGGAAAAACTTCGCCGGACTCAACTACCTGTTTTTCGACTACTTCCCGATGTTCAATAAGTTCCGGGCGGTCACGATGGTGCTGTCGCTGGCGCATTTGCTTATTATCGTGCTGGCGGTGGCCGCCCTGCGCGACATCGTGCAGCGCAAATACAGCTTTCCCGAAATCTCCCGGCCTTTTCTCATTAGCCTGGGATTGACGGCGGGGCTCTGCCTGGTTTTAGCCATTGTACCCACTTTGTTTTTCAGTTTCCGGGGCGATAATGACCTGCAGTTTGTCGAGAACCTGACGCAAAGCAGTCAAAATCCAGCTTTTGCCCAGGACATTATGAGTGCGATCGTGAAAGACCGCGTGGGCATGATGCGCGGCGACGCCCTGCGCTCGGCTTTTCTGATTCTGCTGGCCGCCGGACTTATCTGGCTTTGGATGAAAGAGAAAATCAAAGCCGCCGTGCTGTACCCCGCCTTGCTGTTGCTGGTAATCGGCGATATGTTCGGCGTCAGCAAGCGCTACCTCAACAACGACGACTTCGTGAGCAAGCAGGCTGCGCAGACCCAGTTTTCCCCATCGCCCGCCGACCAGCAGATTCTGCAAGATCCCGACCCCGACTACCGGGTGCTGGATGTGCTGCGGAATACGTTCAACAACGCCGAGGCATCATATTATCACAAATCCATCGGCGGCTACCACGGGGCCAAACTACGCCGCTATCAGGAACTCATCGAGCGGCAAATCGCCAAGGCCAACCCCAATCCTGGCATTTTGAATATGCTCAATACCAAGTATATCCTCACCCGCGACCAGCAGGGCAACCCCGCCGTGCAGCAAAACCCCGACGCGCTGGGCCACGCCTGGTTTGTGGATAACTACAAAATTGTCCCCAACGCCGATGCTGAAATGAGCGCCCTTGATAGCCTGCAACCCCGCCGCGCCGCCGTGCTGGACCAGCGTTTTTCCAAAGAATTGGCGGGCTTGACTATCCAGCCCGACAGCGTGAGCGTTATTACCCTCAGCAGCTACAAACCCAACGAACTGACGTACGAAAGCAACGCCCAAAGCGAGCAGCTGGCGGTCTTTTCGGAGATTTATTACAACGTCCGCGATGATTGGAAAGTGACCATCGACGGCAAACCCGCGTCGCTGCTGCGGGCCGATTATGTCCTGCGCGCTCTGCGTGTTCCGGCGGGCAAGCACACGATCGTGTTCAAGTTCGACCCTATTTCGGTCAGCACCGGACACACGATCGACCTGATTAGCTCAATTTTGCTGGTGGCGCTGTTGTTAGGGGCCGTGTTTGTTTCAGTACGACGTACAGACACGACGCCTCGCGCCGAAGTCTGACGCGCGCGCGACGCGAAGCATCGCTTCTCTACCGGAGGTTGGGTGTTTGGCGGGCAGTTCGTAATTTTACGGCCGCGAAATAACCCCTAAACTAAATGAAACTACATAAAGAAGGCTACTTGATTATGGGCGGCACCGCCCTGCTGTTGCTGCTGATTAACTGGGCCGTCCGTTATTTTATTCCGGAATTAGTCTGGCTGCACTGGCTGCTTTTGGTAGCCAGCATCGTCTTCTTTTTCCTGATCGTCCAGTTTTTTCGCGTTCCCACTCGGGTCGTCAGTTCCGACGAAAGCCGCGTCATCGCGCCCTGCGACGGGAAAGTGGTGGTGATCGAGGAGGTGGTCGAGAACGAATACTTCAAAGGCCCGCGCCGCCAAATCAGCATTTTCATGTCGCCGCTGAATGTCCACGTCAACTGGAATCCTATCAGCGGTGTCGTGCAATATTTCAAGTACCATCCCGGCCTCTACCTCGTGGCCTGGCATCCCAAGTCAAGCACCGACAACGAGCGCACGACCACCGTAATTCGTACCCCGCAGGGCGTGGATATCCTGTTCCGCCAAATTGCGGGGGCCGTAGCCCGGCGCATTCGCTGGTACCTGAAGGAAGGCGACGAGGTGCAGCAAAGCACCCAGATGGGCTTCATCAAGTTCGGCTCCCGCGTGGACGTGTTCGTGCCGCTGGACGCCGAAATCAAGGTGAACTTGAATGACAAAACCGTGGGAAGCATCACGGTGCTGGCGGAACTGCCGCAGTAGCGTTGCGATTTATTTTTTTCAAATATACCGTCCGTCGCCCGTCCCGCCAATAGCGGTCGATGCCTTCCACGCCAAAGACGCGATCCCACATCCGCTCGTAGCAGTGAGCGGCGTTTGGGTAATCTACGGATAGTTTCAGGGCTTTTTGGTAAAAAGTCAACGGCTGGCGATGCACTAACTTGCGCGAAACGACAAACTGCGCTCCGAGGTAAAACGGATAATCCTCTGGCCCGTCCGCGTTAAAAAGCTGCCGATGGAATTCCGCTAAATCAAGCCCTCCGCCCGTTTCATTTTTGGACCACTCCCGAAAAAGCTGCCCGTCGGGCGTGTCGGTGTCGATGATATGGCCCAGCCATTTGAAAGAAGAATCGGGCAACTCCCCCGCCGCAAAAGCTCGCAGGCTGTGGTGGAAATCGTAGGCGTGATCAAAGGGCTTTCCCTGGCAAAAGATGGTGTAATCGGCCAGCGAATCGTAGCGAGTGGTGAGGTGGTGGAGATACGTATGGGCTTCGCGCCCGACGTTGGGCAAAGGTATGTTGGGGACTGAAAGCGGGGTATCGGCTTTGGAATAAATTACTTTTTTAATTGAAGGCGGTACTCGACGTAACCAGTTGAGGCTTTCGTTGTAGTGCGCCACGACGAGTTCGAGGGACAAATCAGCCATAATCTACTTCTTCTCAATACCTCCCAAAATCCGCCCAATCTCATTCGCCCTAGCCATGAACTCCCGGCTTTGGGCCAAATCCTGCGCGTCGATGGCATCTTTGAAGCGTTTCAATAAGTCGATGTAATCGCCCAGCGCTTTAGAAACGTTGTCTTTATTTTGGTCAAAAATGGGAGCCCACATCGCGGGCGAACTCTTGGCCAGGCGTACGGTGGACGAAAAGCCTGTACTCGCCATGTCGAAGATCGCTTTTTCGTCTTTTTCTTTTACCAGCACGGTCAGCCCCAGCGCAAACGAACTGATGTGGCTCAGGTGCGAGACGTAGGCCAGGTGCAAATCGTGTTCGGCGGGCGTCATGTAGTGAATTTTCATCCCGACATCGCGCAAAAATGCTTCCACCAAAGCCAGTGAATCGGGATCGCTCTTCGCCCGGTCACAAATGATGACATTCTTACCGGGCAGCAATTCGCGGAAGGCCGCGCCGGGGCCGGAGTTTTCGGTACCCGCCATCGGATGCACCGCCACGAATTGCCCGCGCTTCGGATGCGCGTCGGCTACCTGACAAATCGTCTCTTTGGTGGAACCGAGATCCATCACCGTGCGCCCGGCGGGAATTTGGTCGAGAATTAAGGGTAAAAGCTGGCGGATACTATCTACGGGTGTGGCCAGCACGTTGAGCTCTGAACGTTGTAAAGCTTCCTCCAAAGTCAGAATTTCGTCCACCAGTCCCTTAGCCAGCGCAATTTTCTGATTGACCACCGACTGATCCACGCCCACCAAATGCAGGTTCGGATACTTTTCCCGCAAAGCCAGTGCTAATGATCCGCCGAGCAGACCGACGCCTATAATGCTAACTACCATTGTTGAATTGTGTAATCGTTGAATCGTGGATTTGTTTAAATGTTGAAGCATCCGTATCCTCCCGTCCTCCCTCCTTTAATCTTTTTACCGTTTAACTTTTAACCCATAATCCTTCCCACTGCTTCCCAAATCCGCTCCTTTGGCGTGCTGAGTGAGAGGCGGATGTAGCGTTGGCCCTTGGGGCCGAAGATGAAGCCGGGAGCGATGAAAACGTATTTTTCGGTGAGTAGGGTGTTGATCAGGTTTTCGGCGGAATCGGTGGTTGCGGGGAGTTTCCCCCAAAGAAACATGCCTTCCTGCGCCTTGTCCCAAGTGCAGCCAAGGGCGGACAGCAGAGCCTCGGCGGCTTCCAGGCGGCCTTCGTATGCGGCGTTGCGTTCGCGGTGCCAGTCGTCAGAGTTTTGCAGGGCCACGGCCGCTGCTTCCTGTACGCCCTGAAACATACCCGAATCCACGTTGCTTTTTATTTTTAGAATCGCGTCCACGCAGGGTTTCTCGGCGGCCAGCCAGCCCAGCCGCCAGCCCGCCATGTTGTGCGACTTGCTCATGGAATTCAACTCGATCGCCACGTCTTTAGCCCCCGGCACCGACAGCAAGCTCAGGGGCGGCTTTTTGTTCAAAACCGTACTGTACGGATTGTCATGACAGAGCAGCACCTTGTGTTCCTGGGCGAAGGCCACCGCCCGTTCGAATAATTCACGCGTGGCGGGCGCACCCGTGGGCATGTGCGGGTAGTTGAGCCACATAATTTTGGTGCGGGGCGTCAGTAACGCGGCCATCGCTTCCCAATCGGGTTGCCAGCCCTGATTTTCCAGCAAAGGATATTCCCTGACGACCGCGCCCACCATCTGACTCACCGCGCGGTAAGCCGGGTAGCCCAATTCTGGCACCAGTACTTCGTCGCCGGGGTCGAGGAATGTGAGTGAAATGTGCGTGATGCCTTCCTTAGAACCAATCAGGGGAAGTATTTCTGTGGTAGGGTCGAGCTTTACCTGATAGGTACGCAGATAGTAATCGGCAATAGCTTCGCGGAACGATGGAATGCCCGTGTAAGGCTGGTAGCCGTGGGCGGTGGGGCGGCGGATGGCTTCGGTCAGCGCCAAAAGGGTGCTTTCCGACGGCATCATGTCGGGGTTGCCGATACCGAGGTTGATGACATCATGGCCTTCGGCCATCAGTTTGCGCACTTCGGCTAGTTTCACCGAAAAGTAGTATTCCGACGTCTGCCGGGTGCGCTGGGCGGTCTCTATTATCAAAAGTTGACAGTTGACGGTGGAAGGTGGACAGTTGGGAGTTGCCACTGCCATTTTTTTAAAAGTCTGCAAGTTAATGGAAAAAGCGTTTTGGGTTTGAATCTCACCGTTTGACAGCATCATTATCTGCCAAAATTTCAGTTTCCTTCGCACACTAAGTGCCAAATGTTCTCGTTTCTAACCTGTATCACTATAATAGACAAGCAAAAGCTTTCATGGAACAATTCTTTACCTTTTACCAAGTACAGTTTTCAATCTAACAATCAAATAAAAACAATCATGAAAAATATAATGAAAGTCACCTTGCTGATGCTGCTTGGGGGTTGGTTCGTCGCCTGTTCGCCCGCGTTTCAGGTACAGAACGACTACGACCGTAGCGTCAATTTGAAGCAGTTCAAGACCTTCCGGGTGGAAGCGGAGAAAAGTATTACGGACGATCCGCTGCTGGGCAGCGACCTAAATCGCCGCCGTATTTCCGACGCCGTGACGCAGGCAATGGAGTCTAAAGGTTATCGCCTCGACGAGAGCAATCCCGAATTGGTAGTGCGTTACCTGACCGACGTGAAAGACCG
The DNA here is from genome assembly GCA_038235275.1 of Cytophagales bacterium. Lineage (GTDB taxonomy): Bacteria > Bacteroidota > Bacteroidia > Cytophagales > Spirosomataceae > Persicitalea. The sequence continues at coordinate 55,351 of JBBSUC010000016.1, read as the reverse complement.
CCAACAAGTTCGCTCCAACAATACCATGTCGCCTTACTGGTGGTACTACGGCCCGCAGAATAACAATTACTCGACGTACAGCTACGAGGAAGGCCGCTTTATCGTGAACATTTATCAAAATAGCGTCAATAAAATGGTCTGGCAGGGCTGGGCCTCCGGTAAACTGAAAGCGCCCAACAAGCGCGAAGACCGCTCGACCATGATGCAGGACATCATCGGGGACATTCTCCGCAGCTTCCCTCAGGCCACCGGCGACACCTACTCTAACGAGATAGGAAAGCGGTAATCCGGCAAGATGAAGTAATATTAAACGTCCGATTTTGAACCATAAGTGTTCGGAATCGGACATTTTTTTATTTTTAGGTTTTGTTAAAAACTTGATTTTCAAATAGTTGATTTTTAGGCATGGGATTTTTGGAACAGGCTGGGCGAATACATGGGTTCGCCCCCACAGGAAATGATTATGCTCAAAAACTATTTCAGAATCGCCCTCCGCAACCTGATTAAGCAACGGACGTATTCTCTCATCAACATCGCCGGGCTTTCGGTTGGGCTGGCGACTTGTTTGGTCATCACGCTTTACGTGCTGGACGATCTTAGTTTTGACCAGAACCAACCCAAGGCTGACCGCATCGGATTGCTGCAGCAATTTCTGGATTCGTCGTCGAGTGGCTCGTCGTTTGGTGATTTATTGAAAAAACAAACAGGAGTCGAGGCCGTCACGCAGGTTTCGCCGCGTCGGGCGCTGGTGTCTCGGCGCGATTTGGCGACCTACGAAGGCCGCTTTTGCCTGGCCGATTCTAACCTCACCAAAATCTTCGATTTCCCGATGGTCGAGGGCAGTTTGCGGGAGGCACTGGATTTACCAAACCAAGTCGTGATTTCACAGGGCATGGCGACCAAGTACTTCGCCAACACGCCACCCGTGGGCCAAACGCTCGACGTGCAGTTACAGGGAAAGGTCACGTTCACCGTAGCGGGCGTCATGCGGGACACGCCCGAAAACACGCACCTGCCCATCGACTTTTTGGCGTCCAGCTTGAATGCCAAAGCTTTACTGAACCAAGGCAACGGTTCATACTGGGATTTTGCGGGAATGACCTATTTCCTGCTGAGTCCGGGAGCTTCTTTTGAAAAAATAAAAAGCCGACTGCCTGCCATTGCCAAGCAAGCTAAAGACCCTAACGCCGCTGCCTGGTCGCTGGACGTGATTCCGTTGCGCGACATTTACCTCCGTCACCGCATGGACGACCGGGTGCGGGCGACCAACGCTATCGAGTTCGTGCGCATTTTTGCATCGGTTGCCTTATGCATTCTGCTGCTGGCGTGCTTTAATTACCTTAATCTCTCTTCGGCGCGGTCCACATTGCGGGCGCGGGAAGTGGGCGTCCGCAAGGCGATGGGGGCCAGGCGTTCGCAACTCATCAAGCAGTTTATGGGCGAGTCGTTCCTTTTTACACTTATTGCTACGGCTTTTGCCCTGTTGCTGGCGCAAATGGCTTTACCGTTCTTCAATGATTTTGCGGATAAAAAATTGACGCTTGCTCCCTTGCTTACCTCTTCCAGATTGCTTCTGCTAGTCGGATTCATACTGTTGACCAGTCTACTTACGGGTTTGTATCCTGCCTTTGTACTCTCAAATTTCAATCCCGTGAAAGTGCTAAAAAACTACCTGCTGCCCAACAGCGGGCGGGCCTACGTGCGGCGTGGTCTGGTGGTGGTGCAGTTCGTGATTTCTATCGTCATGCTGGTGGCCACGATCGTAGTCATGGACCAGCTTCGGTATTTGCAACATAAGGATTTGGGCTACCAACGCGATCAGGTGCTGTCGCTGAATCCGCCGTCCCAAGCTTCGGAAAGTCAAATGTCGGCTTTTCGGAATGAAATACAGCAGTTGGCCAGTGTGAAAGCCCTGACGCAGGTGTCGATGCTGCCCGGCATGGGGCTGGGCATTAATAAGTTATCGCCGCAGTCAGTCACGGGTCCACAGGACGACGTGACGATCGGTCAATTATTTGTGGACAGCCAGTTTCCGGCGGTTTTCGGGGTGAAGCTGGCCGAAGGAAGGTTTTTTCAAAAAGATAACACTGGCGACCGCAGTAATTTCGTGGTCAATCAAGAGGCCATGAAAAAGTACGGTTGGAAGCTGGGCAAAACCATCGGTTACGTTACCTACCAATACAATGCCGAGGGCGGCTACGTCGAAATACCCGTCAACGGGCAGATTATCGGCGTCGTGAAGGATTTCAACCAAATGGATTTGAAAAGCAAGATTATGCCGATGATGCTCATCGGCAACGCCATCTGGGGTCCGCTGGCGCTCAAACTGCAAGGCACAGAACTGGCCACCACGGTGCCGCTGCTGAAAGCCGCCTGGGAAAAGCAGTTTCCCGGCTACCCCTTCGAGTACGAATTTTTGGACGAAGCCTTCGACAAAACTTACCACAAGGAAGTCCAGACTTCGCGGGTGTTCAGTTTATTTGCGGGATTGTCTATTTTTATTTCCTGCTTGGGCTTGCTGGGCCTGGTCGCCTTCACCGCCGAGCAAAGGACGAAGGAAATCGGCATCCGAAAAGTCATGGGGGCCAGCGTGACCAGCATTGTGACGCTGCTTTCCAAAGATTTCATGAAACTGGTGGGTTTTGCCTTGGTGGTCGCCGCGCCCATTGCCTGGTACGGCATGGATACCTGGTTACAGGATTTTGCTTACCGCATCGACGTACCCGTTTGGGCCTTTCTGTTGGCAGGCGGCTTGGCGGGGTTGGTCGCTTTTCTGACGATGAGTTATCAGGCGGTGAAGGCGGCGAGTGTGAACCCGGTAAAGTCGTTGCGGAGTGAGTGAGTCAGGCAAAAATAGCCGCCAGCAGCAAAACGAGTCAGGCCGCCCGAAACTGGTTTCGGGCGGCCTGACTGATACAAAAATGTGGGCGAATCCCTACGCCATCGCCCCCTCCTGGATCGTGATCTTCTGAATCTTGTCGCCCTGCCGGATGGCGTCGATGACCTCCAAACCCTCCACGACTTTACCGAAACAGGTGTGGTTGCGGTCGAGGTGAGCGGTGTTGTCGCGGCTGTGGCAGATAAAAAACTGCGAGCCGCCAGTGTTGCGGCCCGCGTGGGCCATCGACAGCACGCCTCGGTCGTGGTACTGCTTTTCGCCCGTTAGCTCGCAGTCGATCTTGTAGCCGGGGCCGCCCCCGCCCGTGCCTTGCGGATCACCGCCCTGAATCATGAAATTGGGGATGACGCGGTGGAAGGTCAGGCCGTCGTAGAAGCCTTTTTTGGATAAATTTACAAAGTTCTCGACCGTCTTCGGGGCGTCATCGTCGTAAAACTCGATTTGCATTGTCCCTTTATCGGTCACCATTTCTGCCTTAGTCATAGCTATTTTTTTTTCAGTTAAAACATAAATTAAGCCGCAAAGGTACGATTCGCTACGCTGGTTTTAAAGTCGATTGGCTAAATTGGGGGGCACGAAGTTTCTCTGTGCTGAGGTCGGACGAAGCAAGAAAGGTTGGATTATTCACTTTGAGAATATCGCTATTCGCCACAGGAATCTTTCCAAGTAACATCCCATCTCAATACGCTCGTTTAAGAATAAAGCCCCGCGGCAGTTTTGGCGACCGGACGCGGGGCTTGGCAAATGTTCAATGTTTCACCATCAAACTTTTTAAAATCATGAAAGGATTCAAAATTTCACCCGCCTTGGTTTGCTCTGTGTTGTTTCTGTTCTTTGTGGCGAGCTGCCGCAACGAGACTCAAGTGACCACCAAACCGACCGGCGACAAGAATGTAAGCGCACTCGACACCAACCGAAACGCCCGACGCATGGGAAACGGCGTCTCCCGAACGCAATGGGAGGACAACCTGACTTGGGCATAGAAAAAATGGATCGAACAGCAATCTGACCCAGATGATATCTGTTATAGTCTCTGGAACGACGAGCAGACACTAGGCAACTACCTGGGTGCGGAGGGTTTCAGCGAGGACATCGCCATCGGCTACGCGCTCTACACCTACCAGATCGCCGCCATTGGCGCCCTACATACCAAGAGCATCGGGGCGAGTGATGCCTACACCTGGGTGCAGATGACTTACACGACGGGCTACGCCTCGGTGGTGTACGATATTATGTATAACTTTAACGTTGGGAAAGGTGTGGCTCAGGCAAATCCCAATGCTACCGACCTTCTGGATAAAGTGTATAATGCAATGTTCATTAATGCTCAGGATTATAAGGTGCCTGGCATGACGCTCGTCGGTAATTACAAAGGCGTGCCACTCTATACTGCTTCGTACATGAATTACGGCTCATTTACATTGCCTGGATCAACTCGGGCAAATGGCAAAATCTTTTTGCAAGCCGGACAAGGAAGTGACTCAGATTTGATAAAGCATGAATTTGGCCATATTCTACAGGCGGAAGATTATGGGCTTCTCTGCTTTTACACTTTTAAGGCTCCAACTAGCGCTTTGAGCGCAGTCAGAGCAACAGTTGGTAGTTATATTTTTGCTAACAGTTAGAACCATGAGTGCTTTTATACTGAGACTGATGCGAATAACAGATCTTATTTCGACCTGCTTTTCAATGATCCAAATGCGATGTGGAATCAGGCGCGGTTTCCGCTCAAGTGCCCAGGGTTTAACACTTCATCTACCTGCCCGTAGATTGATAGCGGTAGGAAAGGAAATAATACTTCTTTTTGCTGCTTTTTGCATTTTCAGTTGCGATCCCCCCAGCGACGACAGACTCTGGCTCCATAACCAAACCGGGGACACCCTGTATTTTTGTCTGGCTTATGATACGGTCCTGCCTTCCATACCCGCAGCTAACAAGTCTAGCGACTACATTTTGCCTAATGAAGAATACAATGAGCAAACTGGAAGTGGAAGTTGGACACCGAGCATTCTAGGGAGGTCGCCTGATAATTCCTTGGTGGTTTTCTATTTTCTAAAAAAAGATATGGAGAACAATTCTTGGTCCGAAATTGTAGAAAAGAAACTCTACCGGGAATCCAAATACCATATTGATGAGATAGAAGCATTGAACTGGCATTTACCAATTCCAAAAGAATGAAGCATTCCTTATTAGCTCCCTCCGTCCAAGATTCTTCTCTCTCTTTTGACGGAGAGATAGCTCATCGGCTGCTCGTCAATAACCCAAAAACAGCAAGAAAGGGTGTCGCCCTCTTTCTTGCTGTTTGTTTGTTGCTGGCTGGCTGTGAACCTCCGGGAGATGAAAGGCTGTGGTTATTCAACCAGTCTAATGACACACTTTACTATTTAGTCTCTACCGATGGGATATTTCCAATGACTCCGACAATCGATAAAACGTATCCGTACATTTTGCCTAATACAAGCTACAATGCTCTCCTTGGGACCAGTAAATGGGATTAGGAAGTACGCATCAGTTCACCGGATACTTCTCTCGTGATTTTTAGTTTTCTGAAAGAAAATATTGAGAATCTACCTTGGATTGTCGTTGCTTCGGATAAATTGTACAAAGAATCCAAATATAGTCTTAAAGAGGTAGAAGAACTGGATTGGCACCTACCCATTCCACGTAAGAAATAAGAAGGCGACTTCTTTCACCGTGTCCCGTTGACCCCAATTCGCAATCGGGACAAACACAAGCTGATAGCCGACTGCCGAAAGCCTAAAGACTACCTCGCGCTCGCCAGCAGCAACGCCTGCGCTACTTCGGCAGCTTCGCGCTTGCGCTTCATGTAGGTCATCACTTTGGTTACGGTGCCTTCCTCGGCCCAGGTCGTGCTGCGCTCGGGTTGGTTGACCCACTCCTTCACGGCTACCAGTCGATAGACGTATTTCGTGGTCTCGCCATTGAGGCGCAGGGCGAAGTAGTTGTCTTTGTCCTGCTTGTCCATGTGGCGAATGATGCGGTTGGGACCGGCGTTGTAGGCGGCTGCCACCAGCGTCCAGTCGCCCAGCTCGTTGTAGAGCCATTTGAGGTACTTGGCGGCGGCTTTGGTGGATTTCACCAAATCCTTGCGCTCGTCAATTTGGTCGTTCACGACCAGACCCAGGCCCTCAGCGGTGGCGGGCATGAACTGCCAGTAGCCTCCCGCACCACGCGACGAAACGGCTTCACCGTTCATCGCGCTTTCGATGTAAGGCATGTACTTGAAATCGGAGGGGATGCCTTGCTTTTTCAGGATGGCTTCGACCTGCTTCATCTTTTTCTTGCTGCCCGCGTGGGAACGCGCGAAAGATGGGTGGTCGTAAAAGCGGACGGCGTTTTGGTAGCGCTTGGCTACCGTGGACTGATGCAGGGGCAGGGTGTCGCCACAAAACTGCACATTGAGAATACTTAAATCAAAATTGGGTTCTACTGCGGTTACTGTTGGCTCCGAAGTGACTTCGGTGGCCGGTGTGTTAGTGTCTGTGCGATCGAAAGTAAACACGCCCAGCGACATCAACGACACGGCAATCATTAGGAATCGTATCATGCATAATCAGGTTCGTTCTACATAATTTAATAGTCAGCAAAGGTAACGCAATTGCATAAAAAAAGTTTTACCGTTCGATAAAAAACTGACTTACAGTACTTAATGTATACTAAAAATGACGCTAATCCTTGTTGAATTATGTAGAACAATCTTCGTAAAATACAAATATATATATTCTACGAAGGCCAAATTTGTCGAAACAATGATTTGCGAAACGATGGAAAAGCAAGGAGATTTACGGCAAAGGGCCGAAAGTAGCCAAGAAGCGTTTTCGTGTCGGTTTGGTATTTCCTCCCGTAAAGCAGACTTTTGGGAGTACAAGCGAAAAAATGGAAAAAAGCAGGAAGTTTTTTTGAAAAATAGGAAAAGAAGAATACCATGTAATGGTACTATCCAAGTATTTGATAGAATTAATGGGGGAGGAAAAAACGGCAAAATTTCTAAATCATGGATAATATTTCTCCCTTATCGCTCATGAATCGTAGAAGATCGCTCACGAAGCATCCCGCCTTCGCGCTGCGAAAATACCGCCCTGATTTCGGCCACCATCGACAGGGCAATCTCTTCGGGCGTAATCGCCCCAATATCCAGGCCAACGGGCGCAAAAATACGGTCTTCAACTTCCGGTGAAATGGCGATGCCTTCTTCGCGCAGTTCAGCAAAGATTCTCTCCGCCCGAACCCTTGGTCCAAGCAGCCCAATGTAGGGCGCATTCAGTACCAGCGGCAAACTACTTTTATCCGTTTTGAAATCGTGCGACATAAGAATAACCGCCGAGTAATTGTCGATGATTTTGGGTGAGAATTCATCCGGCGCTACTACCACGCCGACCAGTGCGGCCACTTCTCGATGAATTTTTTGTGGATTGGCCACAATGGTCGCCCGCCAGCCCGCTTCCTTAATTACTTTGGCCAACGGAAAAACGTCGTACTGATGCCCCATAATAATCACGTGCAGCTCAGGTGGCAGGAATTCGGCAAAGATTTCCAATTCACGTCCATCTTCTAAGACAAAGGACAAAGCCGCCGATTTGCTATTCCCAACCACCCACTGAATGCTTTCTTCCAGGCGCTCAACCAAAGCTTCATCGCCCAATCCGCGCAAGCTTTCGCGGTCAGCGTAACGAATGATGTTTCCCATCCCGAAGCCGTTCAGATCACCCTCCAGCTTTATAACGGTAAGCAAAACGTTGGTTTGGCGGCGGTCGGCCACGACTTGCTGCAACACCGAAATGGGGCTGCGCGGGTCGTTGGGCAGGACGGGCGTCAGCAGTACATCGATGATGCCATTGCAGCCCAGACCCACGCCGATTTGGTGCGCATCGTCCTCGGTGGTGTCGTAGGTAACCAGAATTGGTTTCGAACGGGCAATCGCCAGCCGCGCCCTTTTCAGCGCGTCGCCTTCCAGGCAGCCGCCGCTGATGCCGCCCACCCAGGTGCCATCATCCACCACCAGCATCCGCGCACCCGTGCGGCGGTACGACGAACCCTCCACCCGCACTACCGTTGCCAAAGCCGCGCGTTGGTGAGCGTGGTCGAGGCGGTCGTAAGCGATGAGGACGGATTTGATTTCCTTCATAATTGTTGTTGAATCGTTGAATTGCTGTGGAATCGTTATATGTATATCGGATTAAGTTGTTGATATAGAGCGATTAAAAATAAACAGGTAGACAAAAAACAGCAATTACACAGTTTAACGATTACACGATTCAAGAATAACGCACCGACACTACTCCTCCCTTCAACTGCCTAAACTGATGATTCGGCAAAGCCGGGGCCAGGATTTCGTAGGCTTTACGGCTTCTCACACCCGATTGGCAGCAAAGTACCACGCTGGTGCGGGCCAGGAGTTCTGGAATGTGCTGAGCAATTGTATTCAGGGGCCAGTTGACGCCACCGAGGTTGAATTGCAGGTACTCGTGCGGTTCGCGGACGTCCACTAGTAGCGGCGGAACAAGTTCCTGCATGACCAGTTCCAATTCTTCGTAATCGATCTCCTCCAGACCCGCCGTCGGTATGGCGCAGGTTTCGCCGTAGTCGTTTTGCAAAGCCGTAATGTGGCGGGATTCGGGCCGGGCAGCGAACTGATACTTGTGGAAAGTAGTCCGCAGCGCGTCGTACACCAGCAAATTTCCCGAAAGTACCTCGCCCAAGCCGGCAATGAGCTTCACCGTTTCCATCGCTTGCAAAGAGCCGATGATGCCGGGTAACACGCCGATAACGCCAATTTCGGCGCAGTTGGGTACTTCGCCTTCTGCGGGCGGCGTCGGATAAAGACAGCGGTAAGTCGGGCCGCCTTGATAGTTGAACACACTGACTTGCCCCTCAAATTTATAGATCGAGCCAAAGACCAGCGGTTTGTCCAGCAGCACGCAGGCGTCGTTGACGAGGTAGCGCGTTGGAAAATTGTCGGAGCCGTCCACAACAACTTGATAGTCCTTTACGATGGACAAGGCGTTTTCTTTGGTCAGCCCTTGGGGATGCGCTACAATCTGGATATGCGGATTCAGTATTTCCAGCCGTTCCACTGCCGCTTCGGCCTTATTTCGCCCCGCATCTTCGATCGTAAAAAGCACTTGGCGGTGCAGGTTGCTGATTTCCACGCGGTCGAAATCCACGACGCCCAGCGTACCCACGCCCGCCGCCGCGAGGTACGTCAGAACCGGACAGCCCAGTCCTCCCGCCCCGATCACCAGCACCCGCGCGTCTTTCAGCCGCTGCTGGCCCGCGCTGCCCAGTTCAGGCAAAGTCAGTTGACGCAGGTAGTGGTTTTGTTCGGTGGCCGTGAGCATAGTTCAGTCAGAAAAATAAACACAAGGTAGGGAGCAAAAGGGAGAAACGTCTAAAAGGCGGTGTCCGGTTCCGAACGAAAGTGTTCGATTTCGGACACTCGTGCTGTATTTTCTTTTTGTAAGACATTGATTATCAGAAAAAATTTCTTTGGGCATGGGTTTTACTTTACTATTGAGACCTACATCGGGCGAACACCTATGTTTGCAGGTGCGCCTGTCCGACCCTACACGCCCAAACATCATGCTACGAAACTACCTGAAAATCGCCTACCGCAATCTGCTCCGCAACCGCGTGTTTAGCCTTATCAACATTGTCGGGCTGGGCCTGGGCGTTGCGGCCTTTGTATTTATTCTGGAATACGTCAGCCTGGAAAAAAGCGTGAACCAGTTTCACGCCAACATCGACCAGATGTATCGAATGGTCAACGTGGGACAAGATGGTGCTTCGTGGCCCGAGATCGAACCCGGCTACGCGCCGATCATGGAACATAAGTTTCCTGAAATAGACGCCTATTGTCGCTTCGCGGAGGGAATTGCTACGGGCGTCGTGCAGAAACCCAACAGCGAAGTCTCTTTCCGTGAGCAAGCAATAGGATACGCCGACGGCAATTTCTTTACCTTTTTCAGCTTTCCGCTGTTGAGCGGCAAGGCGACAGACTTGGGAGAGCCAAACACCTTCTTTATTTCGAAATCGGCATCTAAGAAATATTTCGGTAAAGATCCGGCTCTGGGTAAAACCTTAATTTTGAATAACCAATTCGGTGCCACTCTTTACGCCGTGGTGGGAGTCTATGCCGATATGACCGACCAATCCGACATTCGCTTCGATATGGTGTTCTCGCTGGCAACGTTGAAAAACCCGGCTAACCAGAACCAGAATGATTGGGTACGAACAGAGAATCTGGACAATCAGTATATCAATACCTTCTTTTTATTGAAAAAAGACGCGGCCTATCAACCTTTGGAAAAGAAGCTCACCGCTCAGCGTGATGAGTTGAACACGGACAAAGACGGCGTGGTATTCCGGCTACAACCCGCCAAGAACATGCACCTGGCGGCTTCGATCAACGAAACTTTGCCAACGCTGGGCAACGTGAAGTATGTGTATATGCTGGCGGGAATTGCCCTGCTGATTCTGCTGATCGCCTGGTTCAACTACGTCAATCTATCTACGGCCAACGCCCTGAAAAGGGCGGGCGAAGTGGGGGTTCGCAAGGCGGTGGGTGCTACACAAGGCAACCTTGTGGCGCAGTTTCTGGGCGAGTCGCTGCTGACCAACGGGCTGGGTTTCGGACTGGCGCTCGTGCTGGTGGTTTCTTTGCAGCCTTTTTTCGCAGAGTTAATCGGCAAAAACGTATCGCTGGAAGTGCTGGGCGAAACGCCCGTTTGGGCCTACGGCTTGGGAATGCTTGTCGCAGGAACGCTGCTGTCAGGTCTCTATACAGCCTGGATGCTTTCCAATTTCAAGCCCATCGAAACGCTGAAAGGCAAAGTAACTGGCAACACGAAAGGCATTTGGCTGCGCAAGGGGCTGGTTGTAGGGCAGTTTGCCATCTCGACCTGCCTGATTTTAGCCACTATCGTGATTTACACGCAGCTACGTCACATGCAGAATCTGGATTTGGGTATAAAAACTGAACAGATGTTGGTCATTCCGGGGCCGTCGCTGGGCAAGGACAGCACCTACGCCGCCCGGCGGAACAGCTTCGCTCAGGCGTTGGGGCAGCAGAGTATCGTGAAGGAATACGCCATTTCCGGCAGCGTTCCGAGTCGTTATTACAATTTCCGAACGTCGGGCTTCACTCAACCGAATTCCAAGCCCAAAGACGAACTGAAATCGTATTCCTTCGCCGTTATCGGTGACCGCTACCTGCCTGCCTACGGCATTCCGCTGGTGGCCGGGCGCAATTTCACCCCCCAGGAAACCGATGTGAACTGGAACGACAACTCCAAAGTCATCCTGAACGAGCGAGCCGTAGCCGAGTTAGGCTTCAAGTCGCCCGAGGAAGCCGTACGCACCAAGATCAAATGGGACGAACGCTATTTGGAAGTGATCGGCGTGACGAAAGACTATAATCACATGAGCGCCCGAACCAGCGTCGATCCCATCATCTTTTACCCCCAAAACAACGACTCTTATTACAGCCTTCGCCTCACGCCTGATCGCATGGGCGACAAGGTAGCGGCGCTGGAAAAACTGTACAAAACCTATTTCCCCGGTAATCCTTTTGAATATTTTTTCCTGGACGAAAACTACCGGAAGGCGTACGCGAGCGAGCAACAGTATGGGCAGATTTTCACCGTCGCTGCGCTGCTGGCCATTTTCATCGCCTGCCTGGGATTATTTGGCCTGGCAACTTTTACCGTCGAGGCCCGCACCAAGGAGATTGGCGTGCGCAAAGTACTGGGCGCCAGCGTGGCGAATGTGGTGGTGCTACTGAGCAAAGATTTCATGAAACTGGTGGGCATCGCCATCCTCATCGCCTCGCCCGTGGCGGCTTATTTCCTAAATGGGTGGTTGCAGGATTTTGCCTATCGCATCGAAATCGAATGGTGGGTGTACGGTCTAGCCGCAGCGCTGGCTGCGTCCATCGCGGTGCTGACAGTGGGGTACCAATCTATTAGAGCTGGGTTGATGAATCCGGTAGATTCGCTACGGTCAGAGTAATTATTTCGTCCGCTCGATGGTGAACTGTACCAAGTCTTCCAATGAGTCACGATAGATCGACTCGGGGAAAGTTTGCAAAAGCTGCCGGGCATCCTCCACGTAGCGATGCATAGCGGCTTGGGCGTAGGCGATACCACCCGACTCCTTGACGTAAGCAATCACCTCCGATACTTTGTTGGGCTTGTGGCTTTCGTTGCGGACGATATTGATGACACGCCTTTTTTCCAACCACGTCGACTGGTTAAGGGCGTAAATCAGTGGCAGCGTCATTTTCTTCTCTTTAATGTCGATGCCCAGTGGCTTGCCCACTTCGGCGTCACCGTAGTCGAAGAGGTCATCCTTAATCTGGAAGGCCATGCCCACCTTCTCGCCAAAAGTGTGCATCCGGGCCACGACCTCGGGAGCTGCTCCCACCGAACTAGCGCCTACGGCGCAGCAGGAGGCGATGAGGGAAGCGGTTTTCTGGCGAATAATTTCGTAATAAACTGCCTCGTCCACGTCCAGCCGCCGGGCCTTCTCGATTTGAAGCAATTCTCCTTCACTCAGTTCACGCACGGCGGTCGAGACGATTTTCAATAACTCAAAATCTTCATTTTCAACCGATAGCAGCAGACCGCGCGAGAGCAGGTAGTCGCCCACCAGCACGGCAATTTTGTTTTTCCACAAAGCACTTACCGAAAAGAAACCCCGGCGGTAGTTGGAGTCGTCCACGATGTCGTCGTGGACAAGGGTAGCCGTGTGCAGCAGTTCGATGAGTGCCCCGCCCCGGTAGGTAGCCTCGGAAATGGGGCCGCACACGCCCGCCGACAGAAAGACGAACATAGGCCGCAGTTGCTTGCCCTTCCGCCGGATGATGTAATTCATGATCTGATCCAGTAACCGAACATTGCTCTTCATCGAAGCCCGAAACTTAGGCTCGAAAGCCTTCATTTCGTCTTTAATAGGAGCTTGAATGTCTTGAATCGAGCGGGTCATGGAAAAGCTACCGAGCGATAGCGGATAAGGAGGGGTGTGAGGGTAAAGCGGTTTTAAAGCACAAAATTGCCACAAAATCTTCTGTTTATACCTATTTTGCGCTCAATTTGTTTGTTTCATTGCACCGGGTTTACACTGTTTACTAGAAAAGAAAATAGGAAATACCGACTGCCGAAAGCCACTACATGAAAGCATTGATACTAGGAGGAGGCTCCATGAAAGGCGCCTTTCAGGTAGGGGCCGCCAAGGCCGTGTTAGAAGACGGTTTCGCACCCGATATGATTTACGGTGTGTCGGTGGGGGCGCTCAACGCCGCTTACCTGGTCAACGAAGCCGGGAAACAGGATTTGGACAGAGGACAAATCGACTGGCCCGTCGTGGGGCGCAACCTCATGGCTTTCTGGATCAAGCACATCACCCAGCCGCAGGACGTGGCCATCTTACGCTCGCGGGTCTCGTTGGGTTTCAACACCTTGATGAGCCGATTCAATGGGTTGCTCGATCCCGCACCGCTTCACAACCTCATCCGCCAGCATACCGACGCCTTTGTGCTGCGCAACAGTCCGGTCAGGATCAAGGTGGGAGCGGTGAATATTACCAATGGCAATATCGTGTATGCCTCGCCCGACGACGAATTTTTCATGGACTACATACGGGCCAGTTCGTCATTACCCATGCTGATGCCCGCCGTGCCGATCGGCAGCAAGACTGACAAATTTCTGGATGGTGGCCTGAGGGTGGTGGCCCCCATCCACGAGGCTATCCGCGACGGGGCGAGGGAAATCGTCCTCATCGCCTGCCACGCCAAGCAACTCTACACCCGCGAGAATTTCAACTCCCGCAACCTCATCAGCCTCATCGAGCGCGTGAAAGACGTGACCGTCAACCAGATCGTTAACAACGATATTGAGTGGGCCGAGGGCTACGCCGAGCGGTCAATTCTGCGCGGCGATCCCATCAAACTCACCATTATCCGCCCCGAAGAGCCGCTGCTGCTGGACTTGCAGGGATTTTCTTCTGAAGACATCACGCGGCTGATTCTGGAAGGATATAAGATTGGGCTGGATGCGCTGAAAAGGGCGAAGCAGGCGGCTAAGTGAGCGTGAAATAGGGAAATGAAAATAAAGATCCGCAGGCTAAAATTCGGTGAGAAACTTGAAAAAGTTTGAACATTAATTAGCACAGCAAACGTTACCAGTGAAATTTTTGCGGATATATTTGTGTACCCGTGATTGAGTTTCCTGCTGCCGAGTCTAATGAATCAACTTTTCCCGCTGCGTTTGGCTAATTTGCTGTGCTGGCTGCTGCTGGTAGGCTCGGCTATGGCCCAAACGCCCTACCGACTCGGTGGCCGCGTGACGGATGCGGCTACGGGTCAAGGAATTCCGTTCGTCAGCGTGACGGTCAAGGGTACCACGGCGGGTGCCAGTTCGGACGCTGATGGAAACTATCTGCTCACGCCACCTCGCCTGGGGGACTCGCTGCTGGTGTCGAGCCTGGGCTACGCGGCCCGCGTTTATCCGCTGACGAAAGCGGCCACCCAGACGATCGACGTCGTACTCACCGCCACGGCCAGTAGTCTGCAAGAGGTGAAGGTGTACGCCCGAGGCGGCGATCCGGCTTACCGCATTATGCGCGAAGCCGTGAGCCGCCGCGACCAGTTCGACCCCAACCGACTGGCTGCCTATCAGCACAAGAGCTACGCCAAGACCGAAGCCTACCTCAACGAATTCACCAGAAAAGAAGGCCGCCGCCCCGGCTTGATTGGCGGCAGACTGTCCAAAATGCCCGCCATCGTCGGCGAAAATGGCGACCCGGCGGTCCCCGTTTTCGTCTCCGAAACGCACTCCGAATACTTCCACCGCTCTGACCCCGCCAAAACCAAGGAGCGGGTGCTGAAAAGCCGCGCCCTGGGCGTGGGCATCAGCGACGGCGGACTGACAGCCCAGTTCACGGGCGCATCGTTCCAGCAGTACAATTTTTACAGCAACTATGTCAGTCTGCTGAACAAAGACTTCCCCTCCCCGCTGGGGCAGTATTGGGAAACCCTCTACACCTTTCATCTGATCGACACCGTCTCGGTGGGTGGGTTAATCTGCTATCAGGTCGATTTTGAACCCCGGCAGACCAAGGATGTGGCTTTTAACGGGACGGTATGGATCGATTCGACCCGGCTGGGGTTGCTTAAAATCGACGCCCAAATCGACCGCCGGGCCAACATCAATTTTGTGGAAAGCATTCGCCTGGAGCAATACTGGGAGGATGTCGAGGAGGGCGATCCGTCCCATCCCATCCGGCTGCCCGTCCTTACCCAACTGCTGATCGACTCGGACCGACCCGTCCCCAACGCGCCGGGGGTGCTGGTGCGGTTTTATATATCGGCCGAGAATATAGAAGTCAACAAGCCCCTTCCGCCTGATTTCTACGAACCCGCCCTCGAAATGGCGGACAATTACCGTGAAGACTCGCCCGACTATTGGAAGCAGGTGCGCCCCCAAAACCTCAGCCCGGCGGAACTGCGGGTGTTCGAGGTCGTGGATTCGGTACGCAATACGCCCGTGATGCAGCTCGTGGGCAAGGCCATCGACCTGTTCAGCGGTGGATATTTTCCCATTCCCAACACGGGCCTGGAAATTGGCCCGCTGGTGTACAGCTACGCCAACAACAACATCGAAGGCCATCGGCTGCGGCTGGGGCTGCGGACCAACCAAGATTTTAGCCGCCGCTGGATATTGAGCGGATTCGGGGGCTACGGTACGCTCGACCGCCGATTCAAATACGGCTTGGGCGCGGAGTACGTGGTCGGGAAAAAGCCCTGGACGGTGGTGGGGGTTCAGCACAGTTACGACCTGGAGCAACTGGGCTTTAGCAGCGATTTGGTGGGTAGCAGTTTCTTGTGGGGGGCGTTTAGTCGCTTCGGAACGCTTAACCGTGCTTATTTACAGCAAAACACCCGCGCTTTCGTACGCAGGGAACTAGGCAGCGGATTCACACAAACGGTAAGCGTGCGGAGCCGTAGCTTCGATCCGCAGTTCGACTTCGCTTACCGAATGCCCGGCCAACTCGACCCAGTCTATAGCCACCATTACCAAACTCGGGAACTCTCGCTGGAAACCCGCTTCGCTCCCGGCGAAATCATGGTGCAGGACGATAACGACCGCTACGGCATTGCCAGCACCAATAAGCCCGTCATTGTATTCCACTACGATCTGGGTATGAGCATCATGAAGGGCGACTTCAACTACCATCGGTTCAGCTTGGGGCTGGAGCATTCTTTCCGGCTGGGGGTTCTGGGCCGCACCTACTACCGGGTCGATCTTGGATATACGCCCTCTACGCTGCCCTATCCGCTGCTTTTTGTGCCGAGGGGCAATCCGTCGGTATTCATGTCGAGCATTGGCTACAACCTGATGCGCCGCTTCGAGTTTGCCACCGACCACTACGCCGGACTGATGGTAGAACACTACTTTCAAGGGTTAATTTTCAACCGTATCCCCGGTGTGCGGCGATTGAAATGGCGCTTTTTAGTTACGGGAAAAGTGCTGGTGGGGGGCGTGTCCGACACCAACGCCAACTTGACGCCTGCGGTCGACGAATTGGGACGAACCATCCTTGGATTCCAATCGCTGGGGGAAATGCCTTACGTGGAATTGGGCTATGGCATCGGCAATATTTTTAAAGTATTCCGCGTGGACGCCATCCATCGGCTCACCTACCGCAACCTACCGAATGCTACCAATTTTGGCGTTAAAATATCGACGCGCCTGGGTTTTTGAGAAAAAAGCTTCCCTCTCCTTTCTCGCTTCGCCAATCAGGCAGGCAGGTGCGGCGTCTCACCTGCGAGCTTCTGCATCTCGCTGGGTGACTCGCCATACTTGCGCCTGAAGATTCGGCTGAAATAGTTGGGGTCGTCGAAGCCGGAAGCTTCGGCGGTTTCCGTCACCGAATGCCCTTTCGCCAGGAGTTGGCCATTCACACCCCCCGCTTGTACTCGACTAGTTTCCTGAGATAGAATTGTGGGCTAGTATTTGAACAATAATGCTAATACTTTGCATAATCAAACCGAATTAACTCACGATGAGAACTTACTTTTGGCAAACATTAACAGCGAACAATACCATCCATCGTAAAATGGGAGCATTTGTAAAGATCGCAACGGCTATTTTGTTCGTGGGCGGTGGGCTATTCAGTTTCATTAGTACAGAAAAGAAACCCGCCGAGAAAAGGCCAAACATTCTTGTCATCCTGGGCGACGACATGGGCTATTCTGATTTGGGTTGCTACGGTGGGGAAGTTTTAACACCCAATCTCGATCGGTTAGCGGCCAACGGGTTACGTTTTACCAACGCCTATAACTCGGCTCGTTGCTGTCCCACCCGCGCCAGTATGCTCACAGGCCAGTACCAGCACAAAGTAGGACTCGACCGCAATGGAAAAAGTCTCAATCATAACGGCGTCACCATCGCCGAGGCGCTCAAACCCGCTGGTTACCAAACGGGCATGGTGGGCAAGTGGCACCTGTCTCAGGCCGTTCCGTTGGAAGATAAGAAAAAGCACCTCGACTGGCTGAATCACCAATACGACCCCGGCATTCCCTTCGCTGAGGTCAGCACTTATCCTATCAATCGTGGTTTTGAAAAATATTACGGTATCATCTGGGGCGTCGTCGATTACTACGATCCTTTCTCGCTGGTAGATGGCGACAAGCCCGTCAAAACGGTCCCCAAAGACTACTACATCACGGATGATTTCAGTAATAAAGCCACCGGGTACATTCGGGATTTTTCCAAAAAAGAGGACCCGTTTTTTCTTTATCTTGCTTACACCTCCTCGCACTGGCCTATTCAGGCGCCCCAAAACATTATCGAGAAATACATCGACACGTACAAAGACGGTTGGGATGTGTTACAGCAGCGACGCTACGATCGACAAATCAAAATGGGTTTGCTGACCGCCGAGAACAACAAGCTCTCGCCCATCGAAGGTCGGAAATGGAACGACTTGTCGGCGAAACAAAAAGAGTTCAACGTTAAAAAAATGGCCACCCACGCTGCCATTATAGACCGTATGGACCAAGGCATCGGCCGAGTATTGAAAACGCTGGAAGAAACGGGCGAACTGGACAACACACTGATTGTCTTCATGTCGGACAACGGCGCTTCGCCCGAAATCCCCCGTACACCGGGCTACGACCGCCCTTCCGAAACCCGCGATGGACAAAAGTTAATGTATGACCCCGATGGCATTCCCGTGGCGGACCTCGGGAAAGAGATTTCCTACACGGGTATCGGACCGGAATGGGCCAACGCCGTAAACTCGCCCTATCGCCTGTGGAAAGCCGAATCCATTGGCGGCGGCGTGCGGACCTGCATGATCGTGAACTGGAAGGGGTTAAAGACAAAAAAAGGTAGCACCACGGATGAACTTACGCACGTCATGGATCTGCTGCCTACTTTCCTGGATTTGACCGGAACGCCCTACCCGAAAGAATATCAGGGCCACAAAATCAACGCCATGGACGGCAAAAGCTTAATGCTGACTTTTATGAACAAAAAGCGTCCCGGCTACGCCGAACTTTTCTTCGAGCACGAAGGCGGCCGCGCCCTGATCGAGGGCGATTGGAAACTGGTACAACCCAAGAAGCAGGACTGGGAGCTTTTTAATATCAAAGCCGATCGCACCGAGGCAAACGACTTGATGGCCAAAAACCCGGAAAAAGGTAAAGCCTTGCTGCAAAAGTATCAGGTGTGGAGTAAGAAGATGGGAATTCCCGAATGATAAATGATGAATTATGAATGATGAGATGCGCTTGAAATGGCTTTCCTTCCTAAATCAGTTGGTTAGCATTTTTTTGGTTTGTTTTCTTTGCTTGGCTACCTCGGCCTTCGCCCAAAAAACCACATCGCCTACGCCCAATATCATCCTCATCCTGGTCGATGACATGGGCGTAGGCGATGTGGGGTGCTATGGTGGAAAGGTCGCCCCGACACCCAATATCGACCGCATTGCAACCGAGGGGACGCGCTTTACGCAGTATTACAGCGGCTCGCCGATTTGCTCGCCCTCGCGGGTGGCGCTGACAACCGGGATGATGCCGGCCCGTTGGAATATTACCTCCTACCTGAGCGACAAAAAGCACAACCGTACCTGCGAAATGGCGGACTTTCTCGATCCGTCGGCTCCGTCGGTGGCGCGGGCGTTGCGGCAGAACGGCTACCACACGGCCCACTTCGGCAAGTGGCACATGGGCGGCGGGCGTGACGTGACTGAGGCACCCGGTATCCCTGAATACGGTTTCGACGAGTATTCCAGCACCTACGAAAGCCCTGATCCCGACCCGCTGCTGACGGCCACGAACTGGATTTGGTCCAAGGAGGACAGCGTTAAGCGCTGGAACCGCACGAGCTACTTTGTGGACAAGACGCTGGAATTCTTAGCAAAAAATAAAGGAGGTGCGTCCTACATCAACCTCTGGCCCGACGACGTCCACACACCCTGGATTCCCGACGCCGAGACAATGGAGGTTCATCCCCGGGATTCGCAAAAGCTCCCGAGCCTGGAAAAAGTGTTGGTAGAACTGGACACGCAGATTGGCCGCCTGATGGCAGGTATTAAGGCCTTGGGACTGGATGAAAATACGTTGGTTATTTTCACGAGCGACAACGGCCCGATGCCCGCCTTCGGCGACCGTCGTACGGTGGGACTGCGCGGCACCAAACTTTCGCTCTACGAAGGTGGTATCCGAATGCCGTTCCTTGTGCGCTATCCAGGGAAGGTACCCGCCGGAAAAGTCAATGAGGAAGCCGTGATGGTAGCGATGGATTTACTGCCGACTTTTTGCAAGATTACAAATTCTCCGTTACCTGTTTCCGAAAAACTGGATGGCGTAGATGTTTCCGATGCCTGGTTCGGCAAGAAACTCGCGCGTAAACAGCCCATTTTCTGGGAATACGGACGTAATCACGAGAGTTTTATCTATCCGCCCGACGCTGAAGACGTAAGTCCGAACCTGGCCATGCGGCTGGGCCCCTGGAAACTACTGCTAAGCGACGACGGCACCGACGCGCAGTTGTTCGATTTGAAAAAAGACTCTCCTGAAACCCAGAACGTCGCCGCCCAAAATCCCAAAATAACCCAGGAAATGAGTCGCCGGTTGCTGGCCTGGCGCAAGTTGCTGCCCGCTCTTGCCAACAGAGCCCAGTAGCTGCTGCTTTTCCATACTCCCACCAATAATTATCATCTTACCGTCAACCTGCCCTATAACCTGGAATCCGAAGTTTAATAAGTAGATTTTTCTTGTATCAGGTGTTTTAGTTCTTTTTGATAAAAGACACCTGCTACATTTTCTGGACTGATATGCTTTCACCCAAGCTAAAAAAAATTTCTATTTTAATTTCCTTAACGGGCTTACTCGTTACTACCCTAGCACTTAAAAGTGAAAAGCCGATCACTCCTGCCAAGCCGGCCTCAGCCCGACCCAACATCATTTTCATCCTCGTCGATGATATGGGCTGGGGCGACGTGGGGGCTTTCTGGCAAAAGCAGCGGATGAAGGCCAACGACCGCAGCGAACCCTGGCAGTTTACTCCCGCGCTGGACGCATTTGCCGCCAACGGTGCCATGCTCACCAACCACTATTGCGCCGCGCCGGTCTGTGCGCCCTCGCGAGCGTCGCTGATGTTGGGCGTAAGCCAGGGCCACGCCAATGTTCGCAATAACCAGTTCGACAAAGAATTACAGGACACTTACACCATGAGTTCGGTCCTTAGAGAGGCCGGGTACAGTACGAGCCTCGTGGGAAAGTGGGGCTTGCAGGGTACCAACGCCGAGGCGCCCGACTGGCCCGCGCATCCCTTGAATCGTGGCTTCGATTACTCCTACGCCTACATCCGGCACGCGGACGGTCACGAACATTATCCCGTGGAGGGAATTTACCGGGGCAAGAAACAGGTATGGGAAAACAAAACCGAGGTTTCGGCAGGTCTGGCCAAAAGCTTTACGACCGACCTGTGGACGGCTAAGGCCAAAGACCTCATCAAGCAGCAGGCCGGGAAAGAAAAACCTTTCTTCATGTACCTGGCCTACGATGTTCCTCATGCCGTGCTGGAACTGCCCACTCAGGCCTATCCCACAGGCGGCGGTCTGAAAGGCGGATTACAATGGCTGGGGACACCGGGCAAAATGATCAATACCGCCTCGGGAACCCCCGATTCGTACATTCATCCCGACTACGCCAACGCCACTTGGGACCACGACAAGAATGCCGCGACGCCGGAAGTGGCCTGGCCCGACGTGTACAAACGCTACGCCACGCTCTGTCGGCGCATCGACGACGGTATCGGCGACATCATGCAGCTTTTGAAGGATCTGAAAATTGACCAAAATACGCTGGTCGTTTTTACCTCCGATAACGGCCCATCCGTCGAGTCATATTTACCAGAGGACTACGAACCCATTTTTTTCAACAGTTTTGGACCCTTCGATGGGATCAAGCGCGATGTGTGGGAAGGCGGCGTCAGGATGCCTACGCTGGTGCAGTGGTCAGGCAACATTCCGGCCAACCAGGTGATTACAAAACCTAGCGCGCTCTACGACTGGCTGGCCACCTTTGCCGACGCGGCCCAGGTACCCGCCCCCGCCCGTACCGACGGCGTGTCGCTATTGCCATCGCTCACCGGGAAGGGCCAGCAAAAAGAGGGCGTGGTGTACATCGAGTATGAGCAAAACGGAAAGACACCCGAATTCGCCGAGTTCTCGCCCAACCACCGCGCCAGAAAGCGTAATCAGATGCAAAAAATAAGGTTGGGTGATTATGTCGGGGTGCGTTATGACATCAAGTCCGCTGATGATAATTTTGAGATATACAACGTCGTTACCGATCCGCAG
The DNA here is from genome assembly GCA_038235275.1 of Cytophagales bacterium. Classification (GTDB taxonomy): domain Bacteria; phylum Bacteroidota; class Bacteroidia; order Cytophagales; family Spirosomataceae; genus Persicitalea. Next base: position 33,564 of record JBBSUC010000016.1, on the reverse strand, counting down.
GAGACAAAAAACCTGGCGGGTCAGTCGGCGTACGCAGCCATGCAAAAGAAATTTAAGGAAAAAGTGATCCAGGTGCGCCGACCGGACCCCGAAGCGCCCCGACCCTACGATTTGGCCCCAATGGCCGCCGTGGAAGCGCCAAAACTGGTTCCCGGTGTTCAATGGATGATGCACGAAGGCGAATTTCCCTGGGTGGCCGATCTTTCTGACCGCCCGGCTACGAAATCAGGAAATACGCCCGATGCGAGCATCAGTAAAATTGATTTGAAGGAAGGGATGATTGGTCAAAAGGGCTATCTGAAAATCCCCAAAGACGGCACCTACCAGTTCACCATGAATGGAAACGGCAGCTACGTTTTCCGCTTGCACGGAGCCCTAATCCTCGATCGCAGTTATCCTGATAATCCTAAGCTGAAGGTACCCGCTTCGGCTACGGTTCAACTCAAAGCGGGCTACCACCCGTTTCAAATTTACTATCATCAGACGGGCAATGCCAAAACCGCGCTGGACTGGTCCTGGCACGCGGAGGGCATTATCGAGCAGCCCGTCCCGGCGAGTGCTCTCTTTCACGAAGCCGGAAAATAGATTACTTGGAAAGCTGATGCTGAATAGCAGCCTGCGGTTTGCTGACAGCGGGAATCACAATGCCCGTTGTTTGTTTAAACTATTATATTTCCAGTTCTCGAAAAACTTCGTGCCGTTCTCTGACCTAAAATTGCCCACTAAATCATGCAAGAACCCAATTGGCAAATCGCCAAAGAATACGAAGACATTACCTACAAAAAGTGTGACGGCGTGGCCCGCATCGCCTTCAACCGGCCCGACGTGCGCAACGCCTTCCGGCCCGGCACTGTTTTTGAACTGCTGGATGCCTTCGACGACGCCCGCAATGACGGCAGCATCGGCGTAGTGCTGCTTTCGGGCGAAGGACCCGCCAAAGACGGGATATATTCCTTCTGCTCCGGTGGCGACCAAAAATTTCGCGATAAGGCGGGCTATAAGGGAAACGATGGTCTCGACCGACTGAATATTCTGGAAGTGCAGCGGCAAATCCGCTTCATGACCAAGCCCGTCATCGCTGTGGTGCCGGGTTGGGCCGTGGGCGGGGGACACAGTCTGCACGTGGTGTGCGATTTGACCTTAGCCAGCAAAGAACACGCCATTTTCAAGCAAACTGATGCCAACGTGGCCAGCTATGACGCGGGCTACGGCTCCGCCTACCTCGCCCGGCAGATCGGGCAAAAGCGGGCGCGGGAAATTTTCTTTTTGGGTCGCAGTTACTCGGCGCAGGAAGCTTTCGAGATGGGCATGGTCAACGCCGTGGTTCCGCACGATGAACTGGAAGCCACGGCCTACCAGTGGGCGCAGGAGATTCTGGAAAAAAGTCCGATGGCGATCCGAATGCTCAAATTCGCCTTCAACCTTGTGGACGACGGCCTGGTGGGTCAACAGATTTTCGCGGGCGAAGCCACTCGCCTGGGCTACATGACCGACGAGGCGCGGGAAGGACGCGATGCTTTTTTGGAAAAAAGAAAACCGGACTTCGACCAGTTTCCCAAGCACTCTTAACCTTACCGCAAATCCACTACCTCCACGCCGGGATATTTCTTGGCATCGAAGTTGAAATAGCTGTCGGCCACGTTCACATTAGGTTGAAAACTGGTGATGGTGTAAATCACGTGCTGGCCGTCGCTCATCAGGATATCCCAGCTTTTAATGGCCTTGTCTGCCTTGTTGACCTTGATTTGCACTTTGGCGATCTTGGCGTAGCTTGATGTCGGAGCCAGTTCGATGGTTTCGTAAGTCTGGCCGCCCTCTTTGCTTTCCTTCAAAAAGCGGTACTTGTAGTTTTTCTTGTAGGCCGTAAAAATCTGGGTAGGGTTCAAATCGCCCAATTCGGCGGGGTCATAGTCTTGTAAGTTGACCTCGTTGGTTTCCTTCACGAAGGTCGCCATCGTTTTACCGTCATTGAAAATTTCCTGTCCGGCCACTTTTAATCGGAATTTTTCCCCTTTCACGGTCACATCGCCTTTGATGTTCTTGCCGCCCTCGGTGGCGAAATCAAAGTTAGCTTTGTACGACTTCAAATCTTCGTACTTCTTGCTCATAGCCGTCAGAATCGCCTCGGCCTTGCTGTCTATTTTAGCCTGAGCCAACGCCGGAACTGCCAAGCCCGTAAAAATCGCCGCCAATAGCAGCGTGAATATTCCTGAATATTTTTTCATAATAAATAAAAGATGTGGTTGGTAACGGGGTTTGGAGTAGAAAGGGGCGTTGAGGTTTAAAAGAGAAGGGGTCAAAAGGTCAAACGGTCAAAGGCCAATGGAAAGTAAACAGCGACAGCCTCAGAACGTTTTCTTCGAAACCTTTAACCCTTTGACCCATCCCACCGATGATTCCTAAGCCCACCCAAGCTACACGCCTCTACTATCCAGATACTGTTCCAGTGACTCCAAGTCACTGAAAAGGACGTCGCGGGCTTTGCTTCCGGTAAAGGGACCAACCACGCTCAGGATTTCCAACTGGTCCATGATGCGGCCCGCGCGGTTATAGCCCAACTTCATCTTGCGCTGGATGAGCGAGGTGCTGCCCTGCTGATGGGTGACGACCAGGCGAGCGGCATCGCGCAGAAGCGGATCGAAATCGTCGGTGTCAATGTCGGCGCGGCTGCCATCACCATCCTCGCCTTCGTACTCAGGCAGGGCGTATGCTTCGCCGTAGCCGCGCTGATTGCCTATGAACTCACAGACATCCTCGATCTCGCGGGTGTCGATGTAGGGACATTGCAGACGCACGATTTCGGAATTGATCGCCAGGAGCATATCGCCCTGGCCGACTAATTGCTCGGCCCCACCGCTGTCCAGAATGGTGCGGGAGTCGATGCTCGACGTCACGCGGAACGAGAGTCGGGCGGGGAAATTGGCTTTGATGAGGCCCGTGATGACCTTCACCGAAGGACGCTGCGTGGCCAGCACCAGGTGAATACCCACGGCCCGCGCCAACTGCGCCAGTCGGGCAATAGGCGTTTCGACTTCCTTCCCGGCGGTCATCATCAGGTCGGCCAGCTCGTCGATCACTAGCACGATGTAGGGCATAAAGTGGTGGCCGTTTTCGGGGTTCAGTTTGCGCTGGACAAACTTGGCATTGTACTCTTTTAAGTTGCGCGCGGTGGCTTCTTTCAGCAGATCGTAGCGGTTGTCCATCTCGATGCACAGCGAATTGAGGGTGTAAATCACCTTCTTGGTGTCAGTGATAATGGCCTCGTCGCTGTTGGGGAGTTTGGCCAGGTAGTGCCTTTCCAGTTTGTTGAAAAGCGTCAGCTCCACCTTCTTGGGATCGACCAGCACGAATTTGAGTTGCGCCGGGTGTTTTTTATAAATCAGAGAGGCCAGGATCACGTTCAGACCCACCGATTTACCCTGTCCGGTGGCTCCCGCCATGAGCAGGTGGGGCATCTTGGCAAGATCGGCGACGTAAATTTCGTTGGAAACTGTTTTGCCCAGTACGATGGGCAGGTCGTAATTGGACTTCTGGAAGCGGTCACTGCCTAGCACGCTGCGGATAAATACCGTCTCTCGGTTCTTGTTGGGTACTTCGATCCCAATGGTGCCGCGCCCCGGCATGGGTGCGATAATTCGGATACCCAACGCCGCCAGACTCAGGGCAATGTCCTTTTCCAGATTCTGAATTTTGGAAATTCGTACGCCCGCTTCGGGAATAATCTCGTAGAGCGTGACGGTCGGCCCGATGGTCGCCTTGATCTTGGAAATGTTGATGCCGTAGCTGGCCAGCGTGTCCACAATGCGCTCTTTATTACTTTCCAGTTCGTCGTGCGAAACCTTTTGCTGGGCGCTATCGTCCACGTCGTTGAGGGTATCGAGCTTAGGGAATTGGAAAGAAGGCAGGTCGAGGGTTGGGTCGTACTGCCCAAAATTACGGAGGATTTCCTCGCTCAATTCGTCAGGATCGGGTTCTTCTTCCTGCGGGATGGCTACTGGTGGGGCCTCGTCCAATTCCAGTTCCAGTTTGACCTCCGTTTGTGGCTCAGTGAGAGCTTCCGTCTCCATTTCTTCTGATTCAACACCTTCTGCCGTTTCTACGGGATCATCATACGTCTGATCCAACACGGAGAGTGGCGGGGAAATTTCCTGACCGTTTGAAGAAGACTTGGGGGCAAGTTCTTCTTCCTTATCGGCTTCTGCTTCTCTTTGCTGATTCTTTTCTGCTCGCCGACTTCGGCCTTGCTGCAAGCGTTCTACGGGATTCGCATTATAAAAATAAACGGTAAAACTGAACAAGGCCACCAGAATGACCACGATGCTCCCGTAGCCAATGAGGTCACTGAGTAGTTCATTGATATAAAAGCCAAACCCGCCGGGCAGGAAACTCAGGCTGGAAGCGCTGTCGCTCATCAGTACCACGTAACCCAGCAGCGCACTAATCCAGAGCGTGAAAAAAATGACCTCTTTGGTGGCGCGGTTGAGATTGACCAAGTCGGAGCCGAACACCATACGCCAGCCCGCCAGAAAAGGGACCACGGGAATCAGCAGTGCTGCCAGGCCGAACCAGCGGTACACGAAAACCTGCGAGATGAACGCCCCGAATACGCCCAGCACATTGCGGGTGCTGGCCCCCAGGTCGGGCAGGGACGACTGGCCCAGCGCTCCGACCTCACTCTGGTCGGCGGCTCCCGTGTAGAGGTACGACAGAAAAGACACCTCAAGCAGCCCGCTCAGCACAAGAAGCACCACTCCTGCCACCAGCATATTCTGGGGGCTAGAGGCAAATCCTACCCAATCGAACGAGAGTTGTCTCGCGGGCTTCTTTTCCTTTATCTTGCTAGAAGTGTTCCGGGTGCTGGATCGGCGCGTATTTTCAGCCATTTATTCAGTTGACAGTGGACGGTGGACAGTGCGCGTTTCGTCGGCGAGTGGACTACGCAGGAAAAGATGTCTTATCTATCGTATAACTGTCTTTTTTAGGGATTTTTAGTGTGCTGTTCGACGAGGGATTTACAGATTCGGCGGGCCAGGCCGGGGCCTTCGTAAATGAATCCAGTGTAGATTTGCAACAGGGACGCCCCGGCGTTTAACTTCTCTAGGGCGTCGGCAGGCGAGGCGATGCCGCCGACGCCTAAGACCGGAAAAGCGCGGCCTGATTTCTCGCAAAGGTAACGAATTACTTCCGTCGAGCGGTGCTTTAAGGGTTGCCCGCTCAATCCACCGGCCCCGATTTTCTCCAAATCAGCGTCAGAAATATTCAGACTTTTCCGCGAAATGGTGGTGTTGGTGGCAATGACGCCCGCAATGCCCGTAGCTAACACGATCTCCACGATGTCGTCAAGTTGACTATGGTTCAGGTCGGGCGCTATTTTCAAAAAAATGGGCTTCGGCTTCGGTTTATAATTGTTCAATTTCTGGAGTTCGTGCAGCAGGTGGGTGAGGGGTTCTTTCTCCTGCAAATCGCGCAGACCGGGTGTGTTAGGCGAGCTAACGTTGACCACAAAGTAATCAACCGCCTCGAACAAATCCTGAAAGCAACGTACGTAGTCGTCGAGGGCCTTCTCGTTGGGCGTGTCTTTATTCTTTCCAATATTCCCGCCGACCATGATGTCCGACTTGCGGTAGCGCAGTTTAGCGGCGGCTACGTTGGCTCCTTTATTGTTAAAACCCATGCGATTGATAAGGGCCTTATCGCTCTTTATCCGAAAAAGTCGTGGCTTCTCGTTGCCCGGCTGCGGGCGGGGCGTCACCGTGCCAATTTCCACGTATCCGAAGCCCAAGGCGGCCATCTCGTCCACCATCTCGGCGTTTTTGTCGAAGCCTGCCGCCAGCCCGATGGGGTTTTTGAAGCGCAGTCCGGCCACCTCCCGCACCAGCGATGGATGTTCGTACACGTACATTTTTTTTAGCAAGCCCGGCACGAAAGGCAGCCCGTACGCAAAGCGCAACGCCTCGCATACCCAATAGTGGACCCGCTCGGCGTCGAAAAAAAAGAGGAAAGGGAGGAGGAGTCGTTTGTACATTTTACAAAAATAGGCGGTTCCCGGCTAGGGAGAAATGCGAATGGGTTTTTTATTTCAAAAAGTAGACTTGTTTTCCTCAGGTTTGGGGATAGGATTACTCAGAAATGAGGAAAATCAGGGAGAAGAAGTCGCCAGGTACGCTTGGGCCTTCTGGAATGCTATTTTTAGTGTCAGCGTTAATAAGTCATTACTAAACTAATTCAAAACTAAAACCTCACAAAACATGGACAACTTAAGAGATTCAAACAAAATAGACTCCACCACCGAACTGGACGCTAAAACCGGCTCCATTACGGGCGTATTTCATGACAAGGATGACGCCGAGAAGGCGTATAATTCACTGATCGACCGCGGTTATACCCGCGATGACATTTCGGTGCTGATGTCCGACGAAACCCGCAAGACTAACTACAAGGATGTGGACGAAGACGACCGCTCCGACCTGGGCAATAAAGCTATGGAAGGTGCGGGCGTAGGCTCGGCCATCGGCGGTACCGCCGGAGCAATCGTGGGGGCCATTGCCGCCATCGGCACGGCCATCGCGCTCCCAGGTCTGGGACTTATCATTGCTGGCCCTATCGCCGCTGGACTGGCTGGTGCCGGGGCGGGCGGACTCACAGGCGGAATCATTGGCGCACTCGTCGGCTCGGGTATTCCCGAGGAGCGGGCGGCTGTGTACAAGGAAAGTCTGGAAAACGGTGGCATCGTCGTGGGTGTGAAAGCCCGCACCCGCGAGGAAGGTACGGCCATTACCAACGATTGGAAGACTTACCGAGGTGACAACATTCACACGGGATGGGAGTCTGATACCTGGGCCAATACCAACAGAAGCTACTAAAAATCTGTAAAGGCGCAAGGATTTTTTGCGTTAAAGCAGCACTCGTAAATCCCCTGCCTCGAAGGCGGGGGATTTTTTGTGAAAATGCTTACCCATTGTTCAGATCGAAACGGTTTGGATTCAGTTTGCTAACTTCGCAGTTCCAACTCATCCCGACCCATGATTCAAATCCAGTCTTTCGTATTCAGTCCTTTTTCCGAAAATACCTACCTACTCTACGACGAAACCAAGGAGGCGATCATCGTCGATCCTGGTTGTTACGAGCCGCAGGAATACCAGGAACTCAACGATTTTATCAAAAAAAATGATTTGAAACCCGTCGGAATTTATAACACCCACGCCCACATCGATCACGTGCTGGGCGTTACCAAACTAAAAAATACCTACAAAATTCCCTTCGCGCTGCACCGCCTGGACGAGCCGTTGCTGCGGGCCGTCAAGACCTATGCACCGAACTACGGCTTTCCCACTTTTGACGAACCCACTGTAGAGCGCTGGCTCGAAGCGGGAGAAACAGTGGAGTTCGGTGATTCAAGCCTGAAAATTATCTTTGTTCCCGGCCACGCACCCGGCCACGCGGCTTTCGTCAACGACGCGCAAAAGTTCGTCATCGGCGGTGATGTCCTGTTCCGGCAGAGTATTGGCCGCACCGACCTGCCCGGCGGCGATATGAACACGCTATTAAGCAGTATCCGAACGCAGCTTTTTACGCTGCCCGACGACTACACCGTGTACGCCGGACACATGCAGCCGACGAGTATAGGTTACGAGAAAAAGCACAACCCCTTTTTGCAGTAACTCGCCGGAATCTCCATGAAACGACACATTCCCAACGCCCTCACCTGCGCCAACCTACTCTGCGGCTGCGTGGGAATTGTGGAGGTTTTTCACAACAATATGCTGCTATCCTGCGCCTTGATTGGGTTGGCGGCGGTCTTCGATTTTTTCGATGGCTTCGCAGCGCGGCTGCTCAAAGTCAGTTCGCCCATTGGTAAAGAGCTGGATTCATTGGCCGATATGACGACCTTCGGCGTGTTGCCCGCTATGATCATTTACCAACTTCTGCTGCGCTCGGTGCCGGGGCTGGAAGATTTGTGGATTCCCAATCTGGCTTTCCTGATGGCCGTCTGCTCGGCGCTGCGGTTAGCCAAGTTTAATATCGACCCCCGGCAGAGCGACTCGTTCATCGGCGTTCCCACGCCCGCCAACGCCCTGCTGGTAGCGTCGTTGCCTTTTATTCTCCGCAACTACCCCGAATGGGAGCCGGTGATCGTGAACACAATCAATCTGCTTATTTTTACCGCGATCATGTCGTTCCTACTCGTCGCAGAACTGCCACTTTTTGCCCTAAAATTCAAATCGTTCGGCTGGGCCGGGAACGAAGTGCGGTATAGCTTTCTGCTGGCGGCAGCGGTTTTGCTGGGGGGGCTGGGATTTTTGGCAGTGCCGCTGATCGTGGGGGGATATGTGTTGCTGAGCGCGGGGTTAGCTTTTGGCAAAAGCGATGAATAGTTTCCGGCCTCCACCGCTAAACTTTGTGATTTGCCAACGCATGAATTATTATCTTTGCACCCCTTCAAAATCTTAAAAAATGCCTCCTAAGAAGCCCATCGTAACCCTCACCGTCAACCCGGCGGTGGATAAGAGTACCACCGTCGAGCGGCTGGTGCCGGATAACAAGCTTCGTTGCGACACGCCTCTTTTCGAGGCGGGTGGCGGCGGCATCAATGTAGCCAAAGCCATTCACCGTCTGGGCGGTGACCCCATTGCAGTATTCACCTCCGGCGGTCCCACCGGACAACGCTTGCAAAAACTCGTAAAGGCCGAAAATGTTTCCATACGAATCGTGGAAACCAAGGAGTGGACGCGGGAAAACCTCAACATCGTCGAAACCACCACCGGGCTACAGTACCGCTTCGGAATGCCTGGCACCCAACTGATGCCTACCGAAGTGGAAGCCATCATGGACACGCTGGAAGAAATTGACCCGCACCCGTCGTTCATCATCGCTAGCGGCAGCCTGCCGCCGGGCGTCCCAACTGATTTTTACCAGCAGATTGCCGAACTGGCCAAGCGACAGGGGGCCAAGTTTATCGCCGATACCTCGGGGGAGTCGTTGCGGCTGGCTTCGGAGGCGGGCGTGTACCTTTTGAAGCCCAACGTGACCGAACTAAAAGAACTGGTTGGGGTGGACAAGTTGGAAATGGACGAACTAGACGAAGCGGCCCGCGCCCTGATTATCCGGGGCAACTGCGAAATCGTGGTGATTTCGATGGGGCCGATGGGGGCCATGCTCGTCACATCCGACTACGTGGAGCATATCCCCGCGCCGCCAGTAACGAAAAAAAGCACAGTCGGAGCGGGCGACAGCATGGTGGCGGGAATGGTCTGGACGCTCTCGCAGGGCAAAACCGTGCGCGAGGCCGCCCGCATGGGCGTGGCCTGTGGTACGGCTGCCACGATGAATCCCGGCAGCGAACTATTCCACGTCCCCGATGTCAACAGCCTGCTCGACTGGATCAATCGCTACGAGGTAAGGTATGCTTCGGCGATACGGTAGGAAGGGGTTATGCCCATTCCAAAACCTGCCCCGTCCCGGGAGTGGTTTTTTTTATGTCAAGGATCGTAAACGCAATCGTTACGCCCGTGGCCAAGACGAAATAGCTTCCGATGGCGTAGCCGAGCCAATTTCCTGGTGTTTCTACGCCAAACCAGTTGCCCATATAAAACAGAATGCCCAGGCCGATGGCGTTTTTGGCGGTTTCCCAGAGCCAGACGTTGGAGTTGCGATCCATGAGTTCAGTGTAGGCATAGATGCCCAGGGTAATGAAAGCTCCGTAGAATATGGCGTTGGGCAAGCCAATTTGCACCAGGTTGCTGAAAAGGGTAAAAATCAGCACAAAAGTGAAGGTAAACTGCGTCCAGATCCAGGCGATGAGGGTGGGAGAGGCGGTGGGGGCGTATTTCTCAAAATTGTAAACATCCTCGATTTTCTTGAGAGGAAAACGATCCGGCAGGTCGGTGGGACGCCATCCCGTGGGCATGAACCAAATGTGGGCTTTGTCGTACCAGTTTTGGGTGCGCCAGGCATCCTGCACCAGCAGCCAGAAGTGTCCCCAATTGATCTTGATCGGATTCCAGGTGCTTACCGGACGGGTGATGCCGTACACGGGCGGCACATCAGGTAGTTCTTCCTGAAAAGTGCCAAAGATTTTGTCCCAAATAATCAGAATCTGCCCGTGGTTTTTTGTCGATATAAATCGGGTTGATCGCGTGGTGAACGCGGTGGTGAGAGGGCGTAACCAGGAATTTCTCCCCAAAACCCATGCAGCCAATGTACACCGTGTTGTACCAAAACTGCGCGAACAGGTGGATCGGGGCCAGCACCGCAATGACGATGGCGGGCACGCCCACAATGGCGGCGGGTATCAGAAAAATAGTGAAAATATTGACGATCCCCGAAATGCTCTGCCGCAGGGCGCAGGCCAGGTTGAACTCCTCGCTACTGTGGTGAATGAGGTGGCGGTTCCAGAGAATGTTGATTTTGTGATTGAGCAAATGACCGAGGTAACCCGCCAAATCCAGGGCCACAGAGGCAATCAGCCATACCCCTACCGTGGATTTAATCTCAAAAATGGCCCAATGCTCCACCATCCAGGCGTAAGTGATAATGGAAATCCCCAGCCCCAGCGCATCTTTCAAACTATTGGTGAAACCCGAGCTAAGGCTCGAGATCATGTCCATGTTCTTAAAATGATGACGGAAGCGGAGCCAGCCGTAGAGTTTCTCGCCCAGCACCGTGAGCAGGAAAATCGGCATGGCGATGGTCAGGATTTTGGCTTATTCTTAGATTTTGCCAAATTTAAGAATAAGCCAAATCTGTATCAAATTCCCTGCGCTTTGCGCCATTGCAGAAAGTACAGGATGCGGTGGTGCAGCCGCTGCCATTCGGTTTTATTCTCGGCTGATAAGCCGTCTGCGGATTCGGATGGCGGGCGGTTGGAGACGACGTACCCATCCAAGAGGCTTTTATTTTCCTCGATGAATTCGTGGGGACTGCGCTCCATATCGTCCAGTTGCCCGTTGACATAATTGGTGAAATCGATCTTGCTTTTTCGCTGTAGGAGTTTTTCCGGCAACAAATCCCGCATGGCGGCGCGTAAGGGGCCGCGCCCGAAGCCTTCGTAGAACTTGAGGCGCGGGGGAATGAACAGGCACAGTTCGATCAGCCGTTTGTCGAAGAATGGGTGGCAGATCTGAATTTGGTGATGCGCCCCAATGATGTCATAGTATTCGCTGATTTCACTCATCATCTGAAAAAGCATCCCCCGGTTCATCAACAGGTTGGTGGTCGGGTGGTGTTCGGGTCCTGCTTTCATAAAGGGCATGACCTGCTTCGCTAACTTGGGGTCGACGGCATAATCGATGGGCGCGATCAGTTGGCGGGAAAATTTCTCGGACAAGATGTCCAGCAGGTATCGGGGCGGAATTCGCAAGTAATAGAGCGCACCTTTGAGAAACTCCCATTTCGCCCGCCTCGGACCGTACATTCCAGGCAGGACGCCCAGCAGCATCCGGGAAACCACTCGGGAATGCCGCTCGCCGCCCGCCTTCGAACCGTACGCCTTCACGTATTCACGCCGGTCGTTGGACTGCCCCAGCCGCCGGGCGGCTTCCCGCCAGTCGCCCCGGGCCACAGCCTCGTAGATGTAGTCCGTGCCGTAGCCCACCACTGTGTCACCGTCGCTGCCAGTCAGCAACACCCGGCTACCGGCTCGGGAGACGCCGCGCAGCACGGGCAGAAAGTGCTTGTAGTTCAGGGAAAACATTTCCGGCATGTCGGTGACCACAGCCACCTCCGCTAGGTTTTCGTAATACTCGCCTTCGATCGTGACTTCCCGGTGGCTGACCGGATGCTTCGCCAGGAAAGGCAGGACATACTCCCGTTCGGAGGTTTCTTCCATTTGAGTGTCGATGTAGTAGGTATCGAGGGTTTTGCCCTCTTTACTCAGGAACGTACTGGCCACAGCCGCTACCGACGACGAGTCCAGTCCGCCGCTCAGGAAAGAACTCACCCCAAAAGGTGTCCTGATGCGACACCGTACTGCTTCCAGAAACGTTTCTTCAAAGGCCGCCAGGTATTCTTCATCGCTGCCGAACGCGTACTGTTTCGGATCGATCGTCCAGTACATTTTTTCTTCGAGCCGTCGTTGATCGACCGTCAGGCAGTGGGCAGGGGGGAGGCTGTTCACCCCTTCGTAAAAAGTGGTGTGCTGGTAAATGTTGAATTGCCCCCAGTGCGCGAGGTAATTGGCCGTATGGCGGTCGTTTATTTTTTTATCAAGGCCATCGAACGCCCACAATGCCTTGATTTCCGAAGCAAACAGAAAATACTCTCCCGACATGTGATGATAAAAAAACGGACGCACCCCGGAATGATCGCGTCCGCAAAAGAGGGTTTGGGTGGCGGGTTCCCAAATTGCAAAGGCAAAGTCACCCACTAGATGATCCAAGCATTCGGCGTCCCATTTCTCGTAGGCGGCCATAATCAGGCGGCTGTCGGGAATGCTATCTTCTTCCGTGCCATCGGCCAATCCCAGTTGATCCAGCAGTTCCTCGCGGTTGTCGATCCGGGCGTCGGCCAGCAGGATGTTACCCCGGTGGCTGATCAGCGGCTGGGCTTCGTAAAACGACTCGGGCGTAACATTGAGGTGAAGGTAAGCCACCGATATCCCGTCCCGGTGCAGGCGGGTGATTCCGTCGGCTCCCCGGTGTTGGATGCGCCCGGCCATGCGCCAAACCAGATCAGGGTCGGCTTGCTGACCATCCCACCGGATCATCCCTACGATACCGCTCATGGCAACTGTCGGTTTACTGCTGGCGCCAGAAACCCATTTCGGCGTTACTGATAATCTTGGTTCGCGACCTGCCGGACAGGTCAGCCGTGTACAGGGCGGGGATCGACTGGTCGTCGTTGATGACGTTGGTGAAAATGATGCCTTGGCCGTTGGGCGAGTATCGGGGGTCGAGGTCGTTGGTGCCGCCCGGTTTCGAGCCGGTGTTATTGTTATTACCCACGATACTGGAAAGGTCTTGCAGCCCTTTCCCGGGCAAATAAAGCTCGAAAATTCGAGCGTCTATCTGCCTTCCCTGCTCATTTCTGAAATCGTTTGTGTCCATTGAGAACAAGACCTCCCCGCCGTCGATGGAAAGCACCGGATTGCTTACGCGCCGGGAGGAATTCAGAAGATTTTCCTTAGAACCGTCGCTCCGAATCAAAAGAAGTTCGTTGTCGTATACGCTTTCTCCGGTCGTCCGAGCCACGATGGCTTTGGTGGCTTCGTTCCAGTCGGCCCCGGCAAACTGCCGTCCGTTCGCCGCGCTGGCCACCTCGACCCTGCCGGTTCCGTCCGTCTCTATCGAAAAAAGCTTGTTATTGGCGGGGTAAATAATCCTGGAGCCGTTGTTGGCCCAGCTGATCGACAAGTCCAAAGGCATAAGTCCGGCCACAGGTACGGTCGTCACCTTCCGCAGGCCCGTTCCGTCGCGGTTGACGATATAGACGTGCAGGCTCGTAGTCCGATTGGAAATAAAGGCAATTTTCTCCCGATCGGGACTCACGACCGGCCGCCAGTTGCTGCCCTGGCTGGTGAGTTTCACAATTGTCTTGTCGTCATTGGCGGCATAAATCTGGTAGCTCCCCCCCTCTGCGCGGGCAAACACATAATTCAGCGCGGGGAATTTCGGCGTGGTGAATGTCCATATCTCGCTGAACACCGATTCTCGCTTGTCCTTGGCCACCACCTGCCAGTAGTAAGTTTTGTCGTACTCCAGGTTGTTTACAATGAGCGTGTCGTTGTTGAAATTGGCGGCGTAAGGCGTACCGGGCGAGGTACCCTCTTTGAAAAGATAGACGTCGTACCGCAGCGTGTCGCGGTCCGGGTCGGTGGCAGTCCAACTCAGCAGCACGTTGTTCACGTCACCCACGGCGGTTCCGATGGCGGGCTTCGGATTAGTCGGCTTGGTCGGGGCGCGGTTGGACTTAATGTCCTCCGACATATAGATCGTAATAAAGTTATTCTGTATTTCGGTAACTTCCACCGTGACGTATTCGGTAAATAGCGACTTCTTTTCCGCGCTGATCGTATATTTTCCCGCGAGTAGGCTGTCGAACTGGAAGGTGCCGGTCGTATCCGTCTGTAGGCTTCTGCCCGAGGGGTTGAGCTTGACCAGAACCCCCGATAGCGGTTGCTTGGTGACGTTGTCGATAACTTTGCCCGAGATCTTGCCAAAAACCTTGGGCGTGACGAACACATCCTCGGTGCAGGAACCCAGCCACGCTACCGACAGGGCGGCCACCAGGAAAAGGACTACATGATTGTACTTGAAATTCATGAATAACAGGGATTGGTATTATTTTTGAAAATTCCTTGACGAAATTAAAGGGGGAGACTCAATTAGTCGGATTGACCTGGTTCATGGCGGGTGCCATCACAGACCGCTTTCTGGACCCTCGACCAATGTACAGGGATATACCCGCCGAGAGACGCAGGAAGGAGTCGTTCAACTGACCGTTAGCCACATCGTCCACCAGGTCGTTCGCCATTAGGTAGTAGTCGGCCATGACCCGGAACCCGATCCGTTTGCTTACGAGCGCCTCTAAGCCCGTACCCGCCTTGGCGTAAGCAAATGACTTGAGATTTTCGGAAAAACCGCTACCCGTGGCGGTCTGCGACTCACCCCCGCCCAAGCTGAAAAAGGGCGAATAGCGTTGGAAAGGCAACGCCAGGTACACCACCGACGCGTCGGCATTGCGCCAGTTGCGGTCCAGGGTAAACGAGCGGTCGACGGTGAAAGAGGAAAATGAACTCATGAATCCGTTGGCCTGGATTCCCCATTGGGGCGTAATGTTATAGTTGACGTTCAGACCGTAACCCGGTTTCCAACTCCGTACCGCGTAGTCGCCGTTCAGCCGCAGCAGCGAAACGTAGGGCGTGACGCTCAGCCGGGGCCGCTCGGTGGCATTAGTGATTCCGTAGATATCGGTACCAGCGATTTCCGTTTTTTCCGCTTCGTAGTCGGCCAGTTGCTTTTGCGTCTGTTCGGCAAACTTCTCGTCGGCACTCCACAGGTTATCCTTAATTCCTTCCAGAATTAACACTTGTACAGCCTTCTCGATGGCCTCGGTAACGACCATTTGCGAAGGTTCATTGGTAGTAAAGCCCGTTTCCGCTTCTAAGATTCGCTTGAAGCGCACGTACCGGAACAAACTGGCGTTGACCGATTGGGACAGGAGGGTCTTGGAGGCATAGGCGGTCTTCAGGATTTTGCCCGAGCGCGTAGCAATGGCCCTCAGGTACACCGTCACCCGGTCCTGCCGGTACTCGGTGGAACCGCCCGCGCCGAAGTAGCGGAGACCGGCACCGCCCGTGATAATGTTGGCATCGTACGACACAATGCCGCCTTCGATGATCATCCCCGCAAACAGCAGGGGTGGTAGCAACTCGTTGGTGTTGTTGTACTGCGTCATGCTCGACCGGATAATCTTGCGCTCATTCAGCAGATTACTGACGTTCTCCCGCTCGATGTTGAGAAACCACTTGCTGTCCTCCATCGCCTTCAGCAGGATATTCGTGGCCCCCTGCGTGACGGCCGTGGAGAAATTGGAGATTTCGGCGGGTTTGTACTGCCCGGTTTGATCCCGAAATTTGTACACGGCCGCAGCCAATGGCTCTTTGGGCGGGGGCAGGGAGCGGAGTGTCTCCGTCAGGGAGGTCTGCTCGCCCAAACGGGCAGAATGGAGGGTCGTCGGCTGGTGATAGTACGCACGGCAACCGTTCAACATCGCTACCACGGCAATCAGGCTGGGCCTGAGTAAATACTTTTTCAGATGCATTATTGTCAAAAAAACGGTAAGCTATCGAAGGAGGGAAAATTTGATTAGGCGTCAGAAATAGGGAACCGTTACCACGGTTTCCCCTCCTTTGCCGTCCACGATGCGGATGTTGACGCCATCGGAGCCGTTGCTGACGTCCACGCGCAAATCACCAAACTGGAAGGTGCCTTCCTGTAGAGCATTCTCACCAAACTGAGAATCCAACAATTGGGAAGTGATGCGATTAAGTAATTGACGGCTCAAGGAAGCCGAGAAATCGTCCAGCGAGTTAGTCTGCGTGTTGAAGTTATTCCGGGTGGAGAAAGCGTCCTTGGCGGTGGGGTCCTTGAACTTGTCCTGCGCCGTGGCGGAACTCTGAAGCCATTGGTAATTGAAAGTGTTGCCCCCAAAGGCGGGGTTCTGGGGACGGTAGGTAAGGTTTTGGGCTTGGGTAGCCGCTGACCCTGCCACAACGAATACGACGAATAAAATAAGCTTTTTCATACGATAAAAAGAGGGGGGCGAGTCAGCGATTCGCTAAAAAATACCGCTACCCTGCTGGTCCTCACTACCCAATTGTTTCTGAAATTCTTGATAATTCTGAATGTACTGCGTCAAAACGGCCGATGCATCCTGGGCCATTTGCTCCACCACCCCAAGCCTGGGCTGGAGAAACTGCTGGTAGATCATGACATCGTTCACCGAAACCGATACCACTGTAGAGGTGCCGATTCCACCCGGAACCGGCTGTTCTTCGATGGATACCGTCAATTCCTCCCCAATGTCCGTGAAGGCGGTGGGGGAAATGACCGTGGTATCCGATTGAATGGAAAGCCATTGCTGGTAAAGGTATTCATAGAAGTCCCGACCGTTTTTGGTGCGGGTTTCATCAAGCAGGAAGATGCCTGAAGAGCCTTCGAAGGAAATGCTCTGCTCGAGGGGTACGACTATCGTTTCATCGTACGCCTCCTCCACGCTTTGCGCCCACACCACGCTACCATTCAACACTCCCGCCAGTAATACTATAACAAACAGGCTAAGTGAACTTTTCCTACTGCCCATTGATTAGCACTTTCATTCCTCCACTCTGCTCGATCCGCATGGGCCGACTCAGTAAACCCGATCCATTGTCGATAAGCTGGTTGCCGTCGCCGCGCTGCGTTATTTGCAAGGTGTTGTCGTTGGCCTGCAGATTGTTGATCTGCAAGTCGTTTCTATTTCCCAATTGGGAGAACTGGTAGTTGTTTTGCTCACCGGTCAGGTGCAAATCCATGTTGTTGAAACTCCCCTGTTGTACGAGTTGAATCTGGTTTTCGCCCATTTGCGGATTCAGCCGCAGTTGGTTGGCGTTGCCGTGCTGAAAACTTGTAATCTCAGACACCTGTACGGAGGAGGCGCTATTCAGCACACTCTGCACCATCAGGTCGGATTTCGTCAGAACGGTGAGTTCCGGGGAACTGGAAAGCTGCTGCGCCTGGGCTTGCACCGCTAGTAAAACCAAGAAAATACCTGCTATTTTTTTCATTGCTAAGAATGGTTGACTGTTCCGCCACATTCGGTTACGTCCTATTTCGCCCGATAGATGCGCAAAGGTAAGGAACTTGCGGATTTATCCAAAAAAGTTACGCCACGCTCTCTCAGTTTTGTTTGATCGACACGGTATTGCCCGATCCCGACTGAGTCACGGTGACTTTATTACCCTTGCCACCATTACTTTGCACCGACACAACATTGCCTTTTCCCCGCTGCTCGACAGCCATATTTTCCAGGGTGGATCGCAGGGAGTCGAGGGGGCTATCGGACTCGATATGGATTTGGTTGTCCCCGTGCTGGGAGATGATGCGGGTTTTCCGATCCAGCGTGTCGCGGTCAATGCTGTTTATTTCCATCTTCACGACGTTGTTGTTTCCTTTCTGCACGATGGGTGATGGTTTGGCGGGAGTTTGGCCAAAGGCCGCCGTGGCGGAACCGACCAATCCCAGGATGATGATTAAATTTTTCATAAGGCTACTAGACGATTGGTTTGTTTCAAAATAAAAAGGGAGACCGACCCCACTACCGGCGTCGGTCTCCATGCCGCGTTTATTCATCCCGCCAGGTTAGCGGTAATTGGATTCGCATCCAACGGGTTAGATTCCGCCACCGAGGTTCGATTGCGTGATCGTGGCGGTGTTCATCATTCCTGACTGCTGGAAGTTGATGATGTTATCTTCGCCCATTTGCATCAGCGTGGCCGAGTTGTTGTGGCCGCCCTGGGTGGCGAAGGGGGTACCTCCGTCCAGCCGCAGAATGTTGCGGTCACCGTCTTGCGTAAGCGTCAGCGTGTTCTCGTAACCCGTCTGAATCAAACGCGCCTCGTTGCCGCTACCACCCGTCTGGGTGATCTGCACCATGCCGCCCGTCGTGCCGAAGTTATCGGGATTTTGGCGAACATTGATCACGTTGTCCTCACCGGTATCCTGCGTCAGCGTAGCGGTATTCTTGTCCTTACGCTGCGTCAGGTTGATGACGTTGTTGGCACCCGTGCCGCTCTGCGTGGCCGTGGCCTCGTTCATATTACCCGACTGCTGGATATCGATCAGCGAGTTGCGAACGCCGGTTTCCTGCGTAGCCATGGCCACAAGGTTGGTCGAGCGAACAGCACCTACGTTCAACTGACGAATACCGATGGTATTGTCATTGCCCATTTGGTTGGTCGTCGCCATGCCGTCGTTGCCTTCCTGCACTATTCCCGTTGCGTTGTCAAGACCGCCCTGAGTCGCTTCCGCCGTGTTGCGGAAAGCATCGTTGCCGGCAGGATCGTATCCCGTACCAGCCAGCGCACCAGCCGTAAAGTCGAGGGGACCGCTACCGTCGTCCAGGGTTCCTTGGATTACAGTCACGTTTCCACGATTGCCACTCTGGGTAATCGTTGCGTCGTTGTCCTCACCCACCTGCCGCACGATGCTGCCGGGAAGCAGATTGTTGTTGCTGGCCGATTGCGTCTGGGTGACCATCGCCATGTTGCCGAACTTGATCTGGCCCACATCGATGGTGTTGTTGCTACCGCCTTGATTGATCGTAGCATCGTTGCCCATTTCGGACTCCTCACCGTACTGGGTCACGACTACCAGACCTTGCGAACCCGTCTGGGTCGAATTCAACACGTCCATTTCACCCGCCTGACGCGTCCGGTTCCGGTTGTCGGAACCCGACTGGTCGATGGTGGCGGTCTCCATATCGCCGCGTTGAATCAGATTCACCACTTGATTTTCACCCGCCGTTTGATTGACCGTCGCCACGTTGTCTTCCGACTGAAGCACTTCGGCATCCGTGAAAGTGGCAATTGCGAAAACAACATTGGTCGCGTCGCGGGTAGCGCGGGCGGCGGCAAGGTTGCCGGCGGCACCGCCATTCACCCGACCCTGGGTAATGTTCACCGTATTATTACGTCCGGTCGTGGTCTGGTTGGTGGTTGCTTCGTTACCGCTGCCATACTGGACGGTGCTGGCGAAGTTCTCCTGGCCCGCCTGGGTCAAGGCCGCCGTGTTGCCCAGTCCCGCCTGGCCGATGGCCGCCTCATTGATCGTTCCCGACTGAACCAGCGTCGCTTCGTGCATCGAAGGCCCGTTGGCCGGATCATCGGCGTTGAGAAGGTTACTCTGGATGATGTTACCCGTGTTTTCCTGACCCGATTGAGTGAGGTCGATCATGTTCTGATCGCCATTTTGGAAAGTAATGGCAAGATTCGCGCGACCGGCCTGGGTAATAGTCTGATCGTTGTCGTTGCCGCCGAACTGGGTAGCCAATACGGTGCTTCCGTTAGCCGATTGCGTGAGGTCAACGTTTCCACTCTTACCATCCTGAATGACGACTACTACGCTCGGATCACCGGAACCAGCATCCGCCGTACCGCTCTGATTGACGGTAGCCGTGTTGTCGTCGTCCGTCTGGGAAACCAAAGCGGTGTTCAGCCGACCAGCCGTCTGATTGACCGTGGCGATGTTACGCTCCTCGTCCTGCTCGATATTGATCGTTCCGCCCAACGTACCGGCCGCCTGCGTGGCCGTAGCCTGGCCGAACGTACCGTCCTGCTGGATCGTAACCGAACTGGCTACGCCCGTCGGGTTGTACTCCGAGCCGGCCTGGTTTACGGTGGCCGTGTTATCGCTTTCGGTCTGATTGACGTTAGCATCGTTCAGGCGCCCGGCAGTCTGATTCACCGTTGCCATGTTGCGCTCCTGATCCTGGTTGATATCGATCGTGCCGCCCTGGGTGCCGGCCGCCTGCGTGGCGGTCGCCATACTCATCGTGCCACTCTGGTTGATGGTGACGAAGCTCTGGTCGCCCGAGATGGCGTCGCGGGTACCCGCCTGGTTGATGGTGGCCGTGTTGTCGTCGTCGATTTGGCTGATGGATGCGTTATTCAACGCACCCGCCGTTTGATTCACCGTCGCTACGTTGCGCTCCTCGTCCTGGATGATCGTGATCGTACCGCCCAGCGTACCGGCGGCCTGCGTAGCCGTTGCCGTACCATTCGTGCCATCCTGGCTAATAACAACGGTACTAGCCGTACCGCCCGGATTGTATTCCGAACCCGCTTGGTTCACCGTCGCCATGTTGTTGTCGTCGGTTTGAAACACCAACGCCGCGTTCAGGCGTCCGGCGGTTTGGTTCACCGTCGCCGTATTGTTCTTCTCTTCCTGAGAAATGAGGACCGCGTTACCAAAAGTTCCGTTGGCCTGGGTGACCGTAGCCTCACCCCCCGTGCTTTGCGACTGATCGATATCGACCGTACTCGATGTGCCAGAAGGGATATCCTTCGTACCGCTTTGCGTAACGGTGGCCGTATTCTGCTCGTACTGATCCACCGTAGCGGAGTTTTCGTCGCCCCGAGTTTGCTCCACGGTGGCTACGTTATCGTCGCCTTCGTCGAAGTTCTGGTTGATGTCGATATTGCTATCGGAAGTGCCGGCCCCCTGAATTGCGGTGGCCCGGTTACCGATACCTCCGGAAGGTTCGTTGGCCTGCGCGATATCGATGAAGTTGTCGGAACCGTTCTGCGTTACGTCCGCCCGGTTTTTCTGACCCGTCTGATCGATACCAGTGAAGTTATCCTGGCCTTTTTGCGTACCGAAGATAATGTGCAGGCTGCCGTCCTGATTCGTATTGAACTCGTTCGTACGGCCACTTTGTCCCACTTCCACGTAGCTTCCTTCGCCCAATCGGGCGTTGGACTGCTCGATGATCACGTCGCTGTTGTTGGTCAGGATATCCTGGGTAACGATGACCCGGCCGGAATTGCCCGTTTGGAGGACGTCCACTTCGCTGTTAGTACCTGCCCCATCTCGCGTACCCATTTGGGTGATACGCGTGTGGTTTTCCCGGGCAGTGCTTGCCGACTGGTCCACCGTGGCGATGTTGCTGTCGCCGCTACTTTGGGCAACGATCGCTGTGTTCTTGGTGTCTTCCAGCCGATTGGCTCCCTGGTCGATGTCGATCCGGTTGCGCACTGTCGCCGCACCTTGCGTCGCCCGGGCGTACTGCCAGCCATCTTGCCGGATGTCGATGTCGTTGTTCACCCCATCTTGATCCACATCGATGGCCGACAGATTATCCTGCCGTATGGTCAGCGTATTGGGCTGGAAAGGCGTACCGCCTCTCTGAATTCCCGTGAAGCGGGAATAGCTACCCGCCTGCACGATGTCGGCCGAACCCGCTTGTCCCACCTGATCGAGCGTGATGGTGTTTCTAATCGTATTGGTCAAAAAACCGGCAGTCGGCGGGTTGTCGAACGCACCGACAGGAATGACGGGGCCCTGGCGGGTTATGGCCGTATAGGCCGAACCGCTGGTCTGCCGAATGATCGTGCCATTGTTGTTACCCGACTGGCTGGTGGTAATTTGGCCGTTGGTCGTGAACTCGCTCTGTGTCACCGACGCTTTGTTGTTATATCCCAACTGGTCGCCCACGATGTCGTTGTTGGACCCCGCCTGCATCACCCGGTAGAAGTTATAGAGAGTCGGAGAAACGGCACCGATGTTACGCTGACGCAGCGTGATGGTGAGTTCCTGGCCCGGCGCGTTGACATCCGGTCCCTGCATTCCTTCGGCGATGTTGCCGTAAAGCTGCAGAACGCTGATATTGCTGGCCGGATTGGTAGTGGTACCCGACAAGATTTGCGACGAGTTACCGTCGCCGATCTGGACGATCTGCGCGTAAACTGACGAGCAGCCGAACGCGAGACCTACTATTAAGAGTATTCGTTTCATAATGTTTCTGGTAGGAATGAAATTTCTCGATTTAAACTAGTGACAATCAACCGTCCGAATTAGTAGGAGGCTACGTTGCCGTTACCGTTCTGGACGATCCGCTGGTTACCGGGGTTGGTAAGACCGTTTACCGTGTTGTTCTGACCATTTTGAATGATCTCGACGTCCGTAGCGGTGAAGTTGATGTCCGTCTGCACCAGATTGGCCGTGTTGGCTCTACCGTTTTGCTGGAGGATCAGCCGGGCACCAGCAATGTCGGAATCCTGCGTGATCGTGGCCGAATGTTCACCTTGAGCGGTCTGGTAAACGGCTACCGTACCGCCATCCTGAAACTGGTAGATCGTGGCGTTGCTGCCCCGGGTTCCATCCTGCTGGATGTATGCTTCGTTATTGGAGCCAGGCTGGCTGATGAAGGCCTTGTTGCTGCCGACCGTGGTGTTTATCTTTTGCACGATGAGGGCGGCGTTGCCGTTGCCCGCCTGGATGATCGTCGCCATGTCGTTGTCGCCCTGCTGGTGGATGCCCGCTTCGTTGTTCATGGCATTATCCGCCTGCGTGATCACCGCCGTGTTTCCGTCCTGGTTAGGATCGACTAAAATGGCGGCTACGTTGTCTTCGGCGTTTTGCGACTGCGTGACGGTCGCCGAGTTGTTGTCGGCGTTGCCGCTTAAGTTGATAGCCACCTGGTTGTCGCGCGTATTGGCTCCCTGAGTCACGGTGACGGAGTTATCGTCGCCCTCGACTAGGATGCCCGACGGAACGGTCAAGTTGGCGGAAGCGACTACGATCGTCACGGGGCCAACCGGTGGACCGGGAATGAAGTCGACGGAGTTGACGCCCGCAGCCATGTAAGCTCCGATCCTGTTGTCTAAGCCGCGCTGGTCGATGCTCACCGTGTTCCGGTCGCCGTTCACTTCGACAGAAGACTGATTGCGATTGCCCATTTGGGTGATCGAAACGCTGTTGTCGTCGTTGAGCAGGCTGGTGTTCATGATCAGTTCGGCTCGGTTTTTGTCGCCACTCTGCATGAAAGTGACCACGTTTCCGTCGCCTTCCAAGTCGATGTTGGCTTCCATCAGTTTGCCCGACTGGATTACGTCCACGCTGTTATTCTGGCTGGCGGCGTCGAGAATGTTCACGTTAGCCTGATGACCGCCCGTAGCAGTATTGTCCTGCCTGATGAATACTTCCTGAAACTTACCGCGCTCAATGATGACAGCGGTACTCGCCCGCCCTGTCTGCTCGATTGTCGCGCTGTTGTCGGTGGTTTGCGTACCCGCCTGATTGACAACGGCATTCAGGTTCTGGCCCGACTGCGTCATAGTGGCCGTATTACGGGCACCCAACGTCTGATTCAGCGTACTGGTGTTGTTCTGGGCGAAGGACACCGTCGCAATCGCGATCAGCATCCCCGCCGATAAAATAATTTTTTTCATACTACTTGTTTGTTAAATTATAAAAATAAACTGGTAAGTGTAAAAAAATTGGAAACAGACCTCATCCGTTTCCAACTTTCCCAAAGCCACTTACCCTCCGAATGGGCCGTTGCTGGAGGTTCCACCCGCTGGTGCGTCCGTGGAGAACGACCCGCCGGCAAGTGTCAGGTTCTGAACGCTGCCTTTGACATTCAGGACTGGCTTAGTGTACTTTTTCTTTGTGTTGCTCATACTTGTTTTCATTTTTGGTAAAAAATTAATTAAATTGTTTTAGGTAAAGAGATGGTTCCCGATCGTTTAACTCCGCAAATAGTCCGCAAATAGTTAGATATTACGTCACGGTAGCAGTAACCGTTGTATCGCCTTCACAGGTTCCCGATCGTTTAACTCCGCAAATATTAGATATTAGGCGAAGTTAAAAAATAGGAAAATAGCTATTTGTCACTAGTATATTGTACTTAGTTATCGAACGGTTCGGGTTCCGGCACTATGTCGCCACAGTGCTGAATCGCGAATTTGTATAACTCGGTGGTGCCGGAAAGGCCAAGTTTTTCCACCATATTCGATTTGTGATTCTTTACGGTATGTCGGCTAATATGGATCATATCAGCAATTTGGAGGTTTTGCATTCCCATCGAAATATATTTCAGAATCTCCTCCTCCTTATCGGTAATTGTGTCGGGCAAAGCTGGAACGTCCGCAAGACCCCGACGTAAACCGGGGTGTACGTAACGATGTCCCCGGTCGACGTTATTGATGCAGGCGATAAGGTCGGATCGTTTGGCGTCGCTCGTCAAAATACCGTCCAGGCTCACTTCGTCGAGGCGGCTTTTGTCCTTCAGTTGGGGGCAACATATCAAAATGCGGTTAACCTGGGGCAACTTGCACCGCAGGAAGGCTAACTCGGCAGAAACACGGGCCAAGTGGTCATCCGTTTCGACGTAAACAAAGAGAAAGGTCGGGCTTTGCAAAATAGCCGTCCGTAGCCCGTCTTCCAGATTGAAGACCCGCAGTTCACAATCTTCGATGGACTCGCGGAAGTACTGGCAAAAGTCCCGGTGCAGGGCATCTGAAAGGCCGCACAGGTAAACCAAGCGGGAAGGTTGACGCGAGTGAGGTTGCAAAGAATCGTTCATAAACAGGATTGCTTTTGCGCGGTGACAAAGTTTGGATTCCCAATATAGCTTATAATAATTGAGACTTCCTAACGAATATAACTTAAAATTTACAATTATGCATTTTGTCAGTAGACACGACCGTCAGAATGATCATTTTGCCACCCCAGCAAGCCTTTTGGCGGCAACCTACGTTCCCATGAACACTTTGGTTTGTGGGCCGTCAAAATTTAAGTCTACAAAGGATATTTATTATCGTAACCGTGCGTAACGTTAAAAAGTTAAAAAATTTCATTCCAATACAATTAAGTGGCCGTTAAGGAGGCGTTTGATCCGCTGGGAGTATTTCCGGGGGTAAAAACCAAAGTTATTTGTTCTCCTTGAAAAAATTATCTTCTTTTACTGAAAATTTGGATACCGTCGTAAATTAAAAATTTGAACTGCGGCTATGTAATGATTATCCATGGAAATTGAAAATGAAGACGATTACGCCCGCGCTTCTCAACGTGCCGATGAACTTTACGGAGCCGACAAAAACCACTCCCAAAAAAAGGAACTGGACGAGTTGTTGGCAGCAATCAAGACCTACGAGTACGAATTTGTCAGGATGCTCAGGGAAAATTGCTAGGCGTATAGCTGCGTGTTGGCAAGTCGGCACTATCTCTGTCTGCTATTTGCTTTTAATCCCGGAAGTCGTCGGCGGTTTGGTGTCCGATTCCTTATGGCTTCCGAAGTTTTCCTCGGCAATTTGGATGAGTATAGTTAATATTAACGCGAACTATGGGATTTAAAACTTAGAAAAGGGCCATTGGATAGCATGTGGGCCGCAAAAGCTAGTTTTGAGCGAGGCGGCCCGAGCCGAGCGATCCAAACAAAACTTAACCTCCCCAACTCACATGCTAGTCGAAATTTACCGCTGCGGCGGGCCGTGTCGATGTCGATGACTTTTGCAAGGCGCAGCGCTCATTACTGGCCAAAGCCTTGCGCCACTGCGGCTTCTTACAAGAAGCTCCATTCCAGCCAACTCACGCTAAGCGAAATTAATGACTATCCTGATCCACTACCACCTCAGCCCCTACAAGAACTTCAAGGTCTATTACACGATTCACGTCTGCCAGGACCTGCGCCGGGACTTCCCTGACCTGGTCAGCTACGACCGCTTCGTAGCCCTCATACCGCGCACGCTGATTCCCATGATGCTTTATCTGGCCGACCGCTGCGGGCGCAGCCTTCGGACTGGAATCTACTACGTCGACTCGACAACCCTGGCCGCCTGCCATCCCAAGCGGGTGCACCAGCACCGCACCATGAAGTGCTTCGCCAGTTGGGGAAAGACCAGCGTGGGCTGGTTCTACGGGCTGAAAGTGCATTTGTCAATCAACTACCTAGGCCAAATCGTCCACATCACTAGTGGTAGCACGCATGACTCCAACCTGCAGGTGCTTCACCAACTGACCCATGACCTGGTTGGCTGGGTCTTCGGCGACAAAGGCTACCTGCTCAACACCCAGAAGAAGGACTTTCTCGAGCGGCAGGGTGAGCTGTTGCTGGCGGCCAAGCCCCGCAAGGGGATGGCCAGGGCCGACTGGCCGTTGGCCGCCAAACGCTACGCAAAGAAGCGGGGCTTGGTCGAGACGGTCATCGGCCAGACGAAGTCGGTCTGTAATATGGAGCACACAAGGCACAGGTCGGAGGTCAACGCCTTCGTCAACGTCTACGCCTCGCTGGTGGCCTATTCATTTTATGACCGAAAGCCGATGGCCTACGTCGACATCAGCGACAGATTGATACAGGGCGGTGAGCCACAGTGGGCCATCGCTGCTTAATTTATCTCATAGTTCGCGTTAATATTATTTCAAGATACAAATCCAGATACAAAAATTATGAATTCAAAAAAAATAATATCCTTATTGATTTTAGCTGTCGTTCTACCAATGCTCTCGGGTAACTACGTGCTCTTTGCCCAAATCGGCGTGGGAACCAAGCCACCCAAAGGAGCCGAAGTGTTGTTCGACGGCTCCAAAAAAATGCTGCTCGATAAGTGGGAATATTGGCAGGGACCGCGCTTCCAAGCCGAGCCACCTATTAAGTGGGCCATTGTAAAGGACCCCGTGGATAAGGGGACGGTTATGAATACCAACGACCCGGCGGCGGCGGGCGGCCTCTACGGCGCGGCGGACATTGTGACCAAGGAGAAATTCCGGGATTTCCGGCTACACGTAGAATTCTACATTTCTAAGCCCGGCGGCAACAGCGGCGTCTATTTACAAAACCGCTACGAAATTCAGGTCGTCGACGGCGACACTACGAGCCACGGTATGGGAGCGGTCATCAACGAGACGCCCTCGCCCTATTACGCCTACAACGGCGTGGGCAAATGGAACGCCTACGACATCGAGTTTAAGGCCGCTCGCTTCGAAGACGGCAAGAAGACAAAGCCCGCGATGGTGACGATGTACTTCAACGGCAAAAAGGTCCACGACAACCAACCCATCAGTCAGGTGTGGGGCGGCCCCAACTCAGGCATCGACGGCGGTAACGACGGTGGCAAAGGCATCACCGACACTCCCGGCGGCATCAAGCTCCAGGCCGAAGGCCACGATGTTCTTTATCGGAATATTTGGATTGTTAAGTGAAAGTTTACTGGCGACTCCTTTCATACGCCCGGCCGCTCGGGCAGTACATTGTTCCCTTTTTCTTTGCTTCGCTGCTGGCAAGTTTATTTGGAATTTTGAACTTTGCCTTGCTTATTCCGCTGCTGAATCTGCTGTTCAATCAGGTGAGCAGCACAGAGGCGGCGCAAATGACGCGGCTTCCCGATCCGGCGCTTAGCATCGACTACCTGAGCGGACTGTTCAACTACTATTTCGGGACGTTCATGCAGGAACACGGACGGCTGGGGGCACTGCAGTTTGTGTGCGGCATTATTGTAATCTCCGTGTTTTTGGCCGATATTTTTCGGTACCTGTCGGCAAGGGTGTTGGAACGCTTCAAAGTCAACATGGTGGCGCGGCTGCGGCAGGCAGTGTTCGACAACGCCGTCGGTTTGCACCTGGGATTTTACTCCAACGAGCGCAAGGGCGACCTCATCTCCCGCGTAATGACCGACGTACAGGAAGTCGAAAACTCCATTGCCAACACCTTTTCGGCGGCTTTCAAGGAAGTATTCACTTTGCTTGTCTATTTGGTCGTGCTGTTCAGCGTGTCGGTGCAGCTTACTCTTTTTGCGTTTTTGGTCTTCCCAATTTCGGGAGCATTCATCGCTTACATCGTGAAGCAAATGCGCAAAGACGCCCGCACCGGGCAGGAGCGGCTGGGCGGGCTTATCAGTCTGATGGACGAAACCTTCGGCGGGATGCGGGTCGTAAAAGGTTTCAACGCCGAAAGTTTCATCAAAAAACGATTTTGGCAGGAAAACGACGCCTACCGCCGGGCCATCAAGTCGATGGCTTACAAGCGTGAAATGGCGGGACCGTTCTCGGAGTTCATGGGCGTGACCATTGTGGCCTTTATCCTGTTGTATGGCGGTTCGCTGGTACTTTCCAACCAATCGGAACTATCGGCGGCGGAGTTCATTTTTTATATCATCACCTTCTCCCAGGTGCTGCGCCCGGCTAAGGAAATCTCCAACGCGTTCAGCAACACGCAGCGCGGCCTGGCCTCGGGCGAGCGGGTGCTCGAACTGGTGGATGCGGTGAACACGATTCCCGAGAAGCCGGGCGATATTTCCGTTACAAAGTTTTTGGAAAAAATCGAAGTGAAGAACGTTTCGTTTGCCTACGAAGCGGGGATTCCCGTGCTGAGCGACATTGACTTTACTATGCCCAAAGGTAAGACCGTGGCCCTGGTGGGTTCATCAGGCGGGGGTAAAAGCACGCTGGCCGATTTGATCCCGCGATTTTACGAACCCACTGCCGGACAGATACTTTTCGATGGGCAGGATTTGGGCCAGATCACGCCCACCTCGCTGCGTTCGCAGATGGGAATCGTCACGCAGGAGTCTATTCTTTTCAACGACACCATCTTTAGCAATATCGCTTTTGGGGCAGAAACTACGGAAGCCGAAGTAATGGCTGCCGCCCGCATTGCCAACGCCCATGATTTCATCATGGAGCAGCCCGAGGGCTACCAGACTGTCATCGGCGACCGGGGCACCAAACTCTCCGGCGGACAGCGGCAGCGGCTCAGCATCGCCCGTGCCATCCTGAAAAACCCGCCGATCCTGATTTTGGACGAGGCCACCTCGGCTCTCGACACCGAGTCGGAAAAACTGGTGCAGGAAGCGCTTACGCAGCTGATGCAAAACCGCACGGTGCTGGTCATCGCCCACCGCCTCAGCACCATTCAGTACGCCGACGAAATTCTGGTGCTGCACCAGGGACGTATCGTGGAACGTGGGACGCACGAAACGCTGCTGGAAAATAATGATGGGTTTTATCGAAAGTTGACTTTGATGCAAAGTTAGTTTTTCAAAAAGGCTAGGTATCCTTTTTCTCTTTTAAATTGTTACCCTTTTTGCGGTAATGTATCTGGCATTCGCCGTAGATTTGCGGTGGCCAGCCTGCTCCCTCTCTGGAATAACGTTAGAACTCGAATGACTTCATCCGCGAAGAAGGCCGCTTTATGCCCAGAAACTACCTCATCACCACTCTTTTAATTCTTTTTTCGCTGACGGCTCGGAGCCAGGTGCTTCGGTTGGACTCCGCTACCCATACCCCACTCGTCATCTCCGCCCAACTGGCCCAATTCGTCGATACGTCATCGGCTTTGTCGCTGGCTGAGGTGCGGGGGAAGGCGTTCCAGCCCGTGGGCCGTCCGTACTTTCCGTTGCCGTACTCGAACGATGTCTTCTGGTTCCGCATCACCTTGCGCAACCAGGATGCCCGGCGGGACAAGTGGTACATCAAGTGGGACAATCCCACCGTAGAACGGGCCGATTGCTATCGGTCCGATGGCACCTTGAGACCCCGTGGTCGCAAAAATACCAAGGGATAATCGCCCTACTTTGCCATCGACCTGCCGCCGGGGCAGCAACAGACCATTTTCCTGCGCATCATGAGCCGACGGGGCTACCGGATGATGGTCAATGTCCACGATGAGTCTTCCCTGATTGCCCGTAAGATAGGGGCCGCTTCTTATTTCAGTTTTACCAACGGCATGGTGTTTCTGCGCCTGTTCTTCGTGCTGCTACTGGCCATTTTTGCCGTCCGGGACAAAGCTTTCCGCGCCTACTGCTTCCTGCTGGTACTGCGTTCACTTGGTTTCTGGGGGATACAGGGCCTGATGGGGGATGTCGTGACCGATGACCCCGACGCGTCCACGCTCATCGACTACCTGTCTTACCACTTCGTCCCGATTGGGTACGCGGTGGTGGTCAATGCTCTGCTTCCTCCCGAGCGGCTGCCGAAGTTGGCGCGTTCGGTGCTGAACGGCATCGTCGTCGTCGTGCTGGTGATGGGGGGCGTCGTCGCAGTCGATTACCGCTGGTATTGGTTGCTGGCCAGTCAGTACTTTGTTTTGTTTTCTCAGTTTTTCATTTTGGGACTTTACCTGTACGCGGTTATTAAGCGTTTGCCAATCAACTGGTACTATTCCGTGCCTTTCCTGCTGGGGTTAGGGAGTTATTGCTTTATGGTACTGGGAGATGTCAATACCATCGACGCTGAATGGGTTTTTGCAGCCGCCTACTTTTTGTTTTTGGCTGAAATCTTCGTCTTTGGTTTGTTTCTGGGCAAAATTATCCTTGATTACCGACGACAGCGCGAAGACGCCCAGCAGCGAATGACGCTGAAAGAAGAGCAGGCCGTGCAACTCCGGGAACTGGACGCGCTAAAGACCACTTTCTTCGCCAATATTTCGCACGAATTTCGTACGCCGCTTACGATGCTGGTCGGCCCGCTGGAAGACCTGCGGCAGCGGCAACCCAATGAGACGCTGATCCCCGCCATGCAGCGCAACG
Organism: Cytophagales bacterium; assembly: GCA_038235275.1. Lineage (GTDB taxonomy): Bacteria > Bacteroidota > Bacteroidia > Cytophagales > Spirosomataceae > Persicitalea. The sequence continues at coordinate 3,065 of JBBSUC010000016.1, read as the reverse complement.
TGCGGCGGCTGCAATCACTGATCGACTAGTTGCTCGACCTCTCGCGGCTGGAAGCTGGAAAACTGCGTCCAGCTATCGTCCGCGCCGATCTGGCCATCTTCTTGCGACAATTGCTGGCTTCCTTCGAATCGCTGGCCAAGAGCCGGAGCATTATTTTCAACCACGAGCAAAAATCAGTCGTCCGAGAGGCTTATTTCGATCCTGATAAGTTGGAAAAAAATCGTCACCAATCTGCTGTCCAACGCCTTCAAGTTCACGCCCGAAAACGGGCGGGTGGCCGTGCGGGTGGACTTCACCGATACCGGGCTGACTCTGGTAGTACGCGACTACGGCATCGGCATCGAGGCGGCGCGGCTGCCGCACATCTTCGACCGCTTCTACCGCGTGGAAACCCCCGGCTAGCACAACGCCGAGGGAGCGGGTATCGGCCTGGCGCTAGTGAGCGAGTTGGTGCGGACGCTGGAAGGCGAAATAGCGGTGGAAAGCGAACTCGGCCGGGGGACTACTTTCACGCTAACGGTTCCTATCGACGCCGGAACCTGGGCGGATTACCTGGTCGAGGAACCTGCTCCGGCGGATTTCGCTCCGCCGGAGCAGGTTCTGGAAGTACCGATCCAGCCGCCCAACACAACCGCTCCGCCAGCCAGGAACAATTCCGACGCCCCGTTGCTGCTGCTGGTGGAGGACAACCCCGATCTTCGCGCTTACATGCGCAGCATCTTTGAGGGCCATTACCGGGTCATGGAAGCCGCTGATGGCCAGGATGGCCTCGCGCGGGCGTTCGCTGAAATACCTGATCTGGTGGTGTGCGACGTGATGATGCCCCGACTCGATGGTTACGGCTTTTGCCAACAACTCAAAACCGACCTGCGCACCAGCCATATCCCGGTCATTATGCTCACGGCCCGGGCTACCCTCGAAGACCGCCTGGCAGGATTGGAACTCGGCGCCGACGACTACCTGACCAAGCCCTTCCACCGCACGGAACTACGCCTGCGGGTGCAGAATCTGCTGAAACAGCGCGAACTGCTGCGCCAAAAGTACAGCCGGCAGATGGCCACCCCCTCGGACGATTCGGCTGAACCACTGGCTTCTCTCGACGAAATATTCCTGCAAAAAGCCATTGGTATTGTGAAAGCGCAGGGCAGCGACAGCAACTTCGGCATCGAGACCCTGCGCGAGTCCATGAACATCAGCCGCTCCAACCTGCACCGCAAGCTGAAAGCCCTCACGAACCAAAGCACCTCGGAGTTCATCCGCAGCATCCGCATCTACCGCGCCGCTGAACTGTTACAGCAGGCAGGGGCCACCGTGGCAGAGACTGCCTATCAGGCTGGTTTTGAAAGTGCCTCGTATTTTTCAAAAGCCTTCCGCGAGCAGATGGGCATGCCGCCTTCTGATTGGGCAGAGCGGGCTTAAACTGGCTCATCCGTTGGAAGTTGGCTGATGGCTTAGGCCAACTCTGCACGTTTACATTTCGATCGACGAAGAGGGGTTTTTCATTTTGGCAAACAAAGATTTAGAGCGCCAAAGTGATGAGAACCCGCTTTGAATAAGGAAATCCTTCAGAAAACCCGCCCTTGCACAAATTCTGGCCATAGACGACGAAGACAAACTCCGCTCCCTGCTGGCGCGCATTATCCGGGCCGAGGGTTTTGCGGTAGACGAAGCCGCCGACGCTAAAGCGGGGCTGCAAATGCTGAGCGGTAAAACCTTCGACGTCATTCTATGTGATGTCAAACTGCCCGACGCCAACGGCGTGGAATTGGTAAAGAAGCTAAAAGAAACCGCGCCCTCGTCGGAAGTGATCTTGCTAACCGTTTACGGCAACATTCCCGACGGCGTGCGGGCCATTCAGCACGGCGCTTTCAACTACATTACCAAGGGCAACGACAACGATAAGATTATTCCACTCATTCACCGCGCGATTGAGCAAATGGCGCTGCGACAGCGGGTAGATAATCTGGAAAAAAGGGTAGGGGAGAAGTACTCTTTCGACACTATTCTGGGCCAGTCGGCGGCGTTGCGGCGCGTGGTGGATTTGGCCCGAAAGGTGGCCGCCACCGACGCCACGGTGCTGCTGACGGGCGAAACCGGAACGGGCAAAGAGGTTTTTGCCCAGGCCATTCACCAGGCGAGTGTTCGCTCGGGCAAGAATTTCGTGGCGCTGAATTGCAGCACGTTCAGCCGCGAACTGCTGGAAAGCGAACTGTTCGGACACGTCAAAGGCGCGTTCACCGGCGCTTTGAAGGACACAAAAGGCTTCGTAGAGGAAGCCAACGGTGGTACGCTTTTCCTGGACGAGATCGGTGAAATGCCGCTGGATTTGCAGGCCAAACTGCTATGGGTACTGGAAACTAGCGAATTCATTCGGGTAGGAGAAAACAAGCCGATTAAATCGGACTTCCGACTGATTGCCGAAACGAATAAGGATTTGAAAACTGAAAGCGAACAGCAGCGTTTTCGCTCCGATCTTTATTTCCGGCTCAACGTTTTTGCCTTGCATCTGCCGCCGTTGCGTGAGCGCGTGGCTGACATCGAGCCGCTCGTTCGGCATTTCATTCCCGAAATTTTTGCCAAAATGAAAAAGCCGCCGTTAACTTACGAAGCAGAATTTCTGACCGCCCTACAGGCCTACCAATGGCCGGGCAATGTGCGCGAACTGAGGAACTGTTTGGAGCGATCCGTGATTCTGGCCGGGAACGAGCCGCTCTCAGCTAGCGTGCTGCCTTTTGAATTCAGTCTGCCCGCCGAAGCGGGGCGGAATTTGTCGGCTTTTTCGCTGAACAGCGCCGAAAAACTGCAAATCCAGAAGGTTTTGAACCACACCAAAGGAAACAAGGCCGAAACCGCCCGTCTGCTAGAAACCGGAATTGCTACCCTGTACCGTAAAGTAGACGAGTACGGACTCTAAGTGCCTACCCTGTCGCGTCCTAAAATAGCGATACAGATTTGAGATTAATTTAGATTACCATTTTCGGCCGTTGCAGGTTCATTCTTGCGGCGGCCTTTTTTCTTAATAGGTGCGCATTTTTATCTCCGATTGCTGGTGCATCTGCTCGGGC
>JBBSUC010000015.1:0-107653 GCA_038235275.1 Cytophagales bacterium | reverse complement strand
GCTTTGATGATTCCTTTCATCCTTAAAGGCTGGTTTTGATGCTTCGTCGCTTCAAAGTTCAGCCTTTTTGTTTTTCATCCCAGTTTTCTTCGGGTACAGTATATAATTCTAATTTATTCATGTAAATATTTCCTGATTTCTGAGTACATCTCTAAATTTTTTATTCCGCTGAAAATTTCGGCGGAATGATTTTTTTGTGAGTAAATCAAAATATCTCCTACATTAAACTGCCATCCACTTCTACTATATTCGTTGTTTTATAGGCGAGTCAGGCTTTCACACCAAAAAACTCAACTCCTTGCATGAACCCATTTTTGAATTTTTTACTTACAGCCGTACTCATAACGGGCTGCACCGCCGAAAGCAAGGAAGATTCCGCCAAGCGGGCGGCTCCAAACACCGTCCAGGAATTGCCCGTCGTTCGCCTGAAAGAACAAACGACCGACCTACAGCGTGAGTACGTCGGTCAAATCAACGCCAATCGCAACGTGGAAATCTACGCCAGGGTCAAAGGGTACCTCGAGCAGATTTACGTGGACGAGGGCGAAAGCGTAAAAAAGGGCCAAACGCTTTTCCGTATCAACGATGAAGAATACAGGGTGGAAAGTGCCAAAGCCAAAGCCATGCACCAGAGTGCCATCGCCGAAGCAAAGGCCGCCGAACTGGACGTGAGCCGCCTGAAACTGCTGGTGGACAAGAAAATTATATCCAATATAGAATGGGAGGTTGCCGAAGCGAATCTGCTGGCCGCCCGCGCCAAGATCGAGCAGGCGGACGCCGCGCAGACCAACGCCAACATTCACCTGGCCCGCACCCGCATCCGCGCCCCTTTTAGCGGAACCATCAACCGCATCCCTTACAGGTCGGGAAGCCTGATCGACGAGGGTACACAACTTACTACGCTGTCGGACACGCGCACAGTGTATGTCTATTTCAAAGTCTCGGAGAACGAATACCTGGAATTCATCAAAGCCCGCCGCGAAAATATTGGCGGTAACGGCGGCGTGGTGCACCTTGAATTGGCCGATGGCTCGCTTTTTCCCGAAAAAGGCCAAATTCAGACGATGGAAGGCGAATTCGATGAAAGCACCGGTTCCATTGCCTTTCGGGCGCAGTTTCCCAATCCGCATGGGTTGCTCAAACATGGCTCTTCGGGAAACATTCTCCTCACCAATACCGTGAGTGATGCTATTCTGGTTCCGCAAAAAGCTGTGTTTGAGATTCAAGACAAGAGTTATGTGTATGTCGTGGACAGCACCAACCAGGTAAGTATGCGGAGTTTTGTCCCCAAATCGCGGTTTCACGATTACTACGTAGTACGTTCTGGATTAGACGTGGGCGATCGCATCGTGTATGAGGGAATTCAATCCCTTAAAGACGGGGTGAAGATCAAACCGAAGGCTATTTCAGTCCAAGTAAAACCATCGCAGGCGCTGCAAGGCGATTTGTAAAAATAAATTCCATTTCATGTTCGATATTTTTATCAAGCGGCCCGTGCTGTCGCTCGTCATTTCTTTAGTATTTCTTCTGCTGGGCGGCCTGGCCCTGATTGGCCTGCCCATCACCCAATTTCCCGAAATCGTGCCGCCATCAGTGACAGTGACGACCAACTACGTCGGAGCCAACGCCGAGGTGTGTACCAAAGCCGTGGCCACCCCGCTCGAGCGGGCAATCAACGGCGTACCGGGTATGACCTACATGACGTCGGTTTCGACCAACAGCGGCATGACGCTCATTACGGTTTTTTTCCAGGTGGGTACCGATCCCGATCTGGCGGCGGTGAACGTGCAGAACCGCGTGCAGGCCGTTATCGACGAACTGCCCGAGGAGGTCATCAAGGCGGGCGTCATCACCGAGAAGGAGGTAAATTCCATGCTCCTTTACCTCGATGTGTATAGCACTGATTCCACGGTGGGCGAAAAGTTCGTCTATAATTTCGCCGACATCAACGTGCTGGCCGAGTTAAAGCGCATCGATGGCGTGGGCTTCGCCGAAATCATGGGCCATCGGGATTATTCCATGCGCGTGTGGCTGAAGCCCGAGCGTATGGTCAGCTATAAAGTGTCAACCGACGAGGTGATCGAAGCCATCCGTGCGCAGAATGTCGAGGCTGCGCCCGGCAAGTCAGGCGTGGGTTCGGGTAAGATTGCCCCGCCTTTGCAGTATGTGCTGCGTTACACGGGCAAGATGTACGAGCCGCAACAGTACGAAGAAATTGTGATTCGGGCCGAAGAAGACGGCTCCGTGCTGAAATTAAAGGACATAGCCGATATCGAGTTCGGCTCGCTGGACTACGACATGGCATCCAAGTCCGACGGCCGCCCCTCCGCCTCCATCATGCTCAAGCAGCGGCCCGGCTCGAACGCCCGCGAGGTCATCGCCAACGTGAAAAAGCGCGTGGCCGAGTTGAAGGAAGAAACCTTTCCACCCGGCATGACCTATACCGTTTCCTACGACGTATCGCGGTTCCTGGACGCCTCGATCAGCGAGGTAGTCAAAACGCTTTTTGAGGCGTTTCTTCTGGTGTTTCTCATCGTGTATCTGTTTTTGCAGGATTTCCGCTCCACGCTCATTCCGGCGTTGGCCGTGCCGGTGGCGCTCATCGGCACCTTTGCCTTTATGCGTTTGCTGGGCTTTTCAATCAACCTACTGACGCTTTTCGCCCTGGTACTTGCCATCGGAATCGTGGTGGATAATGCCATCGTTGTGGTGGAAGCCGTCCACGCCAAGATGTCCGACAAACACATGGGGCCGCGCGAGGCGACATTTGCCGCCATGAAGGAAATCAGCGGGGCCATCGTGGCCATTACGCTGGTGATGTCGGCGGTGTTCGTGCCGGTCGCCTTCATGTCGGGGCCGGTGGGGGTTTTCTACCGCCAGTTTTCGCTGACTCTGGCTATTTCCATTGTCATTTCGGGGATCAACGCCCTCACGCTTACGCCCGCCCTCTGTGCCATCATGCTGAAAGACACCCACGGCGAGAAGAAGAAAAAGAACTTACTGGACAAATTCTTCGCGGGCTTCAACCGGGGTTACGACGCGGTTTCGAATCGTTACAGGGGTTTGCTTGGGGCTATTGCGGGCCGCCGGATCGTCACCATTGGTCTTCTGCTACTATTCATCGCGGGGACCTGGGGTCTGAGTACTGTCCTTCCTTCGGGCTTTATTCCTACGGAGGACCAGGGTGTATTGTACGTGAACGTGACTACGCCCGCCGGAGCTACCATCGAACGGACCGAGGCCGTGCTGGACGCCGTGCAGCAAGCTGCCGCCAACATCGACGAGGTCGAGTCGGTTTCGACGCTGTCGGGGTATAGCTTGCTAACTGAGTCCGACGGAGCGTCCTACGGTATGGGCATGATTAACCTCAAACCCTGGGACGAGCGCAGCCTGTCGGTGGACGGACTGATCGACCGGATGAAGCAGGAGACAAAGAACATTTACGACGCCAACATCGAGTATTTTCCGCCGCCCGCCGTGCCGGGCTTCGGAAATTCCAGCGGCTTCGAGCTACGGTTGCTGGACAAAACAGGTAGTGGCAACTTCCAGCAAACCGCTGAGGTAGCCAACGAATTCACCGCCAACCTGCGAGAAGCGCCGTCCATCAAAGGCGCTTTCACCAACTTCGACGCCAACTTCCCGCAGTATCTCATCCACGTGGATCAGGACGTCGCCGCCAAGAAGGGCGTGACCGTCGAAGAAGCTATGAGTACGTTGCAAACCCTGATCGGAAGCTATTACACCTCGAACTTCATCCGCTTCGGACAGATGTACAAAGTCATGGTGCAGGCCCACCCGCGCTACCGCACCGATCCGGAGGATATTTTGAATATGTTTGTCAAGAATGATAAAGGCGAAATGGTCTCCTACTCCACCTTCGTTCGCCTGGAGCGAGTCTATGGCCCCGAGCAGTTGACGCGCTACAATATGTTCACCTCCGCGCTCATCAGCGGTGAACCCTCGCCCGGTTTCAGCAGTGGCGACGCCATCCGGGCCGTGGAGGCAATCGCCGCCAAAACACTGCCCAAGGGCTTTTCGTACGAGTGGTCGGGCATGACGCGCGAGGAAATTGCCTCGGGCGACCAGGCGATTTACATTTTCATCGTCTGTCTGATCTTCGTGTATCTGCTGCTGGCGGCGCAGTACGAGAGTTTTCTGCTGCCACTGCCCGTGCTGCTTTCGCTCCCCACGGGAATTTTTGGGGCATTTTTAGCCCTGAAATTACTGGGCTTAGAAAATAATATTTACGCCCAGGTATCGCTCGTCATGCTCATCGGTTTATTGGGTAAAAATGCCATTCTGATTGTGGAATACGCCATCCTTCGACAAAAGGAGGGTCTTTCAGTGCTGGCTGCCGTGCAGGAAGGGGCCACCGAGCGCCTCCGTCCCATTCTGATGACTTCTTTCGCCTTTATCGCGGGTTTGATCCCGCTTACTATCGCTACCGGGGCCGGCGCTTTGGGCAACCGCTCTATCGGGACAGCGGCGGCGGGCGGTATGTTTATAGGCACATTGTTCGGCGTGATTTTGATTCCGGGCCTGTACTTCCTGTTCGCCAGTATGGGGGAGAAAAAGAAAAAGCCGACTAGGGAGAGGGCTGAATCAGCGATAGAAGAGAGTTTTAGTTAATAAAAATTGAATTTTGAAAATGCGCTTATCAATCAAGTCTTTATACAAAATAATACCCGCTGGCTTCTTACTTTTGTTCCTCTACGGCTGCAAACTCATGACGCCGCTACCGCCGAGAACGCCGCTGCAAACGCCCCGTACCTTTCTGGAACGAATGGACAGCGCGAGCATTGGCGGCATGAAGATCAGTGAATTTTTTACCGATACCAATCTGGTGGCTCTTATCGACACGGCCCTACAACGAAATCAGGACATCGCGATGGCCCTGCAGCGCATCGAGCTGGCGCGGGCCGACCTGTGGGAACGCGAGGCGGCGCTGCTGCCCAGCCTGAGCGGTGAGGCGTCGGGCGGGGTGCGGCGCTACGGTGAGTACACGCAGGAGGGCGTGGGCAACTACGACACCAATTTCTCGGACAACATCAACCCCGACCAGCGCATGACTAATCCGTTGCCTGAGTATTTTCTGGGTGTGCGGAGTAGTTGGGAGGTCGATATTTGGGGAAAATTGCGGACCCGCCGTCGGGCGGCCGTGCTGCGCTTCATAGCGTCGGAGAAAGCTCGCCAACTTGTGGTCACAAACATGGTAGCCGAAATTGCCCGATTATACTATGATTTGCTCACATTGGATAACGAACTGGAAATCATCGAGAGCAATCGGATTTTGCAAAAAGCAGCTCTCGAAACAATCGTAATCCAGAAACAGGCTGGCCGCGCCAATGAACTGGCCGTTCGGCAATTTACCGCCCAACTCCTAAACACGCAAACGAGGGCAATCCGTATCGAACAGCAGATTATGGAAGACGAAAACCGCATCAACCTCTTGCTTGGTCGCTACACGCAGCCCATTACGCGCGGCGCTCCCATCCTGAAACAGGAACTGCCTGACCTGATCGGCGTGGGCGTACCCGCCGATATGCTGCGCCGCCGTCCTGATGTCCAGCAGGCCGAGTTGGAACTCCGCGCTTACGAAGCCGACCTGCAATCGGCTCGGCTGGCTTTTTTGCCTTCGCTTAACATTACGCCCTACTTGGGTTTTAACGCCTTCCGAAGCTCGGTACTTTTCAATCCTGTATCCATCGCTTTTGGGCTGATTGGTGGCCTTACTGCTCCCATTATCAATCGCAAACCGCTTAAAGCGGGTCAGCGCAGGGCGCAGGCGCACGCCACAGAAGCACTTTTCAACTACAACAAAACGGTCCTGACCGCCTACCAGGAAACGGCCCTCCATCTGCGGACACTGGATAATATGCAGAAAATCGCGTTGCTGAAAGAGATCGAAACCACTGCGCTACAGCAGGGCGTGTCCATCTCCAACGACCTCTTTTTGGTGGGCTATGCCACCTACTTGGAGGTAATTACTGCGCAGCGCTCGGTGCTGGAAGCTGAGCTTGAACGGACGCTCATCCAGCAGCGGCAGTTTCAGGCGTTGGTTCGTTTGTACCGGGCTTTGGGCGGCGGCTGGGAGTGATGAAAAGGATTTCACCTATTTGGGTTGAAATATTCCTTTCTCTTCAGCTAAAATCCCTCCTCTCCCATGCGCACTTTTTTCAAAATCCTCGGTTCAATTCTGGTTCTGCTGATCGCCATCCTGCTCTGGAACACCTTTCGTTTCGAGTCCAGGCAACTGACTGACGTGCCATCCGCCCCGGCAATTCCGGTCAGTGACTCTGCCGTCGTACGCCTTAGCCAGGCGGTTCAATTCCGAACTATTTCTAACCAGGACCCTGACTTGCTCGACACGACGCAGTTCGAGGGTTTCGTTTCTTTTTTGGAAAAGTCTTTTCCGCTGGTACACGAGCGTCTGAAACTGGAACGGATCAATGACTACGCACTGCTCTTTGAGTGGAAGGGGAGCGATGCTGCTTTGAATCCGATGTTGATGATGGGCCATTACGATGTCGTCCCGGTAATTAAGGGTACTGAGAACCTATGGAAAAAAGCCCCTTTCTCGGGCCTAGTGCAGGACGGCTTTATTTACGGGCGTGGCACGCTGGACGATAAAAGTACCGTGATGGGCTTACTGGAAGCAGCGGAATATTTGCTTACCCAAAATTACCGGCCCAAGCGTACCATTTACTTTTCCTTCGGCCACGACGAGGAAGCAAGCGGCACCAACGGCGGCCAGGCATTGGCCCGAACCTTGGAAGAGCGCGGAGTAAAACTGGAAATGGTTATCGACGAGGGGGGAACCATTAAAACGGATGGGGTGGCCGGACTTGACAGGGCAGTAGCCTTGATCGGCATTGCCGAAAAAGGCTATACCAGCATCGAACTGACGGCGCACGGCGAAGGCGGACACTCCTCCATGCCGCCCTCCCAAACCAGCATCGGGATGCTGGCTACCGCCTTGGATAAATTGCAGAATAATCCCTTCCCTTCCTCGCTGGGCGGAACGGTAGGCGAAATGCTACGCTATTTGGGACCAGAAATGCCCATCGGCCAGAAACTCGCCGTGGCAAACCAATGGCTTCTGGGTCCGGTTTTGATCAACAGTTTCGGAAGTACCAACTCAGGCGCGGCCAGCACGCACACAACCATTGCCCCCACCATTTTGAAAGCCGGGGTGAAAGACAATGTATTACCCATCGACGCCACGGCTATCGTCAACTTTCGGATTCTGCCCGGTGATTCGGTGCAGGGCGTGCTTGTGCACGTAGTCAAAGCAATCGATAACGATGGGATAACGGTAAAGTCACTTGGTCAGATGGATACCGAGCCTTCTCCGGTTTCTTCACCGATGGCCCAACCCTTCCAAATCCTAAGCCGCACCATCAAAAGTTGCTATCCTGATGCCCTCGTCACGCCTTATCTTGTGCTGGGGGCAACCGATGCACGCTATTATCGTAACCTTAGCGCAAATGTCTATCGCTTCACGCCCTTCCAACTCGATGAAGAAGATCTGAAACGCCCCCACGGAACTAACGAACGCATCAAAGTGGATACCTACAAACAAATGATTCGCTTTTACGCGGTTTTGCTGAAAAATTTTGCCAATTAGCGGCCTGTTTATAATAATTGTTTGACATTTTTTGGACAGAAACTTGTAATTTATATTATAAAACTGTACTATTGACGAATCTTTTTTGCATAAAGAATACAAATATTTCGAGTTAATAATTTTTTTATAAATGTGTGACATCAGGCCGAAGGCACGGTCCTAGATGTACATACTCTAAGAAATTTCAGCGTACTATACACACACACTGTTTTTGGTGCCTGAAATGCTGGAAGCACCTTTCTCGCAAGAGAAGGTGCTTTTTTGCGTGACTACTTTCCCGTTATTCTCCTTTGGAGTAGAGTTTCGAGCCACCTACCTTTGCTATCTGAATTCAACCTTCAAGTTTCGTGCGCCGCTCTTTATTAGCTCTCTTCCTTTTTTTGGCTATAGCAGGTACCCTGTTTGCCCAAAAACCCAATCAGAAATACCAATACCATATTTTTCCAACCAAGGACGACATCAAAGTCGATGGCGTAGCCGGGGAGAAGGTGTGGCAGGATGCGCAGGTAGCCGCCGATTTTTTCATGGTTCAGCCCATCGACACTAGTTTTGCTCGTACCCGCACGGAGGTGAGGATGACCTACGACCAGAAGAACCTCTATGTCCTGGTCACCAACTACAAGCCCGTACCGGGGTCGCTGGTGGTGGAATCGCTGCGGCGCGATTTCAGCTTTAATAATAACGACAACTTCCTCCTCTTCCTGGATACCTTCGACGACCGTACCAACGGTTTTTCCTTCGGCTCAAACGCTGTGGGCGCGCCCTGGGACGGGCAGATGTTCGACGGCTCGTCCATCAATTTGAGTTGGGACAACCGCTGGTTTACGGCGGTAAAAAATGACGACGAAAAATGGGTTTGGGAGGCGGCCATTCCATTCAAGAGCATCCGCTACAGGCCTGGTATCACGACATGGGGCGTCAATTTCAGCCGTCTGGATCTGACCGTTGCCGAAAAGTCATCCTGGGCACCCGTGCCACGCCAGTTCCCGACCGCCGCCCTGGCCTACACGGGAGTACTTGTCTGGGATCAGCCGCCGCCCGATCCGGGCGTGAATATTTCGGTGATTCCCTACGCGGCGGCTCGCCTCAACCGCAATTTCCAGCGCGATCTAAAACCCGGGCCTAAATACAATATCGGCGGTGATGTCAAGATCGGCATCACACCCTCGCTCAACCTCGACCTGACGGTCAACCCCGATTTCTCGCAGGTGGACGTGGACGTACAGCAGACTAATCTCGATCGTTTCGAGCTTTTCTTTCCCGAGCGGCGGCAGTTTTTCCTGGAAAACGCCGATTTGTTCGCTAACTTCGGTTATTCGTCTATTCGCCCCTTTTTCTCGCGACGCATCGGTCTGGGCGTACCCATTCAGTACGGGGCGCGGCTCAGCGGTAAACTCAACCAAAACTGGCGCGTAGGCGTGTTGAACGTGCAGACCGCCGCACAGGATAGTTTGCCGAGCAATAATTATTCGGTAATAGCCGTGCAGCGGCAAGTGCTGGCCCGCTCCAACGTACGGCTGATGCTGGTCAATAAAGATGCGATCCGGTACAGCCCGGAAGTGAACGGCGCGTACAGCTCATATAACCGTAACCTTGGCGGCGAGTTCAACCTCTTGTCTGTGAACAACCGCTGGTCGGGAAAAGCCATGATTCTCAAATCATTCAGTCCGGACCTCAAGGGCGACGACTTCACGCAAGCGGCTGACCTGGGCTATGATAACACTAACCTGTCCGTCCAGTGGCAGCACGAGTACGTCGGTAGCAATTACAACGCCGAGGTTGGCTACGTCCCCAACGCCATCCGCAACGGTTATTTCAAGATCAATCCGGGTGTCAAGTACCTGTTTTTTGTCAAATCAAAAACCCTCATCAGCCACGGTCCCCGGTTGCAAACCACGCTTTTTTGGAATAAAAAATTGGAACTGACCGACAACGAAACGTTCATTGCCTACAATTTTAATTTCAAAAGTCGCGCTACGGCGATGGTGTGGGCGGCGACGAACTACGTGAAACTGCTCCGCCCCTTCGACCCGACCAACTCAGGCCGCGAGCGGCTGGCCACCGGCACGGAACACCGCTGGAAATCCACCGGATTCGATTTCGTCTCCAGTCCGAAGCAAAATTTTACCTACTCGGTTTCTGGCCGATTTGGCGGCTATTACCAAAATGGGGAGCGCACCAATTTTTCGACCAGTCTGGGCTACCGTTTTCAGCCTTACGTGGCTTTGACTTTGAGCAGCAACTACAACAATATTCAACTTCCCGCGCCCTGGAACCGAGTGGAGTACTGGCTCGTCGGCCCGCGCGTAGACGTCACGTTCCGCAACAATCTGTTCCTCACGACTTTCATGCAGTACAACAACCAGGCAAACAACGTGAACCTGAACACGCGCCTGCAATGGCGTTACAAGCCCGCCTCAGATTTGTTCATCGTGTATACCGACAACTATCTGCCCGAGAACTTCCACGTCAAGACGCGGGCGCTGGTGGTCAAGTTTACGTATTGGTGGAATGTATAGTCGTTTGTGACCTAGCACGGATTTTTGATGCATTATGAAAACAACTTATCCTCTTATTCAACCATGAATACAAGAAATTCTTCCCTACCCCTCTTGGCGGCGTTCTCCTTTCTGCTTTTGCTAAGTGGTTGCCAGAAAAAAGATCCCTTCAGCATTACCGAAGCTGAAATGGTGACGGATATGAAGGAAAATCAAAATTTTGAGAAAATAATCGCTTACGGAAAAAGCATCGGTCTAGGAGCCGACTCGACGCTTTACCGCAAGAAAGGAATCCTACGTTATCTGGAAGAAATGGGCTACGGGCATAAACCTGCCCACATTCGCCACTTCGAGAATGTGATGCCCGTCGATTCAGTGAAGGTGCAAATGGCGGGCTGGGAACTGGCGCAGGGGAAGGACATCGCAAAAGCGATGGAAGACCTGGAACCACCGTATGACTCCTACAAATCGCTAAAAAAACACTACCAGCGACTGATTGACAGTAACAAATCCGATAGCGCGAAACTTGTGGCCGAGACGCTCAACGCCTACCGCTGGATGCATCGTCAGTCGCAGGGTTCGGAGCGGATGGTGCTGGTCAACATCAACGGGGCGTATCTGAAAGGATTAGACTCGCTGGGCAACGAAGAATTGCGCATGAATGTCATCGTGGGCAAGTCGGACACCAAGACTCCCGGCCTCGACACTTACGCGACCAACGTCATCACCTTCCCCTACTGGAATATCCCAACGAGCATCGCCTTGGGGGAAATGCTCCCCCGCATTCGGGAAAATGCATATTATTTGGAAAGGAATGGCATCGAGGTACTCGACCGCAAAGGGAAAGTGGTCGATCCCGCTGAAATCGACTGGTCCAATATCTCGGAGGGAAATTTCCCTTACCGTTTCCGACAGGACGCGGGCGAGGGCAATTCGCTGGGTTTCATGAAGGTGAATCTCCAAAATCCTTACGCCATTTACCTGCACGATACCGATGTGCGCACCCTTTTCGCCACCGACCAGCGGTGGCGTAGCCACGGCTGCGTGCGGCTGGAAAACCCCGCACAACTGGCAAACTTCATCGCCGGAGAGAAAATTGTGAACGAAAATTTTGTGGAGGAAGCCCTCGCCACGCCCGACGAAGAACGCAAGCCCAAGACGCATCCTTTGAAGAAAAAGGTACCGACATTCCTTTACTACCTACCCGTCGATGTGGATAAAGCCGGGAATTTGACCTACTATAAGGACGTTTACGATTTGGAGAAAGGGGCGATCTGAGCGGTAGAGTCCTCCGCCAAAGCGCGGCTAGCCGCGACGACGGCCGGGTGCAGGATTTTGGAATGAGCCAGATAATTGGCATCGGGATAATACAAAAACAAACCCGCTCCATCGCGCAACAATTTAATCAGTTTTTCATGTTCAGCCTGCGAAACGGCCGGACAACCGAGGCTGCGGCCCAGACGGCCCGTCTGCCGGATGAAATCCTCGCTGACGTAATCTGCTCCGTGCATGACGATGGCCCGCGCCAAAGCCTGATCATTGATATTCCGCTCCAAACCCTGCAAGCGCAGCGATAGGCCGTGCTTGCCCTGGTAGGTATTCAGGGCGCGATAGAAACCTAAGCTGGATTGGTACGAGGAATTGACATTGGAGAATTTGTTCGCAAATTCTTGCCCGGAATTGCGACCGTGGGCCACGTAAGTATTCAATACCACTTGATTGGTGCTGAAATCAATGACGTAAAGCCGTTTATGGCGGGAGGACTGACTAAAATCGGCAATGGCCAAAATAGGCTTATCGAATTCCGCCTCCCGGAATCCGTACCAGGCGTAGCGAAAGGCTTCGCGGGAAAGCCCGGCGGCTTCGAGATGGAGGGAGTCGTAGAGGTTGGTGCAAAGTTGCTCAGTTTCCTGAACGTTGGTAAGCGATCTGGACTTGGCTTTTTTATGGAGGGTAATCTCTTCTTTCACATTGCTTTCGACCATTCTGAATCCGGCCAAAACACCCAACACCACGATTCCTGCTACCAGCACTCCCCCTAATTTCCGCATACCCTTTTCTTGCTTATTTTATATTCGCAAATACCCTCTTTATACGTTCGGACCCGTGGTTATAGTTCCCGAACCCCCTGCTTTTCGTTAACGATTTCGAGTAATGCTTGGTACCTTTGCCTCAAAATAAAATTGCATTTTTTATTGAATGGCAACCCCCACCCTACCCAATAATCCGTCGATCCTCCGCGCCTTATCCGTTTTTTTCACCAATCCGCTGGCGCGGGCGGTGGGATTGGTCTTTGCCGCCGACAGTTTCCTGTTTGGTAGCTGGGTGGCCCGCATTCCTTACGTAAAATACAACCTAAGCATCAATGACGCCGAACTCGGTCTGGCGCTCTTTCTGCTGCCCATCGGCTCTATCGTGATGAATCCCTTTACGGGTAAAATCATTCAACGCATCGGTTCGGCACGGGGCTGTCTCATCGGCGGACTGGGATTTTTCGCCAGCGTAATGTTTCCCATTCTGGCGAGTAACTTACTTATGCTCAGCTTTGGGCTGTTTGTTATGGGTTTTTTCACGGCGCTGCTTAATGTCTCGATGAACACCTGCGCGGCTAATCTTGAAAAGGAGCAAAACCTCACCATCATGTCCACGTGTCACGGGATGTGGAGTTTGGGGGGCATGGCGGGCAGTACCCTGGCGGGCGTTTTGATTTTTGCCGACGTTCCAGCCTCCCAGCATATGCTCTGGGTTGCCAGTTTTCTGGTTGTTTTTATTTTGTTGATTCAAAGAACGCTGCAAGAAATCCAGGAGGAAAAGTCATCCAACAGCACCTCGCTCGCCCGACCGAACAAAGCCCTGCTGATCCTTATTATTATCGGCATTGCCGTGGCGATGGGCGAAGGCGTGTCTTTCGACTGGAGCGCGATTTATCTAAGAGAAATTTCGGGTGCCTCGGCCTCCTTTTCGGCGCTGGGCTTTGCTTTCTTTTCGCTGGCCATGACTATCGGGCGTTTCATCGGCGACACCATTATTCCGCGCTTTGGCCCCAAACGCCTGCTGGCTTTGGGCGGATTTCTGGCGGCGTCGGGCCTGGCTGTCACCATCCTTTTTCCTTATCCATACGTCGTTCTACTGGGTTTTCTGGTACTGGGCTTTGGCTGCTCACTGGGTGCGCCCATCCTTTACGCCGCCTCCATGCACCTACCTGGTACCTCCCCCGCCGCCGGACTCGCTACCTTCGCCACCCTAAGCTTTATCGGTTTCATGGCCGGACCGCCCATTGTAGGCTTCATCGCCGAGGGATTTGGACTACCGACTGGTTTCTTTTTTGTATTGATCCTGCTGGCAATCAGTGGAGTGGTCAGTCGGTGGGCGAAGATTTGAAGAAGGAGTTAAGGGGTCAAAAGGTCAAAAGAAATTAGTTCAAATTAACCAATTGACCAAATCAACTTCAATTCAGCGAATACACGACCGCGCGGGCGTCCCCGTCAATACTTTTTCCTCTTTTTCCCAAACGAAATTAACACGACGCCCGCCAGGATGATGAGGGCAGAAACGAGGGATTGGCCCGTGAGGGCCTCACCGGCGAAGGCCCAGCCCAGGAGCATGGCTACCACCGGGTTGACGTAAGCGTAAGTGGAAAGTATTTGGGGCGGGGCGTTACGGGCCAGCCAGGCGAAGGAAGAGAAGCCAATTAGCGACCCGAAGATGATGAGGTAAACCAGGGCTCCAATTGCTTTGGGCGGCGCGTGACTAATGCTCGTCAGGGTTACGGGTTCGACCACCAAGCTAACCAGCAGCAACAACCCGCCACCGACCAGCATTTGTACGGCAATGGATATCATTTGATTAGGAAGTTTCATCCGTCCCGACAGCAAAGTGCCCGTGGCCCACGCGAGATTCCCGAACATGATAATGGAAATCCCCAGCCAACTTTCGGTGGAAGTCGCCTTAAAACCGCCAGGTTTTACCAAAGTTGCGATTCCTACTAAGCCAATAGCCAGGCCAATCAGCGCTAATCGGCTAGGCTTCACTTTGCCGAAGGCCAACCAGTTCAGTATCACAATAAAAAGAGGCAGCATTCCACCCAGCAAAGCCGCCACGCCCGTAGGAATGTATTGCAGGGCGACGGTCATGCCGCCGTTGGCGATCGACAGTAGCAATATTCCAATCAGTCCCGCCGCCAGCCATTCCTGTTTGGTTGGCTTGGCGTGTCCGGTGAGTCGGGCAAAAGGGTACAGGATGAGGCCCGCCGTGAGCAACCGGCAACCAGCCATGTAGAGTGGCGGCATACGCTCGGTCATGAGGTGAATAAAAAGATAGGTCGAACCCCAGAGCGTATAAACCGAAAGCAGGTTTAAGATCAGTTTAGTCCGTTGCGGATTGAACGTGGTAAGGCCGGGAAATAATTGCTTTCCCCCTGGTAGCTTTCCGTTTAGTAATGAAATGAACGCCATGCCTGCCTGTTTTTTGCGGATTTTTAGTCCTACTTACGGTGTGAAGTTCCGGCTTAGCTTTTCATTTTCAAACGTTTTGTTTGTTTCTCTTGAAAAGTCCTGAATTTTGTACTATTTAAAGTGGGTAAAATTCTGATCCATCGTTGTTTCCAGGGCAAAAGGTTGGCTGGCATATTCTTTTTGACTACTTGATCTGGAAAAATGAAATCGAAACAAAATATAGAGAAATATGAAAATTGTCATTAACTCCCTTGGAATTATAGCCGCCCTTACATTATTCGATGGCTGTAAATCTCAGGAAAAACAGGAAGCCGCTAACCAAAGCCCGGACACGGTTCAAACCCAGGTCGCCTCGTTGACTCTTCCTCCACCCTACGCCACCGAATCGGTGCGGAACGAGGGCAAGGCTATTGGCTGGGAAGACGGGCAGATGCCCAAGGCACCCGCCGGATTTAAAGTGGAGAAATTTGCCGCCGATCTGGAACATCCGCGCTGGATTTATCAGGCCCCCAACGGCGACGTTTTTGTGGCGGAGTCCAATACCAAAAAATCGGCCGACCGAATTACACTTTTTCGGGGTGGTAACCCGGCGGCGAAAACCGTTTTTTTGGAAGACCTCAACCAGCCTTTCGGAATGCTTGTCCTGGACAATCACTTCTACGTCGCCAACACCGATGGATTGATGCGTTTTCCCTATCAAACAGGGCAGACTAAAATGACCGCTAAGGGAGAAAAAATTCTCGACCTGCCCGCCGGGGGGTACAATAACCACTGGACGCGTAATCTGCTGGCAAGTCCCGATGGTTCAAAGATTTTTATCTCCGTCGGCTCGGCCAGCAACGTGGCCGATCACGGTATGGACGAGGAAAAGCGCCGCGCCAATATCCTGACCATTAACCTTGATGGTTCAGGCGAAGAAATTTACGCCAGCGGCTTGCGCAATCCTGTGGGCATGGCCTGGGTACCGGGCACCAGCACATTATGGGCGGCGGTGAACGAACGCGACGAACTGGGCGATGAACTGGTACCGGATTATATGACCAGCGTCAAGAAGGGCGGCTTTTACGGTTGGCCTTACTCCTACTACGGCCAAAATGTCGATCCACGCCGTAAGGATGAAGCGCCCGAATTGGTTAAGCAAGCCATCGTCCCCGACGTCCCGCTGGGAGCGCACACTGCCTCGCTGGGATTAGCCTTTTATGATAAAGATGATTTCCCGGCTAAGTACCGCAACGGCGCGTTCGTGGGTCAGCATGGTTCCTGGAATCGCTCCCAGCTTTCGGGGTACAAAGTCGTCTTTGTCCCTTTCAAAAACGGTAAGCCGAGCGGCCCGATGGAGGATTTTCTGACGGGTTTCATCGCCAACACCGAGGAAAGCAAAGTATATGGTCGTCCGGTGGGCGTAACTGTGCTGGCCGATGGCTCGATGCTGGTGGCCGACGACGACAGCGGCACGATTTGGCGGGTGAGCGCCGAATAATTCCCGCTATTTTTTTTGATTAATAATTTGGTAACAATCCCTCGGACGCAATTTTGCTAAATTGGCAAAAAAACAAACCTTCTATAATCATGAAAAAAATCCTCATTCCTATCGACCTGTCGGAACATTCCGACCGCCCGATGGCCGCCGCCAAATTACTTGCTGATCAGGCCGAAACCGAATTACTGCTGCTACACGCCTACCAACCCTATGCCCCCGATATGCCCGATATGACGGTTCCGGGAGCGGTGGGGATGATCCCCTTATCGCCCGAAATTGAGCAAAGCTTTAAAAAACGCCTCAACGACGAGGTCACCGCGCTGGAAGGCGAGGGCTTCCGGGTGCAGGGATTGTGGTCGATCGGTGGCGTGGAACCCGCCGTGATGGACGCCATCAAGGAGTATCGGCCCGACCTGGTAATCATGGGACGAAGCGGGGAGGGTGGCTTTTTGGATAGTCTGATCGGCAGTTCAGCTACGGATATTGGCCTTGAGGCCAAATGCCCTGTCCTGATCGTGCCGCCGCACGCTTCGCCGACCAAATTCAAGGAGATTGTATACGCCACCCAATTGGAGTACGAAGAAAACGATGTGCTACGCCGTGCTTTGCCCGTGTTTGAACGGATGGCGGGTCGGGTGACTTTCCTGAAAATCAGTTCGCCCGCCCAGCCCAACGTGCAGGACGACAATCAGTACCTGAGCCAGATCATGAGCACATTCGGCATTCCGCGCCAGGCTTTTGTGGAGCGGGAATCCGGCGCAGTCTTGCAGGGCATCGAGGACTACTGCGACGAAATCGACGCTGACCTGCTGGTGATGTCCACCCGCAAGCGCGGCTTCATCGAAGCCTTTTTCACCAATCCCAGTTTGACCAAGAAGATGATCCTGCATACCCACATTCCGCTGCTGGTCTATCATATTGAGGATAGCGAATAGGTTTGGTACCTTTGTCAGGTCAGGCAACATCCTGACCTGACAAACCCAACCGTGATGGCCACCCGAATAAGAACCCACCGCAAACAACGCAAAAACCTCCTTACCTCCCCCGGTACGCTTACCTATGAGGGCAACGCGGTCGATATCAAGACTCAGATCAAGCGAATAGAGTACAATGCCTCTTTTTACCACGAGGAAATCGATTCCAGCCTTGAGGTATGCGTCCCCAAACAAGCCCCGACCGACCAGCCTTACGTGACCTGGCTGAACGTGACGGGTATCCATGAGCCAGAAGTAATTGGGAAAATCGGTGAGATATACCACTTGCACCCGCTTCTTTTGGAAGATGTCATGAACACCGATCAGAAGCCTAAGGTCGAGACCTACGAAGACGGCCACCTGTTCGTCACTTTGAAAATGCTCCATTTCCACAAGAACGCTCCCGACGAATTGTGGGCGGAGCATGTTTCCTTTGTTTTGGGAAAAAATTACCTGATTTCTTTTCAGGAAGAGCAATCGGGCGATATATTGACACCCGTCATTGACCGGCTAAAAGCCTCGGTTGGCAAGACCCGCCGTAGCGGACCGGACTATCTACTCTACGCGCTGATCGACATCATCGTGGATAATTACTTTTTGGTGTTGGAAAATTTTGGCGAGCAACTCGACCAATTGGAAGATCAGGTCATTACGGGTTATAAGTCCCAATCCCTCTCTGAACTATATTCCGCCAAGCGCGAAATTACCTTCGCCCGGCGGCTGATTTGGCCGCTGCGCGACATGGTGACCCAACTCGTGCGGCCCGAAGACCCGCTGGTTTCCAAGCGCGTTCACCCCTACCTGCGCGACGTGAACGACCACGTGATGCAAATTATCGAAAGCCTCGACGCCTACCGCGAACTGCTGGCGAGCCTGGTCGACGTTCACCTCTCGACCATCAGCAACCGCATGAACGAGGTAATGAAAACGCTAACTATTTTCTCGGCCATTTTCATGCCTATCACCTTCATTGCCGGGGTTTACGGCATGAATTTTGATAATATTCCCGAACTCCACGCCCGCGACGGCTACTACGCAACCTGGGCTGTTATGGGGGCAGTCACGATCGGAATGTTAGCCTACTTTCGCTGGAAAAAGTGGCTTTGAAGCCTTCCTTTTCCTGATTACACATCTCTTACACCTTTTGCATGAGTTTGCTCGAAGTCCAGCCTTCCGAAATAATTACCCACGCCCAGTATCTGCTCGCCGACAGCCGCCAACTGAGTTTTGCCGCCCGAAGCATCTTCTTCGCGCTCACGGGTGAGCATCACGACGGCCACCGCTTTTTGAGCGATTTGTATCAGCGAGGGGTGCGGGAATTCGTGGTAGAAAAATCGGCGTTGACTCCGACGTTAAAAGCAAAACTCGAACTCTGGACGGACGCCACCGTATGGGTGGTGCCGGATAGCTTGAAAGCGTTGCAAAACCTCGTGGCCCGGCACCGGGCGCAGTTCGACATTCCGGTGGTGGGCATCACGGGCAGCAACGGAAAGACCATTGTTAAAGAATGGCTTACGCAACTACTCGCGCCTTCCGAGCGGGTGGTGGCTAGTCCCAAAAGCTACAATTCGCAAATAGGCGTCCCGCTGTCGGTCTGGAATTTGAACGAAACCCACACCATCGCTTTGTTCGAAGCGGGGTTGTCGCGGCCCCACGAAATGGAGCGACTGGAACCAATCATCCGGCCCACCGTCGGCATCTTCACCAACATCGGCTCAGCCCACGACGAGGGTTTCCGCAGCCGTAAGCAAAAAATCACCGAAAAACTCCGGCTTTTCACCCACGCCCAAAAACTCATTTTTTGCAAAAATCACGCAGAAATCGACGAAGAAGTAAGGCTCATTCTGCGGCAGGTCAACCCGGCCTTACAAACCATTTCCTGGGGAAATACCCCAGCCGCCGAGGTAGGAGTAGCGTACGATCTTTTAGAAAATAAGACGGTAATAAACTTTACGAGATCGCTGGGCAACCATCGCTTTGAAACCCACTTTCGCAACGAAGCCGCGCTAGAGAACCTCACGCACTGCCTGGTTTTTCTCCTGGATTTTGGCTTGAACCCCGAAGTAATTCAGGAACGCATCCGCAGCCTGCGGCCCGTTTCGATGCGGCTGCAATTGAAGGAAGGGATTCATCATTCCTACGTCATCGACGATACCTATAACAACGATTTCCAGGGCCTGGCAATCGCCCTCAACTTTCTGGGCCAGCAGGAAAGCCGGAGTCGTCGGGCGGTCATACTTTCCGACGTGCTGCAAAGCGGCCAGGCCGCCGAAGAATTGTACGGTACGATCAATCAACTGTTTCTTGAAAAAAAGATCGACCTGCTGGTGGGGATTGGAAAGGAAGTCACGGAGCAGTCCGGACTTTTCCAGATTACAGAAAAGTACTTTTACCCGGATACAGATAGTTTTCTGAAAGAATTTTCTCTTGACCGAATAGCCGACAGCGTGGTTCTGGTCAAAGGGGCACGTCCTTTTCAATTTGAAAAAATTGTCAATCGACTGCAGCAGAAAGTCCACGGCACCGTACTGGAAATCAACCTGGATGCTCTGACGCACAATCTCAATTATTACCGAAATAAAGTCGGCGCGGGTACCAAGATTATGGTGATGGTCAAAGCCTTTGCCTACGGTAGCGGCAGCGCGGAAGTGGCTAACCTGCTGCAATTCCATCGGGTGGATTACCTGGCCGTAGCCTACGCCGACGAGGGCGTGGCGCTACGCCAAAGCGGCATTACACTGCCGATCATGGTGATGAATCCTGACCGTATTACTTTCGACAGCCTGCTGGAATACCAGCTCGAACCCGAATTGTACAGCCGCCGGATCATGAGTGAATGGGTCGATTTTATGGAACAGAAAGCAAGTCATAGTTCCTTTCCCGGCGTTCATATCAAGCTGGATACGGGAATGCATCGTCTGGGCTTTGTAGAAAATGATTACGATTGGCTGGACCTGAAATTAGTCCAGAATCCTTCCCTGAAAGTTCACAGCGTATTCAGCCACCTGGTCGGGGCGGATGAAGGAGAATTGAATCCGTTCTCGCGGCAGCAGTTTGAACGACTGACGATTGGAGCGACCCGGCTCGAAACCGTTCTAGGTTATCCGGTCATTAAACATATTCTCAATTCGGCCGGCATCGTGCGCTTTCCTGAATACAAACTAGATATGGTGCGTTTGGGTATTGGACTCTACGGCTTGGAAGCCACCGGGCGGGAACAGCGTTTCCTGCAAACCGTGGGGACTTTGAAAACCAATATTTCCCAGGTAAAATATCTGAAAGCCGGGGACACCGTCGGTTATGGTCGTCGCGGTGAACTTACCCGCGATGCTATTATCGGCACCCTCGCTCTGGGCTACGCCGATGGCTACGACCGGGGGCTGGGCAACGGTATCGGCCAGGTATCTGTCAATGGGACACTTTGCCCCACCATCGGCAATGTGTGCATGGATATGACCATGATCGACCTTACCGAGGTCACCGCCGGGGAAGGTGACGAGGTCATTGTTTTCGGCAAGGAAATTCCAATCACTGATTTGGCTCAGCAGATCGGCACCATTCCCTACGAAATTTTGACGGGCGTGAGCGAGCGGGTAAAGCGGGTGTTTTTTAAAGAATGACAAAACACGCGCATCTGGTTCAGTTTTTTATCCTTTCTAAATTTAAACGCATTCGCTGCGTAGGGGTCGTACCCGCAATAAATTGTCGCAGCGGTAGTTTAAAAGTTGTACAGTTTATATACACAAGTCCCCAATTATTTATTCAACCATTTCAAAATCTATTAATGCTATGAAAAAGACCCTCATGTCCCTCTCGCTGTTGGCGACCGTCTTCGTTTTGAGTTGCAAAGGCCCGGCTGGTCAGCCTGGTTTCGATGGCCCTCCCGGCCCACAAGGACCACAAGGCCCCGCTGGCACGGCTGGTCCCGCCGGCCCACAAACGCTCGGAACTGTCTTTGATGTCAAAGGCGCCTTCACAACCGCCAATGATTTTCGCATTTATTTTGAATTCCCGAAGGACAAAATTGAAGTCTTCGACACCGACGTAGTAATGGTGTATCGGTTATGGGAAAAAATTGCTGATCCCAAAGGCGATATCCCCGTATACCGTCCGCTTCCACAAACGGTGTTTCTTCCTAAAGGCGCCATGCAATATAGCTTCGATCACACTTTCCTGGACGCCAGCATGTTCCTCGATACCCAGTTCGACCGCACGACGCTGGAAGCCAAGTGGACGACCGATCAAACCTTCCGCGTCGTAGTAATTCCCGCTGATTTTGCCAAGAATGGCCGTTTGAAAGCATTGGATTACAACAACTACCAGGAAGTGAGTGATCTGCTGCAAATCGACCAGCGGAAAGTTGAAACTTACCAGGCGAAGCAATAGGCTGTTAGGTTTCGGATGGAACGCCAGCCCGGTACGCTCACTATCGAATCTTTCGGCTGTCGGCTAAAATAAAGAAAGGCTTCGTGAAATCACTCACGAAGCCTTTCCTGTTTCTTTGGGTTAGAACTCACTGTCAACTCTCAATTGACCAAAACTTCATCCATAAACACCCATCCCTTAGTACCGGGACGGGCGTGCCAGGCGGGGAGTTTGGCCAGGGGCACGGCCACTACTTTAATAAACTTGAGTTTCGTCGGCGCGAAGTCAAAATCGTAAAGCATGTCGTCCCCCGTGGGGTCAGCCTTGCCGGGCATGGTCGGTTTTTTCGTTCCCAGCAGCTTCAATTTGTCGGCATCCATTCCGCCCCACACTTCCAGCTTGGTGGGCGGGAAAATAGAGGGTCCTACGCTCTGCATCATGCTCACCGACACCTGCCGGGCCGTTACAGGCTCTTTGTAGGACAACAGCGCGATGAGCGGTTCATCCTGAATGCCAAGCCATTTTTTGCTGTTTTGGTCGTGGGGGCTTTTGATGCCATCGATCAGCACCCGGTCGCCGATGCCCTTGTACTTATCATCCGGCTTGGTGAGCAGTTTCATGCTGTCCGGCGTGTAGGTGGTGCGGTAAAAGATGCGTTTCACCACGTCGCTCCCCAGCCAGCCCGGCGGTTTGAAGGCGCGGGCTTTGAGCGTAGTTGTGTTATTGATTTTAATGCCATCCTTGTAAATTGGCGAATTGACGCTGTCGGGGTCGGTGTCGTCCAGCGTGTAGCGAATGACCGCCCCATTGATTTGGTGTTCAAGTTTAAGCGTGGCCTCGCCTAGCAAAACCTGCCCCTTGTTGAGAACATTCGGCGGATTGAGTTTCAGCACGACCGTATCGCTGCGAAAGCCCGATTCCAGCGTCACACCTCGTAACTCCTTGTTTAGTTGCTTGAATTCTTCCGGCTTTATGCTCGTGTTCCAAACGTAAAGATCGCGTAGCGCTTTGGACTTCTTGAAGGCAAGGAGTTGGGTCGCTCTGACGGGAGTGCCCGTCAGCGAAAGCTCGCGCAGGTGCGGAAGTTTGGCCAGCTCGCCCAAAGTGCTTCCGGTGATGTCGGTGAAATTCAGGAGGAGCTTACGCAAATTGCTGAATTGGGCGATCAGCTTCAAATCTTCGTCCTTTACGGGCATCTTGCTGGCGTCCAGTTCCACTATCTGGTCTTTGATGGGCGTCAGGTCACTGAGATCGGAACTTTTGAAAGCGGACTCGCTAAAAAAACTTACCGACAGCGCGGATGACTCCATCGACAGCGGCGTGATGATGCGGTAGTCGGTGTTTAGTTCCAGAATCGTCTTCTCATCCGCCGCCGCAAACTCGTAGCGATCCTCGTCTTCGGCCACGGTCAACCGATTGGAAGCAAATTGGTAAAGCGGGTCATCGGATGGGAACTCCACGACTTTGGCCGTAAAACTCGACCCGCGCCGAATCCAGCTTTCGAGTACCTGAATTTCGTCGTCGGATAACTGCACCTTGCCGCGCGGCGGCATGTGTTTCTTATCATCCAGGGGCAAATGGGCCATTTTCAGGAGCAATCCGAGATCGGCCTTGGTCGTATCCCAGGGCGTGCCGTTCTTGCCGCCTTTGGCGAATAGTTCGGTGGTGGTCATGATGAGCTCGCCCTTGGCTTTCTGCGGATTGTGGCAGCTCACGCACTTTTCTTCCAGAATGGGTTGCACCACGTGCGCGTACACCAGGGCATCGTCCAGGGCCACCAGTGGGGCCTGATCGTCAGACATGAGAGGGCCCAACAAAAATTCATCTCCGTGCGTAACGATTGCACCCAGATGTCCCGCCACCAGCACCACAACCATGGTTAGGCCAGATAAAATTTTAGTGGATAAAACGTACTTAGGCAGCCGATTGCGAAACGCGTACCAGCCAAAACTTATAAAAGCCGTGGCGACGCCTGTCCACTTGTGCCAAAATAAAGCATTGGAGTCATACGCGGTTTCCTTCGAAAGCAGAAATCCCATCGTGGCCGTCAAGGTAGCGGTGAAGGCACCAAGTAAGAGCATATTATCGGCCCAAAATTCGTATTTGGAACCGATCTCGGGCCGGGGCGCCACAATGACCCAAATTCCGTAAAGCATCAACACCGTAATCGGAAAATGAAGCAGCAGCGGGTGCATCCGTCCGGCCACTTGTAGCCACTGCGGAATGACTAACTGGCTTTCGAAAGCCAAAAGAAAAGCCAGTAGGCAAACCAGGAAGAAGGTAACATTGTAGAGGAGGGAGGTGAGGCGGGGCATTTTTTAATTTTGAATGAGAGAATGAGTGATTGAGAGAGTGACAGGAATTTCATTATTCTCTCAATCACTCATTCACTAATTAAGCTATCACCCCCTTCACCACCTTGCCTGCTACGTCGGTTAGCCGGTAGCGGCGGCCCAGGTGTTTGAAGGTTAGTTTCTCGTGGTCGAGGCCCATTTGGTGGAGAATGGTGGCGTGGAAGTCGTTGACGTGGACGGGGTCCCGGACGATGTTGTAGCCAAATTCGTCGGTTTCACCATAGACGCCCGGCTTGACGCCGCCGCCCG
Source organism: Cytophagales bacterium (assembly GCA_038235275.1). Classification (GTDB taxonomy): domain Bacteria; phylum Bacteroidota; class Bacteroidia; order Cytophagales; family Spirosomataceae; genus Persicitalea. The sequence goes on along the minus strand of JBBSUC010000015.1, from coordinate 83,652 downwards.
CCATCCAGACCGTGAAAGCGCGGGGGTGGTGGTCGCGGCCGTAGTTATCGGGGGCCAGTTTGCCCTGGCAGTAGTTGGTACGACCAAATTCCCCGCCCCAGATGACCAGCGTTTCGTCCAATAAACCTCTTTGTTTCAAATCGGTTATCAAAGCCGCCGATGATTGATCGACATCTTTCGCTTGGCCCAAAATTTCGTTGGGCAGATTACCGTGGGCGTCCCAGCCCTGATGGTAAAGCTGTACAAAACGAACGCCTTTTTCCGATAATTTCCTGGCAAGAAGCACGTTGGCGGCGTAGGTACCCGGCACCAGGCATTCGGGGCCGTACAGCTTGATGGTACTCTCCGGTTCGCGGCTCAGGTCGGTGATTTCCGGCATGGCGGTCTGCATCCGGTAGGCCATTTCATACTGCTGAATCTTGGTGTTGATCTCGGGGTCGCCGAATTCGTCGTAGGTGCCCTGGTTCAATTCGGCCAATTTGTCGAGCATTTTGCGGCGCTCGGCCATGTCCATTCCGTCGGGGTTGTTGAGGTAAAGCACCGGATTCTCGCCGCTGCTGAACTGCACGCCCTGGTGCACCGAATCCAGGAAGCCGTTGGTCCAGAGTTTGGAATAAACCCCCTGCCCGTTGCCCTTGCCGCGCGAAAGCAGCACGCAGAAAGCGGGCAGATTTTTATTTTCGCTGCCCAGTCCGTAACTCAGCCACGACCCCATGCTGGGGCGGTTGCCGACCTGCGCACCCGTCTGGAAAAACGTCAGGGCCGGGTCGTGGTTGATCGCTTCGGTATGGAGGGTTTTGATGAAACAAATGTCGTCGGCGACATTGGCGATGTTAGGCAGCAGCTCACTCACCCACATGCCCGACTGCCCGTGTTGCTTGAAGTTGAAATAACTACCCGCCAGCGGAAAAGACGACTGCCCGGCGGTCATGCCCGTGAGTCGTTGCTCACCCCGGATGGAGTCCGGCAGTTCCTGGCCCTGCATCTTGTTGAGCATCGGCTTGTAGTCGAACAAGTCCAACTGAGAAGGCGCACCGTTTTGGAACAAATAAATGATGCGCTTGGCCTTGGGCGCAAAATGGGCCAGTCCCGCCAGGGCGGCGTCAGCCTCCGCATCGGGATCGCCGCCTTTAAAAAGGTCAGGCATCAACAAAGAGCCCAGCGCCACACTGCCCAAGCCCAAACTAAGCTTGGAGAGAAAATGCCGACGGTTCTGATTCAGGCCGAATTCGAATATGTTCTTTTCCATGAATTAATTTTGAATGAGTGATTTAGTGACCGGGTCGCCGGAGCGATGAGAGAATGTTGCTTCCGCCCGTTATTCACTCATTCACTCATTCTCTAAATCACAATTGAATACCTACGTTTTCGTGATCGCCTCCTCCATATTATAAATCGTGCTCACCACCTGCATCAGGGCAGCCCAGGAATTACGGTCGCTGATTTTGGCGGCGGGGTACTCGCCGACGTCGAGGGTTTTGGCGGCGTTTAGTTTCTTTTGTTTGAAGAGACTGGCTTGCTCGGCGTAGTAGCCTTTTAGGATCGTGAGTTCTTTTTCCGTGGGCTTCCGACAGACGATGCGGCGGAAGGCTTCGGTGATTTTGGCCTCGGTGGTGCCTTTTTCCTGCATCAGTTTTTGGGAAAGAACGCGCGAGGCTTCCAGCACCGTGGGGTCATTCATCATGACCAGCGCTTGCAGCGGCGTGTTGGTCTTGGAGCGCACCACCTCGCACTGGTCGCGGTTGCTGGCGTCGAAGATGCCCATCGAAGGCGGCGGAACCGTGAGTTTGATAAAGGTGTACATCCCGCGGCGATACAGCGCGCTGCCCTTGTCCTGGAAGTATTCTTTCAGCTCTCCCCTACCCGACGACGCCGATTCCCACAAGCCGTCGGGCTGGTAGGGCTTTACGCTCGGGCCGCCGATTTTGTCGACCAGCAGACCGCTGCTCGACAGCACCACGTCGCGCACGAACTCCGCCGGAATGCGGTAGCGCGCCCCTCTTGCCATGTATATATTATCGGGATCGGCCGCCATTTTCTTCGGATCGACTTTGGCCGATTGCCGGTAGGTGGCCGAGGTGACGATCTGCTTGATGAGCCTTTTGATGTTCCAGCCATGTTCCATGAAATCCACCGCCAGCCAGTCGAGTAGTTCGGGGTGGGTGGGCAGGTCGCCCTGCATTCCAAAGTCGCCCGTGGTTCTGACTAGCCCCCGGCCAAAGAACTGCTGCCACATTTGGTTGACGAACACCCGCGCCGTGAGGGGATTATTCCTATTCACGGTCCATTTCGCCAAGCCCAACCGATTGCGGGCGTACTTCGTGGTGTCGAACTTCATCACGGCAGGCAGGGGTTGCGCAAATACTCGGGTGGTCGGAGCATCGTAAACCCCGCGATTGAGGACAAAAGTCGGGCGCAGGGTGTCGCGCTCTTCCAGCACCGAAACAGTAATGGCGCTGGTGTCCTGTCGATTCAGAAATGAAAGCAGATTGCTGGCATCCGCATTAGATATGGTGATAAGGGGCTTTTTGGCGGGCTTGGATTGACTCACATCGCCTTCGTAACCCACTTCGGGTGTGTTGTTGAAGAAGGCGAACATCGAGTAGTAGTCCTTCTGCGAAATGGGGTCATACTTGTGGTCATGGCACTGGGCGCACTCGGCGGTCATGGCCAGGATGCCCTTGGTGTAGGTTTTGGTTTTATCCAGAATGTACTCGATGCGGTATTCCTCGGGAATCACGCCGCCCTCCTCGGTGTACTTGTGGTTGCGGTAAAATCCGGTCGCCAGGATTTTCTCCTTGTCTGTATTGGGCAGCATGTCGCCCGCCAGGGTCCAGGTCACGAACTTGTCGTAAGTGAGGTTTTCGTTGAAAGCGTGGATCAGCCAGTCGCGCCAGGGCCACTGGGTACGAATATTGTCGTCCTGGTAACCGTAAGAATCGGCGTAGCGCGAAATGTCCAGCCAGTGTAGGGCCATTTTCTCGCCGTAGGCGGGTTGCTTCAGCACCTCGTCCACAATTTTTTCGTAAGCCTTTTCGCTGTTGTCGGCCAGGAATTTATCCTGCAATTCCAGGGAGGGCACCAGGCCCGTCAGGTCGAGAGATACGCGCTTGAGCAAGTATTGATTATCGGCGGCTTCGTTGGGGGCAAGTCCTTTGGACTCCATTTTGGCCAGCACGAAGCGGTCTATTTCGTTGCGGGACCAGTCCTGGTTTTCCACTTCGGGCAGCGGGGCTTTCCTGGGCGGCACGAATGCCCAGTGCTTTTCGTATTTCGCGCCCTGCTCGATCCACTTTTTCATCAGCTTTACCTCGTGGTCGCTCAGTAAATTTAAATGCGACTCCGGCGTGGGCATCTGGTAGCTGGGGTCTTTGGAGGTGATTCGGCGATAAACCTCGGACTGCTCGGGCTTGCCCGCCACGAAGGCGAAGGCCCCCTTGGTCTCACGCAAGGGCAGAAAGGCCGCCTCGGCCAGATCCAGTCGCAGCCCCGCCTCGCGTTTCTTGGCGTCGGGGCCGTGGCAGGCGAAGCACTTGTCCGACAGCATGGGACGGATGTGGAAGTTGTAGCTAACGACGTCGGGAACGCTTTCTTTACTGGCGGGATTATTTTTCTGGAAGCAGGAAACGACCACGAAAGCCAGTATGGCCAGAAAAGCAAGGGTAAAGAGAATTTTGTTTTTCATGAGTGGTTCAAGCAGTTCAACCTCTGTCTCAAAAGTAGAAAGAAATGGATATTTACTGGTTTTTAAACGGTTCTAGCTACTTTTCCGTTCCTGTTTTTTTTAGAAAATCTTATAAAAGTTCGGTCTCAATCATCTGTCGATGAATTTGATGGCTGCCAATTTGATTGAAATGATAAAGGGTTTCAAAATATCAAATACCCTTTCCTCAATACTTCTTCAACAGGTAGAAATAAAACGTTGCGTGTTTTCATAAAAAGGTCTACCCATGTTGGTTTCTTCGTTTTTTGCACCAGGAACTTCTATTCGTAATTTTAGGGCATGCACAAAAAAAAAGAAGGCTTCGCGGGTCAGCGCAGTTGCGTACTGCCGGGCGAACTGACCCGGCAAATCGCCCTGCATCCGCTCTGCGAAAACCTTTATATTACAGACATCGGCTATTACCCAAACGCGGCTCTCCACAGCCGGGAGCGGCGCAAAGGCAGCGCGCAGCATATTCTGATTTACTGCGTCAAAGGCGAGGGATGGTATATTCTGAACGAGCGGAAATTTACAGTCAGGCCGAACCAGATGTTTATCCTACCCGCCCACACGGCGCATTGGTACGGGACGGACGACGCCAATCCCTGGACCATCTACTGGCTGCACTTCACGGGTTCCCGCTCGCAGCACTTCCTGGATTATTTGCAACAGGAAGTTGGCATCTCGCCCATCACGGTGTCGCCCCAACCCGAACGATTTGAACTATTCGAGGACATTTTCTCCCACGTCGAAATGTCGTATAACATGGACAATATCGTGTACGCCAACAGTAGTTTGGGCCGCTTTCTGGCTACGTTCAACAACGCGGTTTACAATCCTAACCCGATCAATCCCGAGGGAGAAGATCCCATTAGCCGCACCATCAGCTACATGAAAGAACACCTGGCCGATTCGTTCAAACTGGAAGAATTGGCCGGGATAGCTGGTATGTCGGCTTCGCACTATTCCGCGATTTTTCGGGAGAAGGTGCAAAGTTCGCCGATCAACTTTTTTACCTTTTTGAAAATCCAGGAGGCGTGTCGGCTGCTGGAAAACACGCAGTTGCGCATCAAGGACGTCGCCTACCAAACCGGTTTTAACGACCCTTACCATTTTAGCCGGGTGTTCGCCAACGTGATGGGGACGTCGCCGCGTAATTTTCGGAAATTGCGAAAGGTTTAGCAGCTGATTAGAATTGAATATTTACCCGGTATTCCGGCACAAACTTCACCGAGTCGATGCTAATATAGCGCCCATTGCTGCCGAAATCCGGGATTGCCCGGGCCGGAATATCGACCAGGAATGGCGCATTTTTATAGATTGGCCGGAAATAAAACGTCATTTCGCGGGCTGATTTCTCGTCCACGAATCGCTTTAAACCAACCTCCCAGGGAATACCTTTGTAAAATTCGTCGGTAACCAGTTTTCCGTCGAGAAAGCCCATACCCGTGTCGCCCGTGTAGTCGATTTGGGCAAAAATGTCGCTCAGGCCGGCGGGTAGTTTCTCAGGTAATGACAAGACGAGCTTCGACTCACCCACTTTACGGCTTGCCAGATCCTGCGTTTGCTCTGTTAGTCGAATCCGATATTTTGTAACAGGCTCATCGGCAACGTCTGGTCGGGTAGCATGGCGTATTCGGTCATGCCCAGGTTGCCGATTTTGTTGGGTAAAGATTGCCGGGTAATATTTTTTTCGGTAGTCAGAATATAGACGCCGGGTTGAATAGTAAACTCACCGTTTTCAACCTAAATCGGAACCCCACATGGGAATTTAATCTTAAAGGATGGTATAAAAAAAGGCATCAATAGGGCCTGTCTAAACCCATATCGGTGAGGGTTTCATATAATTCCGTTCCTACTTTTTGCAGGGAAGTAAGTATATCCAGCTGGTCGGAACGGGGATCCTGATTAACCAATCGTTCAACCTTATCCTGCATTACCTGTACCACTGGTCGCATCTTGCTTACCAGACTTTCCGTTGACACAGGTGAATCGGCTCTTGATAGTCTGGCCTGTGCAGCTTCAAGTTCCTTTCTAATTTTTCTCAGTTCGAAATGGGCATTCACCAACCGGGCCAGGGCCTGCAACGATAGCAACTGGTTCTCCGTTAAGGTGCGCGGGCGGTTATCAATCACACATAACGTACCTAACGGATAACCTTCAGGGTTGACTAAAGGCACTCCTGCGTAGAAAACAACCTTGGGCTGACCAGTAGTTAAGGGATTATCCAAAAACCGTTCATCCTCCCGCGCATCGGGGACAATAAAAATCTCGCTTGGATTCAGGATGGCATGCGCACAAAAAGAATAATCTCGTATGGTTTCATCTTCTGAGAGTCTTTGTTTAGATTTGAACCACTGCCGGTCCTTGTCAACTAAACTGATCAAAGCGATTGGTGTACGACAAATCTCAGAAGCGAGCTGAGTTATATCATCATAGATATCCTCAGGCAACGTGTCCAGCAAATTGTATCCTGTCAGGGCCTCGAGTCTGGCTGGTTCGTCTATCGGTACTGGAGCAGATTTCATTGAATCCGATATAGTAAAGTAATGAGTATGGGAAAATGATAGTAAAGTAAAACTATTTTTTTTTCAAACCAATGCGTAGCCACTTTACCAGCTCAATAATTCGCATTTATACAGGAAATTCACCAAATGCGGAGAGATGTACCCTACATTGCCCGTTTTACTTTTTACCCTCACAAATGATTGGTAAGTTTATACCGAATATACACCCCCTTCGCAGGTAGACGCACCTGGTTTTTTCTGGCGCGAAATACAGCAGACTAGAACGAGCGTTATACCACTCCCTGACTTTGGCGATTATTTAGCTGATGAAACTAACCATCCGGAACCAGACCACCCGCATTGCGTTATTCACCGGTTTTGGTGTAGCTATCATTCTGTTAACCATTCGTCATTATTACGAAGCCACTACCTTTGGTAACATACGCAAAGGTAACGAATCTGTAATTCAGACAATTGCCGTTCTGAACAATACTATTGAACTAGCCATAGAACTTGATTATACGCTCTATGCCCAACTATCTGACACGACTGCCCAGGACGTGTTTCGGTCGAAGAAGTCTGATCGTAGCAAATCGGCTATACGGCCACTGCTCGATTCGCTGGTTTCACTGACGAAAGACAATTCGGAATTTAGCCCATCAGCCCGTCAATTGCAGATTGAGGCTGAAGCTGTACTACGGGCCGATATAATCCGGAACCCAGCTAATACCAGCCAAAAAATCCAGCGATTAGTGGGGATGCTGCGAACGTTTCGGATCGCACTGAGCGACAGCCTACTGGAGAACCAAAAGCAGATAAACGGTTATATTACTGTCATGCGAACGCTCAACACGATTGTAGACGGTGTGCTACTCCTGCTTGCCAGTGCGCTGCTCATCGTTTTTTATCATTACACGCTTCGCCGGGAGCGGCTCACCAAAAAGGTAATTGATCGTCAGAAAGAGCTTACTCAGTACCTGGAGGCCATCCCAGAAGGCGTTATTGTGCTAAACACCGACAAAGAACTTGTCTATACCAATCAGGCCGCCCAGCAAATGCTGGCTATTCTCCCAACTGAATCAAACCTGGATCTGTCTGACCTCGCCAGGCGGTTTCGCCTGGCCTATGCTGATTCGAAAGAACCGTTTCAGCCAGACGATATCCCACTAAACCGGGCTCTGAAGGGCGAGATTGTTTCGATGGGCGATATGCTGTTGGAAGTGGAGAGCGGCTCCCGAATTGTAAATTCACACGCTCGTCCTCTTTACGACCGGGAAGACGAGCTTATCGGGGCTATTTCAATCTTTCGCGATGTTACCGAAGCGAACCGGAAAGAGCAGGAACTGCAACAGGCCCGTACCATTGCGGAACAATCTTTGCAGGAACGGGAAATTTTTCTGGCTAACATCAGCCATGACATCCGCACCCCCCTCAACGCTATATTGGGTTTTACGGAACTCCTTCGCCCAAAACGAATGGCTCCCGATGAGCAGGACTACCTGAATGGCATAAAGCTATCGGGAAATAACCTGTTGGCCCTCATTAATGAGTTACTGGATATATCCAGAATCGAGTCAGGGCAATTGGTGCTAGAGCCTGTACCTACTTTTACGAATGAGCTTATCCAGACTCTAGAATCCCATTTATCGGCCGAAGCAGGCGAAAAAGGGCTTCAATACGAAGTATATATAGACCCGGCCGTTCCTCCGGTTTTGCTGGCCGACCCGTTGAGACTTACTCAGGTCCTGTTGAATATCGGCACAAATGCCATTAAGTTTACAAAAAAAGGATTTGTTAAATTAAATATTTATTCAGAACTTTCCAGTCATCCGGAACAAACAACTACTATAGTGTTCTGTATCGAAGATTCAGGCGTTGGTATGGACGACGAGAATGTAGCCCATATTTTTAATCGGTTTAGCCGGGTATTCTCGGATGATCTATTCCGGTCGGCAGGTACAGGCCTGGGTATCAATATAGCCCAGAGCCTGGTTAGCCTGATGAAGGGAACAATCGAGGTGAAAAGCAGCTTAGGTAAGGGCACTACCTTCACCCTTCGTATACCCTTTGTTATACCCCAGACCCTTACGCCAGCAACTGCTTTAGCACTCCCACCTCAGCCGATTCCGTTAGTTAATTCCTCAAACAGCCGCACAACCATTGATGTACTGGTCGTTGAAGACAATGAAATGAACCAGAAAGTCATGCAGGGGTTTCTGATGCGGTATCACATCAAGCCAGTAATAGCTGACAATGGTCTCGAAGCGGTGGCTATTCTGACGCACAGGACTTTCGATCTGATTCTGATGGATATTCAGATGCCAGGCATGGATGGCTACACCGCCACGCAAACCATTCGGCAAGATCTGGCCCTCAGTACACCCATCATTGCCATGACGGCCTACACTATGCCGGGCGAACGCGAACGCTGTCTGGCTACTGGCATGAATGCGTATTTGGCTAAACCCGTGCGTATGGAGCAGTTAGACGAAATTTTGGCCCTATTTGCACCAGGATTGATACCCCCTGCCAGCACGGATATCCGTACAACAGATCCACAGGAAGAACTCATTGACCAGGCTTATCTGAATGAGGTTACAGACGGAGACAATGAATTATTTGCTGAATTACTTTCATTGTTTGTCCGGGATTTACCCCAGTATCGACGGGCATTATTTGAAGCAATTGAGGCTCAGGACCGTCCTGCGTTTAATCAGACTGCCCATACATTCCGCTCTTCGCTCAATTCACTGGCTATGCTGAGCCTGGCAGAGCGTCTGAAAGGAATGGGAGATGAAGGCCAGGAATTTAATATTGCGCTAGCTACTCAGTTAGCGGGACTGTTTCAGGATATTAACTACTGTCTCCGTATGCTGGAAGGCAAACTGGGATCAGATACAATAAATGAATGAATCCGTAAGCAGTATATAAAATCAGAAAAAAATCACCATTTGCTACATATAAGGCCCATAGTGATTGTAGTTTTAACTAACTTTATTCCATGGAAGCTGAAACGACTGGTAAAACTTATACTATTTTAATAGCTGAAGACGAGGCACTCGTATTGAAGATGTTGACTTATCGGCTACAGAAAGAGGGCTTTACGGTACTGGCAGTTAGTGATGGCAAACAGGCACTGGAGTCTCTTCGGACCACATCGCCTGACATGGTCATCACCGACCTGATGATGCCTTATCATAGCGGATTAGAAGTGTTGGAGTATGTAAAAAAATCACTCAGCAGCCACATCCCGGTTCTTGTCCTTTCGGCATCCGGTCAGGAGCAAACTGTTTTAAAAGCTTTTAGTCTTGGTGCCGATGACTTTGCCCTGAAACCTTTCAGCCCCAACGAGCTGGTAAGCCGTGTGCGGATGCATTTAAGAAATCGCTAGCCCCAAAATGATGCGCATCAGCCTGACCGATTGGACAGTGGAACTTGAGAATACCTGGTTAGATTCATTAAGTCCTTTTCAGTTACTCTTACTGACGCTGGTGGTCATTTCGGCCCTGACGGCTGTTTTCTTAGTAGTTTCTGTGTTTGTGCTTATGTTAATCCGTAACCGCAGGAAACAGTGGACTGATACCCTAAAGGCACGGATTGAAGACGGAATTGCCATTTGGCTGGCAGGCGATAATTCCATCCAAGAGCTGATTATTACATTTCAGGAAGAGATAAAAAAAGATCCACGGGCGAGAAAAATTATCCTTAACGTGATTTTTGCCACCAGTAAGTTATTTCGGCAGGAGGGACAGTCGGCCCTACGGCAGCTTCTTACCGGCCTCAATCTCCACCAGCTTTGTTATAAGCTCCTCAAAAGCCGGCACTGGTGCCAGCAAGCCTATGCTATCCAAATTATTGGTCAACTCCAAATGGAGCACGCCTTACCCCTGCTGAAACATAAACTCAAAACAAAGAACAGTACACTCCGGCTCGAATTAATTACCGCTATGGTTGCCCTGGGGGACCAGTCCTGGCTACAGGAAATTGATTACACCAGCGCGCACCTTTCCGAATGGGAGCAGATCGTACTGCTGGAACGATTCCGACGACTGAACATCGACCAGCTCCCCCCCTTCGAGACTTGGCTAACCTCTATCCATACGGGCTGGGTTCTGTTTGGTATCCGCCTTTGCCGCCATTTTAATCGATTTGATCAGATACCGGAATTGGGAAACCTGCTCCAACACCCGAACAAAAAGGTACAAACGGCCGTGCTGGATGCTTTTGACTATTTAGGATCTCCCGAAATCGTCCCTTTCCTGATCCGGTATTTGCCTCAGGCAACCGGCGACCGGCTTTGCACTACCCTAAGGGTGCTGGGTAATCAGGGCGACCCAGATCTCGTAAGGCTCCTGGTCCCCTGTATCGAACACCCTGACCTCTCCATTCAGGTCAGTGCCCTGAGTGCGTTGAAGGAGATGGGGCTAACGAAAATCGAACTCCAGCAGCTAAGCAGCAATCCCCATTATATTGACCATATGTTTGATCCTAAACGACCATGAATCTCAGTTTATGGGCCAACATTCTGTCCTATATTTTTCTTTTTTATACATTGATGCTTATGCTGATTTATGTTGTTTCAGCACTGGTATCGTACCGCGTTATCAGGCAGCACGTTGCCGAAACTTCGTTTGTTGATTTCCGCCAGATTCTGACCTCGCCCCTCTCCCCAAAAATATCCATCATTGCCCCCGCCTACAACGAAGCCCTTAATATTGTTGACAATGCCAAATCGCTGCTGGCGCTGGAATACCCGAATTTCGAAGTAGTAATTGTAAATGATGGCAGTAAAGATGAAACACTACAGCGCCTGATCGATGCCTACCAGCTAGAAAAAACGTCCTTCCTGGTGCAGCAGCAGGTGGAATGCAAGGAAATTATAGGGGTTTATAAAGCACGGGATGAGGCCGTTTCGCACCTGACGGTAGTGGACAAGCGCAATGGCGGCAAATCCGACGCCCTTAACGCGGGTATCAACGTCTGCGCGGGACAGCTATTTGCTTGTATTGATGTAGACTGTGTGCTTGAACGCGATGCGCTGTTGCGGATGATTAAACCGTTTTTAGAAGAAACCGAAAAAAAGGTGATTGCAACCGGAGGGGTTATCCGGCTGGCCAACGACTGTGTCATCCGTGATGGTCGGCTTATTCAGATCAACGTGCCCCGCAACCTTATTGCCAGGGCGCAAGTGCTGGAATATATGCGGGCTTTCCTACTGAGCCGGGTAGCCTGGGCCAAAATAAACGGACTGCTGCTCATTTCGGGAGCGCTGGGACTGTTTGATAAAAAAACTGTAGTAGAAGCTGGTGGCTACTCGCATAAAACAGTGGGCGAAGACATGGAGCTTGTTATGCGGATGCGACGAATGATGGAAGAACGTAAACAACCCTACACGGTGCGCTACATTCCCGATCCGCTGTGCTGGACCGAAGGGCCTACGAGCTGGGATATTCTGGGACGGCAGCGAAACCGCTGGACTCGGGGGCTGATGGACTGTCTTAAGTTTCACCGAAAAGTATTTTTCAATGCAAACTACCGCACCATGGGCATGATTAGCTACCCATTCTGGTTTCTCTACGAGTGGCTGGCTCCCATCGTTGAATCGTTGGGATTGATTTTTAGCATTATCTTGTGGATACTGGGCATTGTTAACGGCTCCAGTTTCTGGCTCCTGTTAGCCACCGTTTACAGCTATGCCGTTTTCCTGTCCTGTCTGGCTATCTGGGTGGATCAAAAAACGTATCTACAGTACCGCAGTAAGCGCGACCTGGGCCGGTTGCTCTTGATTGCTCTGATAGAACCGTTTTTCTATCATCCATTTACGGTGTACAGTAGTATCCGGGGCAATATTGACTACCTGCGCGGTAAAAAAGGCTGGGGCAGCATGACTCGCCAGGGCCTTAGTAAACCTGCAACCCCTAACTCAACCAGCTAAACAAGCGACAACTTAACCGACCGTACCGTGAGGATCACTTACCTGCTCTTTTTAGCCTGTTTATTCTGCCAGCTCCCCGTCTGTGGGCAGTCGGAACCAGGCTCGGATGAATTGTTTAAACAGGCCCGGCAAGCCGCCTTCGACAATAAAGATTATCCCCGTGCTATTGCTCTCTGCCAGCAGGCACTGAAAGGAAGCCCCGATTATGTCGAAATACGGACGTTTCTGGGACGGCTTTATACCTGGAGCGATAAGCTACCGGAGGCCCGGCAACAGTTCTCGCTGGTTTTGGCGAAGGATTCAACCAATAAAGATGCGCTGAGTGCGGCAACAGACCTGGAGTTCTGGAATAACAGACCCGATCAGGCGCTGGATTACTGTAATACAGCGCTGCGCCATTCACCAACAGACATTGACCTCCAGCTAAAAAAAGCCCGGATTCTGAATGATCTGAAGCGAACGGAAGAAGCGTACATGATTGTCGCTCAGGTAGTAAAGGCAAATCCAGATAATGCCGATGCCAGAGCGCTGGCTGACCGGCTCAAATGGGCCGCCAGCAAAAATATGCTTACCGTGGGATACGACTACCTGTTTTTTGATAAGAACTATAACGATGCGCTGCACACAAGCCCTTGGCATCTGGCCAACTTTTCGTATAGTCGATCCACCAGAATAGGCACCGTTACCGGGCGTTTTAATTATGCCAATCGTTTTGGCACCAGCGGATTCCAAACCGAAGTAGATGCGTATCCACACATCAGCAAAACCTTTTACAGCTATGTGAACGTGGGTTTTTCGGGAAGTGAACCCGTTTTTCCGCGTTTTCGGGTCGGTTTCTCCCTGTACGCTAATCTCCCCAGAAGTTTTGAAGCAGAAGCTGGTTTCCGGTACTTGAAATTTTCTGACGCAACGTGGATTTACACCCTGTCGGCCAGCAAGTATGCAGGCAGTTTCTGGTTCAACCTGCGGACGTACCTCGCCCACGGCAACAGTAAATTTTCGCAGACGTACATTGGCACGGTCAGATACTACTTCGGTACTGCCGACGACTTTATCGCCGTAGCAGGCGGAACCGGTATCTCGCCGGATGAAGCCCGAAATGCGCTGCTGGGGCAAGATATGCAGAAACTGGGCTCGCAGCGAGCCAGTATCGAGTTTAGAAAGAGTTTACAACGGCGCTTGATTCCGTCCGTTGTGGCATCCTGGTACGGTGAGGAACAGAGTAACAAGCCGCGTGGCAACCAGTGGGGGATCGATTTTGTCCTCCGCCAGCGATTTTAGCTTAACCTCACGGCTTCATGCGTAAGAGAAATCTGTTCTACGTTGTTACGGTGTTTATCCTCCTGATTCCCTTCTGGATGTGGCTGGCCTGGTGGCTGACGCCTAAGCGTCAGTTGGTGGCCGCCATTGTTGATAAAACCGTGCTTCGTCCCGATGGGCAGGAGCATATATCCCTGACCTGGGTGTTGAATCACCAGCGCTTTACCAAAACAAAACAGCGCGGCTACAGCATTGACCAGGACTATTTTGGCTTCTTTCCGCTGGAGAATCAGCGGTACCGGATTAAGGGACTCGAACAATTCTCTGACCGGCAACTGGCTCAGCTGAGCCGCGACAGCGACCTGACTTATTTTACCGATACGTACGGTATCTATCGGCAGGAGTGGTTTCAGAGCGATAATCCCTCCGAACGCTCCGGTATTATTTATGGGGGCATGAGCCGGAAGGATGTCGATTTTCTATCGATGATGAAACAGAACCATAAACTGGTTATTGCGGAATTCAACGCCATCAATTCTCCCACTGAACCTGCCGTCCGTAATCAGTTTGAATCAATGTTTGGCGTACGCTGGACGGGCTGGATTGGTCGTTATTTCGATTCGCTGGACACAACCGTTAACCAGGAAATTCCGCCATGGCTGGTTCGGAACTACAAGCGGCAGCACAAAGGACAATGGCCGTTCACGAAATCCGGTTTGGTGTATGTATCTGATAAAGATGCCGTTGTTATTCTGGAAGAAGGTATTCACCTGGCCCGAAATGTACCACAGATGCTGGCTTCGGACGTTGGCCAGTCGAAATTTGGCCTTCCCCGCCGGATACGCTATACCTACTGGTTTGATGTGCTCACCTACGACCCACGAATCAATCAGGAAATTGCCAGCTATGAAGTTTACCCCAACGAAGCCGGGAAACGGGAATTAAACCATCATGGCCTGCCCACCCGGTTTCCGGCCATACTCATGCACGACGAGCCTGACTACGGTTTCTATTACTTCGCGGGTGACTTCTGCGACAATCCCATCAGCATGTCATCGGCCTATTTTCGGGGTATCGAGTGGCTATCGCCGTTTGCGTACATGACCGAAGGACTTACGGAGCGGAAAGGGTTTTTCTGGCGAGCCTACCAGCCTATGCTCACTCGCATCCTCGAAGATGTCTACGCCCGCAAACTGGCCCAAATCCCCCCCTCCAGCCCGTAAAAAACTTCCTTAAAAGCGTATAATGACACTACGATCTCATTAATTATACGTTCTCAGTAGGGAATCTGGCAGCAGTTTACTGTTTTGAAGTCGGTCGTTCTTTCGCTTAAACAGATCGAAGCTTGCATTCAGCCGGCTTAACTGACCGGGTTTTTTTATGAGTTCGAGGTTCATGTTGTTGTTGATCTGGTACAGCGTACTCTGGTTCAGCATGTACGGTCCCATCACAAAATCCACCATCTCGGCTTTTGTCATCTTGAGTGGATAGGTATGAACATTCTGGAACTGGCGGGTGGTATCAATGCCAGTTCCCAGCCACCTTATTACCGGGGGCGTTTTCAGGGTATAGTTTTTACCAAGAAAAGCCAGGAGCGTTGGCGTAATATCGAAATGGGAGGAAACGGATCGGAACGTAGCCTGACGCTTCAGCAGGGGCGAGTACACAATCAGCGGCACGTGGTAGCGCTCCAGTTTGGTAGTCATGGGAATCTCGGGCATCCGGTGATCGCCGGTAATCAGGAAAATAGTCCGGTCAAAGTCAGGTCGTTTGCGGTAGGTCGCAAAAAATGCCCGAAGTGCATCATCGGTGTACAGGATGGACGCAAACTGATAAGTGTAGTTACGCCGATCCTTTTGTTGGTCAGCCGTCAGGTTCAGCGCGGCAAACCGTTGTTCAACTTTCTGCAGCTAACGATCCTGCTCATTAATCCGGAATGGATCGTGCGTCGATAGGGTTAGCAGCACCTGAAGCTTCGGTTGGGTATCGGTGGGGGAGTTTAGGGCGAGGTAGTGCCGGAACAGATCTTTGTCGCCATGTCCCCAGGTAAATCCATTGACACTAGGCATCTTCTGGTAACCAGCTCCATAGGTCGGTTCATCCATGATTCGGGCCACGCCCTCTTTGCGAAGGAATGTACTCATGTTGTCAAACTTCGCACTACCTCCAAAATAAAAAGCCGACGTATACCCATTTTTTTTTCAGAATGCCCGGTAATGAAAGGTGGTCGGGCATCTGCGCTCCCAAATCAGCAAAGCCCTGTTGCCCAAACGGCAGCGACCCCACAATAGATGGTAGAACAGCGAACGTCAGCCCACCTTCGCTCAGAAAATTCTCCCAGTAAAGACTCTGCTGCGCCAGAGAGTCGATAAAGGGTGTGAAACTGCCCAAGTAGGCATCGGGGCCGGTAAAGGCCCGGCCCAAGCCTTCCACAATAATTATGACTACGTTAGGGGGAGTGGGTGCCGTGTTAAAAAAAGGACCCAGTACATCCGGTGTTTCATCCTTGTGCAGGAAAGGATACCGACTTTCGGCCAAATAATTAATGGATGTCATACTGGCTGCACCGGCTGTTTTCCCGAAATCACCAATGTAGGCATCGGCATAAATATCCACGCCGTCGTCCGTATTATCATCAAATAGTGCCAGGGTTGCTCTGGCCAGATAAGCGGGTTTATTGATGACCAGATTGTTGGCGTACTCTGTTTCCAGCACGGGCATCGTACTGCCCGCACCTATATTGAACAGAATGGCCAGCGCTCCCAGACCTGCCAGCCCAAACGCCCAACCCGATCCAAGCTGGATTCGGTGTACCACAAGTTGAAAGATGAGAATGACCAGCCCAATGACACCGACCAGCACTGCCAGTAAGCCAATACTCAGCCCACCAGCTGCACCGACCGTCTGACTAATCTCCACGGACGAATAGCTATACAGGTCTGCGCCCAATAATACGGATGTTTCCCCAAAATAAATCGTCAGCCCTACCTGTACCAGAATCAGGGATAGGCAGAGGGTAATATAAACCACCCGCGCTAGCTTGACAGACAAGAACGTCAGCAAAAAATAGATAACAAACAGTAGACATGTGCTCTGCAAAAAATAAATAGTATCCGCCAGAAAGGCGACAGCTACCGTCGTCAATAGAGCACCAGGCACACCGTGCACCAGGCTGTAATAGACCAGCTCACCAATGCGGCAGATGATGATACTAATTAACCAGACGATTGAAAGTCCGGCAAACGAGGCAGCATGGGTCGGTTTTTGCGTATCTATTGGGTTGGGAACAAACTTTATACGTAGTGTAGCTATGAATAAGCAAAGTTATCTAAAGTTTACATTTTTTTTGATAAAATCTAATAATTTCAGACCTTTATTGAGAAAAGCCCAATGGGGCATAAGCTTAACTTTTAAGAGTTACTACCACAGCATACCTACGGCATAGGTGCTTATAACTTGTGGCACACACCCCTCTATAGTAATTAGCACTCCTAATCCGTCGTTGACCAATGAATTTCTCATTACCCAATCGTCTATATTTAGGTTTTTCCATTGCTATACTGCTCGGCCTCCTGAGCGGTCTGCTGTCCTACCAGACCTTCCAGCGGCAGTTGGAAGCAGGCAACTGGGTGGAACATACGTATCAGGTGCTGAACCAAGCCAAAACCATCGAGAAGCTGATTGATGAAATGGAAACGGGGCGCGTTCGCTACCGTAGCACGGGCCTCAAGCAGTTCCTGAATGTATACAACAATGCCTTACGGAGCATCAATTCGACCATCGACGAACTAAAGGTACTTACGGCTGACAACCTACTACAGGCTGATCGAATAAACCGGATTGATGCCAATGTCGAAACGTTATTAGTATTCTGGAATCAACAGACCCGTAACAAGCCCATTCAGTACAGTCAGGAAGAGTTTGTCGATCTGGTTGTTCGGCAAAAAGTCTTTAGTGATAAAATTAAAAAGGAGTTGGCACAGGTTATTCAAACGGAGCGGCTGCTACTGACCCAACGAAAGAGTGAAAATGAGGTGTCGGTCAAGCAGGCCATTTATAAACTCACTCTGAGTGCTTTACTAACCTTACTCATTGTTCTGTCGCTTATTTATTTTACCATCAAGGAGTTTAGGAGTAACCGGAGGGCGCAGGCTACCCTACAGGAAAACAATAAGGAACTTGAACATCTTAATCACCTTAGTACCGAAAAAAACTGGCTGCTTACAGGTATGTCGCTTATCAATGATAACCTGCAACAGGTTAGCGACGTTACCTCGCTGTCTCAATCCATTCTAACGATAATCACAACTTACCTGGATTTACCAGCTAGTGGTTTTTACTGTTACAGCGAAGCCAGCCATAATCTTCAGTTAAATGCACGCGTAGCACTACCGGGTCATATTCAGAAAACCTATGAGTTGGGCGAGGGGCTGGTAGGTCAGGCCGCTATGGAACGTACGCCAACCATAGTGAACGACGTACCCCTCAACTTTTGGGAAATTCAGGCGGGTAGTAGTAAAGCACAGCCCGGCCAGGTTGTTTTTTTACCACTTTGGTATAACAAATCCTTAAAAGGCATTATGGAACTGGCTACGTTCAGGCCACTTGGCGAGCAGGCGCTTTTGCTGCTCACCTCCGTGGCCAACAATATCGCTGTGGCCATTAACGCAGCGGGTGATCATGAAAAAGTGCTGAACTTGTTAGAGCAGGTTCAGGAGCAAAAAGATAAGCTTGAAAATCAGCAGGAGGTACTTCAAGAATCAAACAACGAACTAACCCGGCAAGCCAAAGTATTACAGGCATCGGAGCGGGAGTTGATTGTTCAGGAAGAAGAACTACAGCAGATAAACAGCGAATTACGGGAGCGCAACAAAGCCGTTGAGAACGCCCAGCAGGAGCTGACAAAAAAAGCTCAGGAACTGGAAGTAAGTGGTAAATTCAAGTCGGAGTTCCTGGCCAATATGTCCCACGAACTCCGTACCCCTTTGAATAGTGTGCTAATTCTGGCCCGGCTCCTGGCCGAAAATAAACAACAGAATTTAGTGGATAAGCAAATTGAATATGCCAATGTTATTTATAAATCCGGCTCCGATCTGCTCGAACTTATTAACGACATTCTGGATCTATCCAAGATAGAAGCAGGCAAAATAGAATTCCTGTTTGAGCAGATTACCATTGCTGATATTGCCGAAGACATGAACCAGTTATTTGGCGTTGTAGCGAATGAGAAGGCGATAAATCTATCAACTAAAATAGGAAATGAGGTACCAAACACTATCTGGACTGACAAACAGCGTGTAGAACAAATTATTAAAAACCTGCTTTCTAATGCGGTAAAATTTACCCCAAAAGGCGGGTCGGTTACGCTGGATCTGGATGTAGTCAATCAGTCTGTCAGGCATCTGATTGCCAGTCCGTCAGTCGATTACCCACTGCTGGCCATTTCCGTCACGGACACGGGTATTGGTATTTCGCCGGAAAAGCAGCAGATCATTTTTGAAGCCTTTCAGCAGGTTGATGGTTCCATTAGTCGTAAATTTGGCGGTACGGGACTTGGCTTATCAATTAGTAAAGAACTTGTTCGTAGGCTGGGTGGCGAATTCAGCTTACAGAGCGAAGTAGGCGTTGGCAGTACCTTTACAATTTATTTGCCGCTAGTGGTGGCGCCAAATTCGGAGCAAGTCCCACTTAATAGTTCATTATCAAACACCATAATCTCCTCTGCGGGCTCAACTAAACCATCCCCACCCATGGATGACCGGGCTGATCTAAAGCCGGATGATAACATCATTCTCATTATTGAAGATGATTCGGCTTTTGCCGGTATTCTTCAGGAGTTTGCCCGGGATAAAAATTTCAAAACGATTGTTGCTTTGAGGGGCGATGAGGGCCTGGAGTACGCAAGGCAATACAAACCCTCAGCCATTATTTTGGATATGGGTCTTCCCGTAGTGAATGGCTGGGATTTACTTAAAATACTTCAAAACGATGACACCTTAAGCCATATCCCCATTCATATTATCTCGGCAACGGATGGGCCAGTAACCTCAGGGGACGATAGGCTGTCCTATATTACCAAACCTGTTGGAAAAAAAGAACTGGAGAATGTGCTATCTTCCATTAAAAGTTACCTAAGCAATGGGAGGGACAATACATCGGCGCTATCAGACAACCTACTGACTAATAAAACAGGCGACATACCCGTTCATACCGCCCTACCCCAGGTCCGCCCGCCAGCCGTACCCGCAGCAACCATGCCTGATATAAATCAGGCAGTATTTCAGGGTCGGAAAGTATTACTCGTCGACGACGATATGCGGAACGTATTTGCCCTAAGCACTCTACTGGAAGCAAATCAGATGCTGGTGGTTACAGCGGGTGATGGCCGGGAAGCCCTCGCTCAGCTTGACGAGCATTCCGACACGGCCATTGTCCTGATGGATATTATGATGCCCGAAATGGATGGCTACGAGGCTACACGGCACATTCGGGCCAACCCCCGGTTTTCATCCCTGCCGGTGATAGCCCTTACGGCAAAAGCAATGACTGGCGACCGGGAGAAATGCATTGAGGCAGGTGCTTCCGATTACATTACCAAGCCCATTGACAGTACACAACTGTTCGAACTCATACAGGCCTGGCTGTCCAAGTAAACGCTGTTTTGTTTGATTAACGTTGCTTTATGAACATACCTGCTCAATTGAACGAATTTATAATCCTGCTGGTAGATGACCGCCCCGAAAACCTGATCTCACTTGAAGAGATGCTGGCTCAGGAAGGACGAACCTTTATCAAGGCGTCATCTGGAAATGTAGCCCTGAGGCAGGTACTCAAAAACGACCGGATTGGTTTGATTATGCTGGACGTACAAATGCCGGATATGGATGGTTTTGAGGTAGCTCAGTTGCTGAAATCAAATCCTAAGACAAGGGATATTTCCATCATTTTTGTTACGGCACTAAGCAAAGAAGATCAGTACGTACTGAAAGGATTTCAGGAAGGAGCAGTCGATTATTTACAAAAACCCCTGGATATCAATATAACCAAGGCAAAAGTAACCGTTTTTGAGAAACTTTATTTTTACCAGCAAAATCTAAGAAATACCGCTTCCGAGTTAGACAGGATCAATAAGCAATTAGAGCGATTTGTTTATACCGTTTCCCACGATCTCAAGTCGCCCCTGACCGGCCTGATTGCCATCCTATCATTATTGGAAATGCGTCAGGAAGAAGGTGCACTCCTACAGGATGAAGTGGATGAATATACAGGGCTAGCCAAGTCAGCGGCGTACTATATGTCTAATATGATTGATGATCTGCTGGACTATTCACAGAAGAGCGTCGATCAGCAAACGGTTGAATTGGTCGACACCAAGGCGCTGACCCAACAGATTATCCGTTTATTATTTCTCCCTCCGCATATTCAAATTCAGATTAAGGATTCAATGCCAACCTTATATACCCGGCGGATGAAGCTCCAGCAGGTATTCCAGAACCTGATTAGTAATGCGGTCAAATACAATGACAAACCCAGTGGCCTCATTGAAATCGGCTACGAGGATAAAGGGGATTTAGTAGAGTTTTTTTTAAAAGACAATGGACCCGGCATTTCTGACGACGATCAGGCCGTAATCTTCGACCTATTCCAGCGAGGCAGGGCTACATCAACTCTAAAGGAAAGTAGCACGGGTGTCGGGTTGAACATTCTGAAAATTCTGATTGAAGAACAGGGAGGAAGCTTACGAATAGACTCAAGACTGGGAGAGGGAAGTACCTTTTATTTTGGGTGGATGAAGTAACACTATATTGGTTCCCGATTTTGCAATTAAAATACTTAGCTCTGTCAGTAATCTTCTCAAGATACACTTTTGATCCAACGGCAATCGTAATTTGCTGCAATAATTAAAGACCGCTGTTGTTTCGGTCTGTGGGGAAAACGAAAAATAGGAAATCATCAAAGTCCACACAGTTGACCACACCGCCCCCTTGGCGATGCCGTGCACGTACTGGCAGTAAAGTTCGTGTGTTGTTTTCACCCCATAGGTCAGCGAAAGTCCTGAAAATTTTTATTCGCATTCCGAAAACGTTTTTCAGAATGTAGCTGCAATGTGATTCGGGTTTTCTTAGGAAGGTACATCCGCTCAGACCAAAGTATCGGTTTGGATTCATTTTGCGCTAAACCACCCCAAATTCCACCGATCGGTCCAATCAATTGAGATTCTATCCTTCTGCACCCGAAGCGGGAGCCAGATGTACCGCCCGTCGATGGGGTTATTCGGTTTCCAGTCGTCGAACATCGCTATATACCTGTTATCAGCACCCTGAACCTTAACAAAATAGGTCGATTGTCCGCCTAAGGTCTTGGTCGAGTCCAGGCCGTTGGTCGGGTTGGTGCCATGGGTGGGGTTGCCGTGGTCGGTCCAGGGGCCGTCGAGGCTGGTGCTGGTGAAGTAGCGGGCAGGATTAGGATTCCAACCCGAAGAACCGGAACCCAGCAGGTGGAAGGTTCCCGATCGGAGCAGGATGGCCGGAGCCTCCGTATTTTTCGTGATGCCGGGGCAGATGACGTAGTCCGTGGCGGGCTTCATATAGTCATCGGCCATTTTAGCTTTCACCAGGAGTCGGTCAGTTTTGCGGACGGCGAAGTGGTACAAATCGCCGTTGGATTCCTGGAACAGGGCAAAATCACCGGAACCCGCCTCCGAAGCGGCCAAAAATTTGCCCTGATACGCAAACGGCCCGGTAGGACTATCTGCCGTACCCACACCCGTGTGGCAGACCGCGTAACCCGCTCCTTTGAGGAAAAGCTTGAAGTAGGCGACGTATTTTTTGGTGCGTCGGTTGTACACCACCTTGGGCCGCTGAAAAATACAGCCATAGGCAATATCGCTGGTTGGATCGTCTTGATCGACGGGTAGCACGACGCCGAAATCTTTCCAATTCATCAAATCCTTCGACCGATAACAGTGCATCCCGCCATCCGCCGCGCCTTTCTGCTCGGAACTACCGGGGAACTTGTGTTCGCCGTACCAGTAGTAAAATCCCTTCTCAAAGTAAACGCCCCCGCCGTGGGCATTGATCGCGTTTCCATCCGTGTCCTTCCACTCCTGGCCGGGAAAAATGTTGGCCTGAACCGCCGCCTTTCCTGAATCATTCTTCAAACCCACGGACCCGTTGTGGTTTTTAGAACATTGGCCCAAGCCGAGCACCACAAATAAGGAAAGCGCCAGCAAAATAATTTTTGAACACTTCATGCATTTCAGGATATTTTAGTACAAAACGCTAATCCGCTACTTCCTGCGTGTTCAGGAAATCGACCATATTTCGGTGAATGATCGCGCCCTGATGGTTCACGTCCATTTCCAGCACTTTATCGAAATAGGCAATTGCCTCATTTGTGCGCCCATTGCCCAGGCCCAGGTTTCCGAGAGCCATCAGGTAGTAGCAGTGAATACGGTTCCGCTCGTCGAGGTCGGTATCGAAGACCAGCATATCAGGCAGCGATACGGCGAAATAGTCTAGTTTAATTTCGTCGTTCAAATGTGCTTCGCCGTATTGAACCAGCCTGGTAAAAAGCGTTTCTGCCCGTTCGCACTCGTGCAATTTTTTCAAGGCCAAGCCCTGGTAAAACAGTTTATCGGGTTGCTGATCATTATAGAAAATTGCCTGCACGGGTGCATCCAAACCTACTGTGGCCTGTTCAGAATACGACCTAGCTGACGTGTTGTCAACCGTCATTTCGTAGGCCAATCCTTTCAGATAGAAAATGTCGTTCTCCTGCACGCCGTACAGTTTGCCTTCACCGAGGTTGAGCGGATAGTTCTCAGCGGCGGCTAATAAATCGAGCGCTTCGGCGGGATTTTCAGCCAGCAGTGCCTGTTTCGCCAGTTCGACGTGGCAAATCAGGTGCTGATCCACCACCTTACCTTCGCCGCCTTCCCAGGGGTGAAACTGCCGGGTGGCCAGCAACGTGCGGGCAGTTTGGTATTGGCCTAACTGGTTGTAAAGCGTGATTCGCTCTAAATACAAGTCGTCCCGTTGTTCGGTGGCCATCAGGTGTCTCTCCAACCGGGCGAGTCTATCGGCGGGGGCGTGGTTGAGTTTCTTGTCCAATTGATCCAATTCCATCAGCACCCGCGCGTCGGAAGTGTCCAACGCAAAGGCGCGTTCCAGCATTCGGAGAGCATCCTCCGACCGTTGGAGTTTGTTCTGGTAGGCCAGCGATAAGTTGCGAAACACGGTCGGGAATCCATCGTCCAGCTTGGCAGAACGCTCCCAGGCTGCGATGGCTTCGGGATATTGGCGGTTGGCGTACCAGAAATTGCCGAGGTAGTACCAGGTTCGGGCGTGATTGCAATCGGCCTGGACAGTGGCCCACTGCAGGACGATCAGTTCATCCAGTCGATTGGGGAATACGTAATCCGGGCTGGCTTCGGTGGCTTTTTTAAGATAAGAATTGCTTAGCTCTATTTCACCCTGTTGATCGTAGAAATACGCCAGGAAATAATAGACAATCGGATAAACGGCGGCTTCCGACTTTTCCATCTCCTGTAGTAACTGCGCCGCTTCGTCGTAAAGCCCCGCCCGGCTGTAATCAAGGGCATATTCCAGATAATTATGGACGTAGTGCCTCATCAGGTGGTTGAGCACTTGCCGTGCGCCATTATTGGCCTGACCAAGTAAAACCCGCTCAAACAAACAGCCAAAGTGAAATTTATCGATGGCCAGCGTGTCATCGATAAGTTGCTGCGCTTCGTCCGTGCGGCCCGTTTTGCGTAACAATGCCACTTTCAAATGCCGCGCCGAGTGGCCGTGCCAGTTGCGCACCAATGACCGCTCGACCAATTCGAGCGCCTGTTCGTAGTTCTTGCGGTGGGTGGCGATGCGAGCCAGTTCCAGGAAACTCGTGTCCTGCCAGGCCGCGTTCCAGGTGGCTTTG
Organism: Cytophagales bacterium; assembly: GCA_038235275.1. Classification (GTDB taxonomy): domain Bacteria; phylum Bacteroidota; class Bacteroidia; order Cytophagales; family Spirosomataceae; genus Persicitalea. The sequence goes on along the minus strand of JBBSUC010000015.1, from coordinate 59,309 downwards.
AAAAAGGCGTCGAAGGCCTTGTCGTACCGACCTAGCTTGGTCAGACACAGGCCCAGATTGTAGTACGCTTCGCCGTCGTAGGGGTTCGGGTTGCGGGCGGTGAGCGTTTGAATCGCCGCCCGAAAATAAGGTTCAGCTTGGGTGAATTGCCCGTGTTTGTGGTACCAAAGACCCAGCGCGTTGTTGCAGCGACTGTCTTTCGGGTTCCGGCGCAGGGCTTCTTCGTAGTAATCCGTTGGCGAATAGGTGGCGTGGCGGTACTGCTCGATGTGGTGGCCCGTCAGATACAGCTGCTCATTGTTCTCGACCTCGGCGGGTTGTTTGGCCGCGATGGCGGGTTCGGGAATGGTAAGTTCGGCGCCAAATTCATCGGGCTGATAAGCGACCAATTCAACGCCCTCCGCTGTCGCTACGCTCATCCGAACGGCAGTCTGTTTGCCGGTATTTATTGCTACGCTATGTAGAAAAGGATTGGCTGGCGAGAGGTCGGCGCTCTGTTCAAAAATTACCTGGCCGTTTTCGGTCAGACGAATCATGGCACCTGGGTAAGCGGCGGTGGTATAGACGCTTATTTGAATTTCTTTCTCCGTAAATTCCACATTAACGGCCGCTTCTTTTGTGGCGTTTTTAACCAGACCAATCTCACTATACGGCATGAAGTACTGCACGAAGGTGCGCTCTTCGTTGGGCATAATCCACGAAAAATCGGGCTGATTGTCGGTGAAGACGCCCGTCATCAGTTCGATGTACGGCCCGTCTTCGTCGGTCAGATTGCGGTCCCAGGCGTAGCCAAATTCACCGTTGCCCCAGGTCCACTGCTTCTTACCGGGCGACAGGTGGTGATTGGCCACGTGCAGCAATCCGCCTTTGGTGTCGTGTTCGTAGCCGCCCACGAAATCGTATTTCGACTCGACCGCCATGTACGAGGTAGGTACCGGAATATTCTGATAGCGCGAAATATCCGTTCCCGGCGAATAATCGACTTTGTAGTAGGTGCCCTTCGCAATCGGAAAGGCCGAAACATCCCGGCGACCGTGGTCGAAAACGGCGTGGACATCGGGCGGGAACACCGATTGGTAATAATCGTTGACCTTCACCGCCGGATTGCTCCACCACAAAAACGTCTGCGGCAGGTCGGTGCGGTTGTAGAGAACGCCCTGAATTTCAAGAAACGCCTTGCCGGGGTACAGCCGGAAGCCCGCCATGCCCTTGGTGCCAAACATCCGCTCCACTTCGCTGACCCACACCGTTTTGGAACCGTCGGCGTGTTCTTCGGTCGTGAAATCGACGGGTTCAAAGGTGCTGGGACGGTGGTGTTGCGGCCAGTTGAACTCAATGCCGCCCGAAATCCAGGGACCCGTCAGACCCACGAGGGCGGGTTTGATAACCTGGTTGTAGTAGATGAAATGACGGTCCTTGACTTTATCGTAAGCCATCTGCACCCGCCCACCCAACTGCGGCAGGATCATGATTTTCAGGTACTCGTTTTCCAGATAAACCGCCTGGTAGGTTTGGTCTTCCTTCTCGTCGTTGATTTTCTCGATCACGGCGTTGGGATAGACCACGCCACTGCTGCCCTGATAGACTCGTTTTTCGAGAAACATCGGATTTTTTTCGGGCTTTCCTACGCCGTAGGTAGGGAGGATGATATCTTCTACCCATACTCGTACTTCTTGTGAGGCCATGTCTTTTAGGTTATTATTTTTATATTCAACGATTACTTTTTCGACGATGCGTCGAGTGTGAGTTCTTTTTGGAATAATGGCTGGATTTGGTCGATGCTTACCTCTTCCGTCGGGTTGAACTTCTTGCTATTCATGTACGTCAGCAAACTGTATTTCAACTGCCGCGCCGGGGGGCGTTTGTCGATGTCGGTGTCCAAATCGACGCTGCACACCATGAGTTTGCCCTTGCCCACCCGCACTTCGAAGGCCAGCGACAAACGGCGGTTCTCAAACCAGTCGTCGATGGGCTGAATAAGGGGACGCATGCTTTTTGAGAAATTATTCAGGATGATAGTCTGGGAGTGCATCACGATGTCGTGCCATTGGTAGTTGCTGCTCATTTCGGTGGGGAAAGTAGCAAACAGCGGGTGCTTCGGGTCGCAGATCAGGCCCAGCGTGTGGGGCGGTTGATTGTTGGTGTAAGAGGTATTCCAAAAGATGGACGAAAAGCCGATAGCGACTTCGGCCCCCTTGCCCTGCTTGACGTGGCCGTAGGGCAACAGCAACACATTGGCCCCGTTTTCGAGTTGTCTTTCTACGTCTGGAGTCAGTTCGTTAGCCACGATGACTTTGCCGACAGAGGCATCGGGATTTACACTCGCCGGATATACCCAAATATCCCAGGAATTGGTAATCGGAGTGCCTCTCAAAGTCACCTTCAGCGTCAGCATTTCCGGCTTTTTGAAACCCGATAGCTGGATTTTGGCGGTACCAAGGGTTTGGCAATTATCGATGGCCACCTTGTCTTTCGTGAAGTTACCCCGCTGCACCGCTTTTCCAGAGGCGTTAAGGAGTTGCCATTCGATGGTTTGGTTGTTGAGCTCCTCGGCTCCGAAATGCGCGATTTCCAGCGCGGCCTGCACGTTTTCGTTGTTTTCGTAGATGAGTTTTTCCATCCGCGCGAGCAAAACTGTCGGATTAGAGAAGGTGCGGTATTCTTCGGGCGTAGTGTAGCCTTTCGACTCCCAGAATACATCCAACGCCCCCACCAGCGCGGTTCCCTGCCCCGGAAAATCGTGTAGGCCCAGTAACTGGAATCCGGCAAAACCGGGTGTGCGGAGGGCGGCCTCAATGTCTGCTTTGTAACAAATCGTTTGCAGTCGCCCCGATGAATATAAAAAGTCGGCGGCCTGATCTCCCATCCCGGCTTCGTTCAGCGTTTCCTGAAAAATCTCGAAGTTGGTGGGCTTTAAAATGCCCATGTATTTTGGGATTTCCTTAAAATTTGGGTAAGCGCACCATTGCCCGATTTCGTGGCTGACGTAAGGGATCGAACCCACCTTTTCCGTTACCTCACGCCAGTCGAAATCTGTACGCGGAATGCCTTGGTTGATAATGCTTTTCAGGCCCTCGCCCCACCGCTGAATACGAGCATTAGGAGCAACATGGTACTGGTTTTCGGGAATCGTGGGCCAGCCCGCGCCACTAGTGTAGAGCCGTCGGTCGTCTTTGTTCTTGAAATGGTCCACCCAGCGACCCAGAAAATCGTTTTGGTTGGCCCCGCCCGGCTCGTTGCCGTAGGCCATCAGACAAAACGACGGGTGATTGCCGTACTGCCGAATAATCCGCTCCGACTCGTCGTAAATAAAGGCATCAACGATCCCACCCGTCCCCACCGAACTGACCTGATTGGCCCACAACGGACTCTCGATGTGCAGGTACAAACCCAGCCGATCAGCCACCGCAAAAGCGGCTTCGGGCGGACACCAGGAATGGAATCGCAGATGATTCAGCCCGTATTCTTTGGCCGTTTTCATGATTTTCTCCCAGGGAGCTTCGGTCGTGGGTGGATAGCCCGTCAGCGGAAAAGCCGCGCAATCGACATCACCCCGCAAGAAAATGGGCCGTCCGTTGATGACCAGCCGGGTACCGACCGCCTTGATTTCGCGCATCCCGAACGGCACTTCTTTTGCTGCCAACTCCTGCCCTTTTTCATCTACCAAACGAACCGTGAGTTGGTACAAATTGGGGTCGAACTCATCCCAAAGCTGCGGATTTGGAATGGCGTAGCGGGCGGTCAATTCGGTGGTTTCACTAGAAAAACTAACCGGAACTTTCAACTCCGGCAGCGTCGCCTTCTTCCCTGTCGTGCTGTTTGCCCGCAAGACCAGATTACCTTTAAACGCCTGATGCCGGGGTTGATTCAATGAGATAGCTATGTCTATGGAGGAAGTCCTCAACTTCGGATGCACCTGCACATCTTCCAGGTACACCAGCGACCCAACGGTCAGCGATAAATCGCCAACCAGACCGTTCCAGTTGGTTTGCGTGTGGTCGGCGATGCTGTGGGCGTTGTTACCCACATTGACGATATAGCGGTTATCGACCCGAACGACGATGGTGTTCTTACCGGGTTTGAGTTGTTTGCTCAGGTCGAATTCGTGGGGAGCGACCAGGCTGTTGCGGGTGCCGCAAAACTGGCCGTTCACGTAAACCATCGTCTCCCAGTGGCAGCGTTCGAGGTTCAGGACGATGCGTTTTTTAGCCCAGTCGGCGGGGATGTCGATCTCACGTTTGTACCACGCTGGCCCCATGTAGTACTTATCGGGTTTGAGCCAGAAGGGTATTTTGATGGGATCCTGGCGGTACTTTTTGTAGCGGTCGGCGAAAAAGTAGCTGCTGTCGATAATTTCCCCCATCCAGGGCGTATCCAGCGTTACATTATTACCTTTGCCGTTGGTGGTCAAGGAGCCGGGCAGTTTTACTTTGTCGTTAAAATTGTGGTTTGGCTTCCACCAATCTTCCATCAATCCTTTATCGTTGGGGTCCAGTTGTAGCTGCCATTCTCCGGCCAGGGATAATTTGTCCTGAGCAAATGTATTCACCGGGCCGACGAGGTAGCTACCGATGGTTAGTAGAATAATTAGGAAGCGGCGTTTTTGCATTTTGTTCTCAATGGTCGGCCCCTCCGGGGCGGAAAACATTCTGACTATTGTTTTTCTATTAACCGCTGGCCCCTCCGGGGCAACTCGGCGCCCACTATTTCAAAACCACTTCACCAATTCATCCACAATCAAGGTATGCCCCATTTCATTGGGGTGGTTGCCCTGCGCCATGTACCGACTCAGCGAGTCGCCCTGCTGCCGTTTCGCGTCGAACGCCTTGTAGCTATCGACCAAACCCGTTTGGTATTTATCAGCCAGTTGCCGAATCTGATTGGCGTGCTGATTTAAAATATTTTTCGGATCACCCATATCCACTTTCAAATCGGGCGAGGGCGTGAGCAGAATAACTTTGATACCCGCCTGCTGCGCCTGTTCGATCATCATTTGCCAGGATTGTTTGGCCTTTTCCAGCCCAATCCCACGGTCGTTGAGGGCGTAGTCGATAAACAGCACGTCGGGTTTGTGGGGCAGTACGTCGGTCTGGAAGCGGGCGGCACCCTGCTCGGAATTTTCGCCCCCGATGGCCGTCACCAACACGTTGATAACCGCGTAGGGGTAGCGGTCTTTCAGGAGTTTCAGCAGTTGATTCGGGTACGCGCCGAGGGTGTTGACAATCGGGGTTTTGAAATAGCCCGCCGGAACGCTATGGCCGTGGAATAGCAGCGTCATCGACCGATTTTTGGGCCATTCCTTGGTCAATTCCATTTTGATGTCCGTCAAAAAAGTCGCCGGGTCGGCCACGTCGGACTGAATTGGGCGGGAAGCCGTCAGGGCCGTAATTATCAAAGCTAAAATTGGCAGAAATAAAGTAGTTCTTTTCACTGAATCTAGTTTTTAAGGGCCTGTTCTTTTTTCTTCGCCGTGAGCGCTTTGACCTCGTCAACCGATAGCGCGACCGAAGGCTTGAAGTCCTTCGTATTCATGTAAGTCAGCAAGCTGTACCGCAGTTGCCGGGCCACCGGACGGTTTTCCAAATCGTTGCTGATGTCGAAACTACACAGAATCAGTTGTCCCTCGCCGACCTTCGCTTCCACGATACTGGCCAGATAGCGGTTGTTGGCAAAGTTGTCAATCTGCCGCACGATGGGCGACAGGCGGTTATCCGGCAAAATCATGGTGGTCGATTTAGTGCACAAATCCCACCACTGCCAGTCGGTGTGAAAGTCGGTAGGGAAGTTTTGCAAAGCCGGGTGCTTCGGATCGCACAAAATCCCCATCGTGATCGCCTGCGCCGGGAAATGCACCGGACTCCAAAACACAGGAACAAACTTGCCTTCCATGCCCATCATATCCTTATAATCGGGGTTGAGCAGCACCTTTTTTTCCTGCGCCAAGGCATTCATAGCCTCCTCAGTCGATTGCGTGAAGACTACCTCCGCCAAAGCATCAGGGACGGTAGCCGGATAGACCCAAACGTGCCAGGTGTTGTGGTAGGGCGTACCTTGCAGCGATAGTTTCAGCGTAAGTTCCTTGGCCGTTTTGATGCCGCTCAATTTCGCGTCGATGCTGCCGAGCGAATAGCCGCTGCCCACTGGAACGGTAGTTTTTGGGAGTTTTCCGCCCGCGAGTTGCTTGCCCTTTTCATCCGTCAACGACCATTCCGGCGTTATGTCGGTCAAAGGCGTGGCTCCGAAATTGGCGAACTCGGCCGTGGCTTTAAAAATTTCCGCATTCGTGTAAGTTGCTTTGGAGAAGCGCAGCAGCGGCACCACGGGCGAACAAAACTGTCGGAATTCTTCGGCGGTCAGAATGCCTTTGCTGTCCCAAAAGGCATCGAGCAGGCCAATATCCGCCGTGCCTTGTCCGGGAAAATCGTGCAGGTCGAGCAATTGAATGCCGCTGGCGGCTTTGGTACGCAGAATTCGCTCTAACTCCTCCTTATAAAGAATAGCCGCCAACTTGCCGCTGGCCTTGGTATAGCTTTCGGCCAAGGATAGCAGGCCTTTTTCCTCTAAATCATTTCGAATCGAAATCAGGCTGATGGGTTCCAGTACCCCCGTGTACTTTTTAATCTCTGCCATGTTCGGAAACACGGCGTACTGCCCCACTTCGTGCGTCACGACGGGTACGGGCATCCCGACCAGCGAAGCGGAGTAGTCATTCGTGAAAGTGGGCGATTCTTCGTTGAAAAAGCCTTGTCCGCGCACCCATCCTAACTTAGTTCGCTGGGTGATTAAAAAATCGTCGGCGGGTTCGGGCCAGCTTCCGTGCGGGGGCTGAAACGAATACGAGGTCGTGGTGTACAAACGGCGTTTGTCAGTCTTTTGCAGGCCAGTCATCAGATCGGTTAAGAAGGGGATGCGCCCTTCCAATTCATTGCCCATCGACCACAAACAAAACGATGGATGGTTGCCGTATTCCCGGCTCATGCGAGCGGCTTCGTCGCGGATAAACTGATCGGCCTTGGGGTCTTCGCCCACCAGCAAACTCCACAGCGGCATCTCGATTTGCAAATAAAAACCCAACGAGTCCGCTACCTCGAAAGCGGCCTTGGGCGGACACCAGGAGTGAAACCGGATATGATTCAGCCCGTACTGCCGCGCCGTGCCGAATACTTTTTCCCAGCCCGCGCGGTCGGTTGGCGGATGGCCCGTGAGCGGAAAAATGGCGCATTCCAGTGTCCCGCGCAGGAATAATCTTCGCCCATTGACGTGTAACAAACCAGCTTCGTTGGTCAGTTGCCGCACCCCAAACGTGGTTTCGTACTGACTTTTGCTTTGGGCATCGTCCGCCGCAAATTCAGCGGTCAAATGGTAAAGCGTGGGCGAAAACTCATCCCAAAGTTGCTTGTTAGTGCCTAAGTCGTAAGCCACATTTACTTGCTGCTGTCCCGTGTCGAGCTTCACAGTTTGCTTGGCCACAGCCAGGTCTTTTCCGTTCACGCGGGCCATGAGTTGCAGCGTTCCGGCAGTGGCTTTGCCGCTTTTATTCTGTAACTCGACCTGTACCGCTACGGTATTGGTCGTGTTCGTTTCCGTGCGGAGATGGCGGATATAGATCGGATCGTAGGCGGTGAGGGCCAGTTTGCCAATGGCACCATTCCAGATGGTTTGGGTACCGTCGGTGTAGGCATGGGCCAGCGTATTATGGCTGATTTCGTACTGCTCCTCGTTGTTAATGCGCAGCAAAATGGTGTGTTCTCCCGGCGTCAGCAAACCCGTCAGGTCGTAGCGGTGGGGCGTGGTCAGGCTTTCCTGCTGCTGCGGCGTCGCAGCTTTGCCATCCACGTACACCCGGCTTTGCCAGAGCACCCGTTCCAGCATGAGTTCAATTTGTTTTCCCTGCCAGTTGGCTGGAATCGTGACGCTGCGCCGGTACCAGGCCGTGCCGATGTAGCGGTGTTTGCGGGCCAGTTGGTACAGGGCTTCGCGGTCGAGCGACGGTTTCAGCGTGAGCGAATCACCCAGCCCGGCTTCATCCGTGGTGCCGGGCAAGTGCATTTTGTAGGGGTACTTATTTTTCAGCCAGCGGTGCGCCCCACCATCTAAGTTTGTATCAAAGGCCACGTCCCATTCCCCGGCCAGCGTGAGTTCGCTTTGGGCGGAGAGGGATAGGGGAGATAAAATAAGGAGCAGGAAAAACAGGGCGCGCATAATTGGGTAGAAAAAATCAATGTCGAATGAAACTCAATGGGGCATAAAAACATCTTCCATTTCTTCCAGCGTCTTGCCCTTCGTCTCCCGCACATAGCGAAGCACAAAGAAAAACCCAATCAGGCAGATCACGGCGTACAGCCAGAACGGGCCGTAAGTACCCAGCGTCTCGGCCAGGATGGGAAAGGTGAAGACCAAAATAAAGTACGACCCCCACAGGGCCAAAATCGCCACCGACGAAGCCAGTCCGCGTACCCGATTGGGAAAAATCTCCGAAATAAGTACCCAGGTAACGGGGGCCAGCGAAGTAGCGTAGGTAGCGATGGCCAACAATACAAAGATGGATAATAATCCCGCCGAAGCACCGGTTTGAAGCAGCGCCGCTATGATGACGTAGAGAACGCATAGCCCAATCGCCCCAAACAGCATCAGTGGCTTGCGCCCCAGCTTGTCGACCTGCCACATGGCGACTATTGTAAATACCAGATTGACAATCCCGATGGCGACGGTTTCGAATAATTGCCGATCCAGGTTAGCTCCGACGGTCTCAAAAATGGTGGAGGTATAGTTGAAAACGACGTTGATACCGCACAACTGCTGGAACACCGCCAGCCCGATGCCCACAAAAACGGCGGCCCGAATACCCGGTACCCATAATTCCGAGAAAGCAACCTTCGTCTTGTTTTGTGATGAAACGTGAACGTCGGCCACTGTCTTCTCGGCAAAAACGCTGCCCCCGATTCGTTGCAAAATGGCTGTTCCCCGCTCGACCATGCCGTGCTGAATGAGCCAGCGCGGACTTTCGGGCAACCAGATTACCCCAACAAAAAATAAAATTGAGGGCACCGCGCCCAGTCCGAACATCAGCCGCCAGGCGTCCGGGCCATTGTCGGCCAGGCCGTAGTTGACTAGATTGGTAATCAGGATACCAATGACGATGGTCAATTGGTTGATGGCCACGTTGCGGCCCCGAACCTCGGCGGGCGATACCTCGGCGATGTACAGCGGACTTAGCATGGAAGCCATTCCCACGCCGATGCCCGCCACGAAACGGGCCATCATGAAGGTCGTAAGGGAAATGGAAAAGGCCATCGCGATGGACGATATGGCAAAAATGGCCGCCGCTGTCATTAGCGAGGGGCGCCGACCGTAGCGGTCGGCGAGCCGGCCCGCCATCACGCAGCCCACCATGCACCCCAACGCCAGCGTTCCCGTGAGGAAACCCTCCCACCAGGCCGTCAGCCCGAATACTTCCCGCAGCAGCGGTAATGCTCCGGCAATTACGGCGAAGTCAAAACCGAAGAGGTAACCACCCAGAGCCGAAATGAAGGAAATACCTAAGGCGTAATTCGTATTGGTAGAGGAGTCTTTCATACTTTTTAAAACTATTCAGGTATCGAGTAGCAAAAATACAAGGCCTGGTAGGGCAATTAAATGACTGATCTTACGGAAAAGTTGGATGAAATGATGATTTTGATAAAACAATTGAGTTGGAATTTTGTAGATCATACTGCCCGTGGTCTTTTACAAGACTATTCATAAAATTATCCATCATTTTCCAAAGAATCTCTATTGATTTGGTCTTTATGAGTACTGAAATTTGCAGAAAATAGTCTCTGCAAGATAAAATTTTGGACTTTATTGCTTTGGCAAAACTTTTTGGTTCGTATTTTCTCCCTATTTTATTATAAAACTTAAACTTCTTAAACCTATGCAAAACTATTTACGAGGCCTTCAAATAGCTTGTTTGCTGGCATTTTCGACCGTTTTCGCCTTGGCACAGACCCCGATAACGGGTAAAGTGGTCGATGAACAAAGCCAGGGCATTCCCGGAGTGACCGTTTCGGTAAAAGGGAAAGTTCGTGGAACCACGACCGACGCGGCAGGTACTTTCCGACTCGATTCAAGTCCCGGCGAGACGTTGGTTTTTAGCTACGTGGGTTACAGTAGCCAAGAAATGGAGGTAGGTAACCGCACCGATTTTAATATCAAACTAGTACCCGATACCCGCAACCTGGACGAATTGGTGGTCGTGGGTTACGGTACGGTCAGGAAAAGCGATTTAACGGGTTCGGTATCTACCATCAAAGGCGATGCCATTCGAGAAATGCCGGTGACGTCGGTCGATCAGGCCATTCAGGCCCGCGCGCCGGGGGTGCAGGTTACGCAGAGTTCGGCGGCACCGGGGGGGGGAATCTCCATCCGGGTGCGCGGGGCAAACTCCATCAACAGCGGTAGTGAGCCGTTGTATGTGATCGACGGCTTCCCGATGTATCCCGACAACGGGGCCATCGGCACGGGCGGAAACCGGCAATCCAGCAACGCGATGGCCACCATCAACCCCAACGAAATTGAAAGTATCGAAATTCTGAAAGATGCCTCGGCGACCTCGATTTATGGTTCGCGCGGTTCCAACGGCGTGGTGCTGATCACGACCCGCCGGGGTAAAGAAGGCCAAAGCCGCGTCGATTATCAGGGATCGTATTCGACCCAGTCTATTGCCCGCAACATCGACGTGCTGAACGGGGCTGATTACGGCCGCTACCTGAATCTGCTGGAAAAAAGCCAGGGCGGCAGTCCGCGCTTCACCGATGCCCAAATCAGCGCAATAGGGCAGGGCACCAACTGGGTGGACGCCATCACGCGGACGGGCGGGTTGTCCAGTCACCAGCTTTCATTTACGGGTGGTACCAAGACTATGCGCTACGCCGTCGTGGGTAATTATCTTGGCAATCAAGGTATTGTCAAAAATACCGATTTCAAACGCTACGGCTTCCGGCTCAACCTCGACAATGATTTCCTGAATGGCCGGGCCACACTGAGCAATAGTTGGTCCTATAACCGGACCAGCAGTAGCAACGTCCCCACCGATCGCGGCGGTCCTGGCGGCATTATCATCACGGCTTTGGGCCTAGACCCGACCGTACCCGCGTATGATGACAATGGGCTCTACAACTATCCCAGCTACGACCAGCGCTTCAATATTAATCCGCTGGCCGAGGCAAATGAAGGCGTCGATGTGGACAACACTAACCGCCTGTTCGGGACTTCGGCGCTCACCTTCCGGATCATGGATGGGCTGCAATTCCGCACCAGCATCGGGGCCGACATCGTGAGCGCCGAGCGGAACACGTTCTACAACAGCTTTACGTATCTCGGCCGGCAGAACGGGCGCGAGTTGCAAAAAGCCAACCGCAATGTCAACAGTGAGCTGAATGAGAACATCCTGAGCTATAACAAGCAAATTGCGCCGGGCCAAACGATCGACGCGACGCTGGGCTACACCTACCAGCAGGAGCGGAACCTGTTTAACGCCATTGCCACGCGCGGACTACCTTCCGATGATGCGCTGTCGGTCAACCTGCAAAATGGCAGTAAGCCGCAGATTCCCTTTTCTGGTCGTCAGGACTGGGCGCTGGAATCGTTTCTGGGTCGGATCAACTACAATTTCAAGGATCGCTACCTGTTGACGGTCACCGTTCGGCGCGACGGCTCGTCAAAGTTTGGCCCCAACAACAAATGGGCGACGTTCCCCTCAGGAGCCATTGCCTGGCGTTTGGTCAACGAAAAGTTTTTCGAAGGTTCGGGATTGGGTCGGGTATTCAACGATTTCAAATTCAGGGCCAGCTACGGCGTTACGGGTAACTCGCAGATTCCCGTGTACCGCTCGGTGGGCGGCTTGGTACCTTACAATTATGTATTTGGCAGCAATCTGGTGGCAGGCTACGGTCCCAACCGGATTGCCAATCCCGACCTGAAATGGGAAAGCACCGCGATGCTCGACCTGGGCCTCGATCTGGCGCTCTTGAACAATCGTCTGTCGATGACCTTCGATGTATTCAGCAACAAAACCTCCGATCTGTTGCTGGATGTGTCGATTCCGCAGAGTACGGGATTTAGCACTATTCTGCTCAACTCCGGCTCGCTGACCAACAAGGGGCTTGAATTTTCAACTAACTACAAGGTGTTCAGTGACAAAGCTTTTAACTGGGATTTGAGCGGCAATATTTCATTCCTTCGCAACAAAATCACCAGCCTGGGTCAGAGTACGCCCTTCTTCGCCAACAGTACGAGCGGCCACTTGGGCGTTTTCGGTAGCTGGGTGGAAGCGGGCAATCCCATCGGGGTTTGGAAAGGATATAAATACACCGGATTGTTCCAGTCTGACGACGAGGGCAAATCCTACGCAGCCCTGGCGGGCTATCCCAAATACGAGGACGTCAACGGAGATGGTAAGTACACCGCCGAGGATTACCAGATTATCGGCAACCCCAATCCGAAGTTCATTTGGGGCTTAAACTCTAATATGAAATACAAAAACTTCGACTTCACCCTTTTCCTCCGGGGTGTGCAGGGCAATCAGATTCGTAATTTACAGCAGTCGGAAATGGGCGACGGCGTGCAGAAAATAAATCAAGTGGCCAATATCCTGACCGATTCCTGGACCCCAACGCACACCGATGCCAGCCGCCCGGTTGTCGACGGTCGTCGTGATTTTATTTCGTTTCGCCGCTCGTCCTATTTTATTCAGGATGGCTCATTCGTTCGGTTGCAAAATGTGGTGCTGGGCTACACCCTGCCGCTCCAGAGCAAATTTATTCGCAGCGCCCGTTTCTACGCCAGCGGCCAGAACTTGTTCGTTATTACGAAATACAAAGGCTTCGACCCCGAGGTGAACAACCAGGGTCAGAACAACCTGAACCGCGGCGACGACTACGACGCCTATCCCCGCGCCCGTATGTTTACGCTGGGTGTGAATCTTGGCTTGTAAAATTTTAGAACTCCTAACCACAGAATGTATCATGAAAATTAACCCATCACCCCGCTTCACTTACGCGCTGTCTATAGCCTTATTGGTGACGGGCCTAAGCTGCTCGGATCTGAAAGAAAACCCGGACTTTATCAACCCGGATACGTTCTACAAGTCGGCTACCGAACTCCAATTGGGCGTCAACGGTGTGTACGACGACCTCAACTCTGGTTTTTCCGGCTATTTCTACGATCGTTACGTATTCGAATGTTTAACTGGCGATCAAATTGGCTGGGAAAAAGGCCCCTTGCAGTACAACCTGGGTAACGTCAGTCCAGCCGACGAGTACATCGAGGCGTACTGGTCCATCAGTTACCGCTCCATCAATCGCGCCAATGCTATCATCGAAACGGCCGACGCCATCAAAGACCCCATCAACGACGCGCTGGTCAAGCGATTGAAGGCTGAAGCGCAATTCATGCGGGCGTTTTATTATTACGGTCTCCTGAGCTATTTCGATAATCCACCCATTACTATCAAATCGACCAAGGGCATTAGCGAACTCCCCACCAATCAGGGCGGCAAGCGGGGGGTGATCGACCAGATTTACGCTGATGCTAAAGCGGCAGCCGCCGTACTCCCCGCTTCGTACACGGGTGTGGACGCAGGACGAGCCACCAAGTGGGCGGCTATGACCATTTTGATGAAGGCGCAGTTATGGGACGAGAAATGGGCGGAGGCCAAAGCGACGGGCGAGGAAATCATCAACAACAGCGGTATCCAGTTATTTCCCGATTTTGGCGCTAATTTCGACCTGACCCACGAAAATCAGGGGGAGCGATTGTTTGAAGGACAAGTGTCGGCGGCGGCCAATAGCAACGAATACCAGGTAAATTCGGCACATTTCAATCCCGAAGATTATCCCAGTCAACTGGGCGGCGCGGGCTGGAGTTGGCTCAGCGCTACACAGGAATTCAGAGCGGCCTACGACGATAAAGACAAGCGCATCCCCGCTACCTTTATCGAAACCTACCCGACAGGCCGCTTCGGATTAGTCGATGGAGTGTATCCAATGGTAAAATGGAGCCGCAATGCGGACTTCAACCTGTCCCGCTTCGGCGGTATCGTGAAGTCTGACGCCAACCCCAAAGACCCGGCCCAAATGATTTTTGGCAAAGCGTGGTCGAACAAGTTAGTCGAGTTGGGAACCAACTGGACCAACACGGAGAAAAACACGGTCTATCTCCGCTTGGCGGATGTCTTGCTGGGCCATTCTGAGGCCTGCAACGAAAGCGGGCAGGGTGATAAATTCATGGGAATCAACATGGTACGCACCCGCGCGGGTCTGGCTCCGTTGAGTGGTTTGGCACAGTCGGCTTTACGCGACGCCATCGTGATGGAACGCGAGCAAGAGTTCGCTTTTGAGCAGCAGATGTATCCCGAGCTTCGCCGGAAAAGCAAATTTGGTGGCCAACCCGACTATCTGGGCGATCACATCAAGCACTATATCGGCAAATATACCATTGGCCGCACCCTTAAAGCGCGGGATTACGTACTGCCCCTGCCATTGAAAGAAATGCAGGGCAACCCAAGCGTGACGCAGAATAAGGAGTGGCAATAGACATTTTGATATTGTTAAAAAAAGGGCTTCTAAGAGGCCCTTTTTTTATACCCCAGTTTTAGCGACATTTCGCGTCATGAAGTATCTAATTTCAGTTCTGGTTTTGGGAAGTCTGCTCGCCTGCCAGCGTGAATCGAAAACGCTTTTCACTACTCTGTCTCCTGCCGAATCGGGCGTCGATTTCCAGAATACCATCGTTGAAAACGACACCTTCAATCTGGTCGATTACTATTACGTTTACAACGGCGGTGGCGTAGCGGTGGGCGACCTTAACGGCGACGACTTACCTGATCTCTACTTCACGGGCAATCAGGTGGGAGATCGGCTATATTTGAATATTACCAAATCCGGCGCGGCGCATCCTCAATTCGAAGACATTACCGAAGCGGCGGGCATGCGAAAAGCGGGCTGGTCCACGGGCGTGACGATGGCCGACGTCAACGCCGATGGCTTACTGGACATTTATGTTTGTAAATCGGGAAATTATCCCGGCGATAGGCGCAAAAATCAACTATACATTAACCAGGGCAGCGCTGTCGGCACGCCGCCTCATTTCGTAGAAAGTGCCGAACGCTACGGCCTGGCCGACAGCAGCTTCAGCAACCAGGCCGCATTTTTCGATTACGACAAAGACGGCGATTTGGACGTATATTTGCTCACCAGCACCAATCTGATACGCAACCCCAACCAACTCACGCCCATTATTGCCGATGGCTCCGGCCCGGCCAACGACAAACTTTTCCGCAACGATTCCGACGCCAGCGGCCCGCGCTTTACCGACGTCTCGAAGGCGGCGGGAATTTTGCACGATGGCTTTGGTCTGGGGCTGGCGGTAGCGGATTTCAATCAGGATGGCTGGGAGGATATTTACGTGGCCAACGACTTTCTAGCCAACGATTTTTTGTATATCAATAATCAGGATGGAAGTAAGGAAGGCCCGGCCTTCTCTGAGGTTGGAAAGTCGTATTTCAAGCACCACAGCCAGTTTTCGATGGGCTGCGATGCCGCCGATGTCAACAACGACGGACTGACGGACCTAGTGGTCGCTGATATGCTGCCCACCGATAACGAGCAGCGTAAAAAGATGGCGGGGCCCGCCAACTACCAGCAATTCGAGGCAATTGCAAGAGCGGGCTATCACCCGCAGTTCATGCGTAATATGCTGCAAATCAACGGCGGTCAGGCTCCCGACGGGCGGATGGTTTTTTCGGAGATCGGGCAATTCGCGGGCGTCTCGGCGACGGATTGGAGTTGGTCGCCGCTGCTGGCCGATCTCGACAACGACGGCTGGCGCGACCTGTTCATCACTAACGGCTACCTGCGAGACATCACCGATTTGGATTTCGTGACGTTCAACGACAGCTACGCGCAGGAAGGCAACCGCAGTCCCGACGAAATCAATCAATATTTAAGAAAAGGTGCACCCAAAATGGCGAGCATCGATAAGCCCAACCGCTTTTTTCGCAACCGCCGCGATCTGACTTTCGAAGACGTCACCGCCACCTGGTTCGGTAGCGCGCCGTCGCTGTCCAACGGCGCGGCCTACGCTGACTTAGACCGCGACGGAGATTTGGATTTGATTGTGAATAACATCAATCAGCCAGCCTACATCTTGCAAAACAATACCAACAACGCCCATTTTGCCCAAATAAAACTCAAAGGCTCGGCGCAAAATCCGTTCGGATTGGGGGCCGACGTCACGCTGTACGGCAACAGCCTCACGCAAACGTACCATCAGGCGGTCACGCGGGGCTACCAGTCGTCGGGCGAGTACCTCATCCATTTCGGATTGGGTTCGGCGGGTCAAATCGATTCAGTGAAAGTAGTTTGGCCCGATGGAAAGTCGCAGATACAGAGGAAGCTACCCACAGACCAAACAATTACGCTGGATTACAGACAAGCGCAGCGCGTACCAAAACAAACCCCGAAAGTACCTCGCCCCCTATTCACCGACGTGACGCACTCCGTCGGTATCGACTTTACGCAGCAGGAAGAAAGCTATCTGGATTATAATCAGGAACCCTTATTGCCCCACAAGCTTTCTCAACAAGGCCCGAAGCTAGCCGCCGGGGATGTCAACGGCGATGGGCTGGATGATTTCTTCGTGGGCGGTTCCTTCCGGCATTACGGAAAATTATTTATCCAAACCGCCCCGGGCCATTTTATCGAAAAACCTTACACGGACGAAACTCTGCCCAAGGACGAGGAAGACGTCGGCGCGTTGCTATTTGACGCGGATGGCGACGGCGACAACGACCTTTACATTGTGAGCGGCTCGAACGAGTACCTCGACGGCTCAGTCTATTATCAGGATCGGCTCTACCTCAACGACGGAACCGGAAAATTTACCAATGCCACTGACCGACTGCCACCCATTCGGCACAGTGGCTCCTGCATCTTGGCCGCCGACTTCGATAAAGACGGCGATCTGGACTTATTCCGGGGTGGACGGCTTCGGGCCTTGCAGTACCCGCTGCCCGGCGAAAGTTATTTGCTGGTCAACGAGGGAGGTCATTTTCGCAACGCGCCGGAGCAGGTTGCTTCCGGCTTGGGGTCGATCGGCATGGTCACCGATGCCGTCTGGGCGGACATCGACCGTGATTCCTGGCTCGACTTGATCGTGGTGGGCGAAATGATGCCGATTACTGTTTTTAAAAACAACCGGGGGAAGCTGGAAAAGCAGACCATTAAATCGCTGGACAATTCGGAAGGCTTCTGGAACTGCATTCGTGCGGGAGATTTCGACCAGGATGGCGATCCCGATTTCGTTATAGGCAATCTCGGCCTGAACAGCCGCTACCGGGTATCACCCGCCGAACCCATGCGCATTTACGCGGGCGATTTCGACGGAAATGGCCGACTGGACGCCGTCGGTGCTTTTTATCTACAAGGTAAAGAGTACCCCATCGCCTCCCGCGAAGATTTGGGGCGGCAGTGGCCGGGAATTAAGAAACAATTCACCAATTACGCCAGCTACGCCAGGGCCGTTCTCGGCGATCTACTTTCTTCTGATCAGCAAAAAGCCAGCACCATATTACGAGCCAGCCAACAACAAAGCATTCTGCTCAAAAACACAGATAGCGGTTTTGCCCTGAGACCCCTGCCAGCCCCGGCGCAATGGACCCCGATTCAGGATTTCCTGGTCGACGATGTGGACGGAGACGGACGTCTGGACATCCTGGCCGTGGGCAACGCCTACGACACCGAATCCGTGGCCGGACAGTACGATGCGATGACGGGCTTATTTTTAAAAGGAAACGGGCGTGGACAATTCCAGCCCTTGCTTTTTCCCAAAAGCGGCTTTCTGGCCGATGGCGATTGCAAAAGTATGATTCGCTTAAAAAGTAGCAAAAAGTCCTTTTATGTGGTTTCCGCTAACAAAGGGGCTTTGCGCGTATTCCAGCGCGAAGGAAAGTGAGAACTTATTTCAATCGTAATACCCCACAAACGTCGTCACCGATTTTGGCTCCATTTGCATTTTATCGCCTGGCGCGTTGGCTTTCGCCAGATTCTTCTCACGACTCGTGGTGTAGGTCGTGAAGTTTTTGTTTTTCAAAGTCAACCCCGAAAGCGGCAGCGAAACGGCCTGGTCGGTCATGTTGACAGCAATCAGAACAATCCTGCGACTGACCTCGTCCTTGTAGCCTGACACCATGTAGGTCCCCGCCTGGGCGATGAGGCCGGTATTGTTCTCAATTTGCACCTCGACCCGCTTCATGCCGGGCCGTACGAAGCGCGAGAAATTCCCGAAGGCCCACAGTTGCTTCGACTCCACCACGTTGCCCGACGCCCGGGCGTTATCGTGGTTTTTGAACTGACCGTCAGGACCATCGATGTACACCAGGCCGTCGCTATAATCGTAGGGATTCATCGCCAGCCACCATTGCCAGGAGGTTACGTTGGTAATCGTAAGGTCGTTGTGGATGACTTTGGCGACGTACAAGCCGTAGTCGATGCTGGTGTTGCGCGGGTGACCGCTGTATTTGTCGCAGATGTTGCCCAGAATGCCGAATTCACTCTGCCACAAATCAGGATTTCCGGCGGAACGCGCGGCCTGCAACGCCGAACGCCGCGCGTCGACGAGGTTGGCGTCGTCGCAGGTAGTGAAATAGCTGTGGTATGCCAGAATGTTTCCCACTTTTGGCAGATTGCGCAACGACGGACTACCCGTAAAAAGCTGCTTCATTTGGTCGCCCCGACCCGATTGCGCCCGTTCATACAAAAAATTGAGCTGGGCTGTTTCTCCGTTTACCACAGTCGTTTTGGCGTTTTTGGCGGATAGTGTTGTGGATAAAGCCTGGGTCACGGCCAAAATGTCGCTGTTCTGGGCGGGCGTACCTTCCTGGCTAGCCTTGCCGTCTTTGCCCGCTTTCCAGTCCCATTGCGGTTCGTTGAGCGGACTGAGGTAATCGAAGCCGAAGTGATCGGACACCTCCGTTAGAAAATCGGCAAAAGCGGGCATCAGACCGGGTTTCAAGTTCAGCGAACCACCGCCGGGCGAAAACGCCTTGCCGTTGACCGTCATGTGAACGGGCGGCGAAATGGAAAAGCCGAGGGAATATTTGACGCCGCGCTGCTTGGCCGCTTGCAAAAACCACTGGCTGCCCGCTTGCTTGCTCCAGTCGTACTTGCCCTGCGCGTTTTGAAAACATTCCTCGCGCCGCCACGGGTCTTTGATGTCGCTGGCTTCACCCTGTTCGTAACTACCCGCGCCAATATTCATGCGCCATAAAGACAAACCAATGCCTTCTGGTTGTCCGTCCACCAGCGTGTCCTGACTGAAAAGTAAATCGGCGATGTGGTTCTTTTTGCTTTCGTCGGCCCATTTTCCGATGAATTTAGCTGACCAACAACCGGAGGCCCCGAAGCTGTGGATGGTCTGGAATTCGTTGCCGAGGCTGACCACGACTTTTTGCGGCGGCTCGGTTAATGGGTGGCCACCCCCGTTTTGGGTGCAGCAAAACAAAAGTGTCGCTCCGTATAGTAATAGCTTGTTCATTGTTGTAAGGGTGGGCTGGGTCAAGGGTTGGAACATTTTCCAATATTGCAATATCGTAAAAATCATAGGGCCAGCCGCTGGTGCATCAAGTTTCGTATATTTGCCCTTTCGATGCTTTAAGCAAAGTATCCAACCCAATTTACTGTTCTCCACCTTCATGGAATTCCAAAAAAGCCACCGACTCGATAACCTCAAGTACGACATTCGCGGGCCGGTCTATGACAAAGCTCAGGCCCTCGAAAGCCAGGGCTATAAAATCATTAATCTGAACATTGGCAATCCGGCCCCGTTTGGCTTCGATGCCCCGGATGAGATCGTGCACGACATTATTATGAACATCCGCAACGCGCAGGGCTACGCCGACTCGCGCGGACTGTTCGCCGCCCGCAAGGCGGTGATGCACTACACCCAGACACAGGGTATTCCCAACGTCGAAATCAACGATATTTTCATCGGCAATGGCGTCAGCGAATTGATCCTGCTTTCCATGCAGGCCTTGCTCAACACGGGTGACGAAATCCTTGTCCCCTCGCCCGATTATCCGCTCTGGACCACTTCGATCGCTTTGAGCGGTGGCAAACCCGTCCACTACGTTTGCGACGAAGCCAACGACTGGAACCCTGACCTGGACGATCTGGAAAGCAAAATCACGCCCCGCACCAAAGGCATCGTGCTGATAAACCCCAACAATCCAACGGGAGCGGTATATGATCGGAAAATCGTGGAGCGCATCGCGCGCATCGCCGAAGAACACCAATTAATAGTTTTCTCGGATGAGATTTACGACCGCATTGTGTACGACGGGGCCGTGCATTTTCCCATCGCCACGATGATCGAAGACACGCTCTGCGTCACCTTCGGTGGCTTGTCCAAGAACTACCGCGCGGCGGGTTTCCGGGGCGGCTGGATGATTTTGAGCGGCGCAAAAAAACGCGCCAAATCGTACGTGGAGGGCATTTTGTTACTAGCCAGTATGCGGTTGTGCGCCAATGTACCCACGCAGTACGCCATTCAAACCGCTCTGGGCGGTTACCAGAGCATTCACGATTTGGTGCTGCCCACGGGTCGGCTGCATAAGCAGATGAACGCCGTCTATGACCGCATCACCGCTATTCCGGGCATAAGCTGCGTGCAACCCAAAGGTGCGCTTTATCTGTTTCCGAAGATCGACCTGGAGTTGTTTGATTTTGCGGACGACGATGATTTTGTGTTCCGACTATTGAGCGAGCAAAAGGTGCTGGTCGTGTCGGGAACGGGCTTTAATTATGTCCATAACGACCATTTTCGCATTGTGTTTCTGCCCACTGTGGATGAACTCAACGAAGCCATCGACCGCATCGCTTTGTTTCTGGAAACGCATCGGCTGTCGGTACCTTTGACGGTGGAAGAAGTCCTGGAACAAGAATGACTTCGATCGCCGCCACCGCCGAGCAGAAAGGGCAGCGCCTGTTCCTTTTCCTGTGCGGACTTTTCCTGACCAATGCCCTGATTGCCGAGATTATCGGCACGAAGATATTCTCGGTCGAAACTCTGATGGGTTGGCAGGCTGCCCAAATTCCCATTGGTGGGCAGTTACTGGACTTCAACATGACGGCGGGCGTACTGAATTGGCCCATCGTTTTCATTACGTCCGACCTCATCAACGAGTATTTTGGCAAACGCGGCGTTAAGCGAATTTCTTACCTGACGGCGGGATTCATCGTTTACATGTTCGGCACGATTTACATCGCCACCGACTTGCCGCCCGCTCAGTTTTGGCTTGATCTCAACCAAAGCGACGGCGCGGGCAACACCTTTAATATCAACGAGGCCTTCTCCCGCATTTTTCGCCAGGGGCTGGGCATTATGGTCGGTTCGATCACCGCTTTCATGCTGGGACAACTCCTCGACGTTTCGATATTCACCTGGCTGCGCCGGAAAACCGGCAGCAAGTACATTTGGTTGCGGGCCACGGGTTCGACAATGTTCTCCCAATTGGTCGATAGCTTCGTGGTCATTGGCGTGGCCTTCTATGTTTTCGGGAATTGGAGCCTCACCCAGGTCTTTTCGGTGGCCTCCATAAATTATATTTACAAAGGCGCGATTGCCATTCTCTCCACTCCATTGCTTTACTTAGCCCACTACGCCATCGACCGATATTTAGGCAAAGAACACGCCGAAAAACTGGTCAACGAAGCGGCCGCAACGGTCTTTACGCCCATGTGAAAATCCTTCTATGAAGTTCAACACAACTTTAAAAATTCTCCTGATCATTGCGCTGGCCTTTGCACTTCGTGTTTACAAATCAGGTACCTACTCAATTTTTCTTGACGAAAAATACACCCTCGTCATTTCGCAGGGCATCGTCATGGAAGGGGCCAATCAGAAGGACGTTTTCTTCGTTCCCGGCAAAAAGTACTTCACCCCCAAGGAGTTCTGGAAGGAAAAATCCCTTGCCGATTATATCGAGGCCAATATCCGCAGCGACATCGGCAACAGTCCGGTTTATTACGTGATGCTGTGGGTGTGGTTGAAGATATTCGGTTTCAGCGACTTTGCGGCCCGTTTCCCGTCCGTCATCTTCAGTACGATGGTCGTGGGGATGATTTTTGTTTTTGTTAAAAGACACTTCAAATCCGAGTCGCTGGCTCTGCTGAGCGCCTTCATCACCACCATCGAGCCTTTTTTCGTGGCGTATAGCCACCAGGCTCGAAACTACTCCATGAGTTTTTTCCTGACGCTGCTGGCCACGCATCTCTTTCTGCTGATCGTCCAGGGAGTGCGCGGGAGTGAAGGCTACCGTCCGCCCGATTGGAAGCTTTATTTTTGGTACGGTTTGGTTTTCGTCCTGAGCCTCCTCTCCCACTACCTGACAATCACCGTTTTTCTTTGCCACGCGCTCTACGCGCTGTTTTTCCTGCGGCCGTTGAAAACCTGGATACCACTCGTTGCTACGGCGGCGGTCGGGGTTGGGGTCGTTTCGCTTTGGTTTATTTTCGGGGGCGGAAAATACACTTTCCAGACGCTGGCTTATCAGGCAAAACTTTACGGTGAACTGGCCCAAACCCATCCCTACGACAATCCTTTTGCCATTATTCTGCCCGCCACGCCAAAGAACCTCGCCATAAAATCGGCACCGCTTTGGGCCGATTTACTCATTATTTCCAACGGATTGGGGCAAATTGATGTATTGGGAGTCAGAAACGTGGCCCTTGCCTTCGGGTTGGGATTGGGAGCGGCTTTCGTGCTGCGTCGCTATTTGAACGCGACCCAGCCCAAAGGCGGGCTGGTGATCGCTTTCGGGCTGTTGCTAGTGGCCGGGATGCCTTTTTACACGACGCTAAAATTGCAGTACATAGTGCTGGCGGCTTTTCCGTCATTCGCCTACCTGCTCTACCTTTTTCTAAAAAACAATTTTGTCAAATCCCAAAACCACCTGCTGTGGTTTATGGCGATTCTGGCCGTCGTGCCGACGTTATTTTTAGTGGTGATGTCTTTCAAAAACAATCACACCTACGGCCTCACGCAGCGGTATTCGGGTTTTTCGTTCCCTTATTCCATCATTTTCCTGGCCATGATTCTGCGGCAGTTTTGGCAAATGCCGCTCAATATCAAACTGATTTTGGGGGCCGTCCTGGCCATTCAAGCCTATTTCATTGTTAGTCTTCTCATTAGAATTTACGAAGACCGCGACCCAAAATACACCTACTTCGCCACGCCGCGAGGACCCAATCCTTATCTAATGACTGCCAAGCGCATCGAAGCCAACTACGCACCGGGCGACACAATTCTATATCCATCGGTCAAGCTAAACCCGCGCGATTCTATCGAGCTGACCCACTCGCCCTACTCCATTATGGACGCGCAATGGACGAACTTTTATTTGCCAAAGGACGCCGAGTATTGGCAGCGCATGGACACGACCCAAACCGACAAAGTGATTTTGATCAAAGGCGATACGGGCAAGCGGATCGAAATCTTTGACTTTCAGGGGAAAAAGTACCGGTATTGATTATAATACCACTCAGTTGGTCAGGATGGTCAGATAATCGGGATCAAACTTTTTGGCCATCGCACCATACTCACCGCTTCTGTAGGCCCGAGCCGCCAGGTCAAAAATAGCTTGCGTGTTGTCATAAGGCCGTGCTTTGATTTGCTCGTGTGTCCATGCCTTCTCGTTTTTCGCGTAGGGCACCAGCCAGTCGATGGCCTGGCGGATGCCTTTCCCATCCCCAGTTTTATAATTCCAGAGATCCACATCCACGTGTTCGGCCAACTGGGCAAGGACTACAAAGCCGAGGAGGTTCATATTGGCGTAATTCCAGGAAAGTGTTCGGGCCAGTTCGTGCGGCTGGCTGCCGTCGGGTTCCAGTTGGCTGGCCAGGCGGGCTTTAGTCGTATCCAATTGTTTTTTCGTCACCTCATCCCGTCCGCAGAATAAGGCGGAAGCCACTACCTGCACGTCGTAGTAGGTACCATGATTGTTCTTCTGGTCGGCTTCATCCAGCCCGATGGGGCTTTTCGTCAACCAGGTCAGATAATCCGAAAACCAATTTTTCAGGGACGCGTGGTCCTTAGCCGACCAGCTTTTGGAATCTTGCAAAATAATAGCCGCGTCGATGACCTTATACAAGGCCCGGCTGTCGATAATGCCTATGCCGCGTCCTTCGGTGATGCCCGGAATGCCCTGGCCGTAGTTCAGGTGGGGATTCATTTTGGTGTCTTTGTCCAAAAACCAGGTTTGCAACAATTTAGCGGCATATTGGGCGTATTTTTCTTCTTTGGTAAAATAATACGCCAAGGCCAGCGATTGCGTATCGCCGATTAGGTCGCTCAATTGGTCGTGGTCGGTGATGCCGTTGATCTCGGGATTGCGTTGGCCGTCTTTTCGGATGTAGGGTTTGCCGTCGGGCTTGCTGGGGTCGGGCCACCAGTAAGGGCCCTGGCTCATGTAGTCGTGTTTGTCGCCGCTGGGCGGGAGCTGGGTTTTCTGAATCACAGAGTATAGCTTGCCCGCTTTGAGGATTTTGTCAGCATTTTTCACCAATTCACCGAGTGCCTTTGTTTTGTTCGGATCACTTTTTGCGGTAACAGCCTGGGCGTTTTGGGCCAGAATTTCTCCGTCGAATACCAGCGTGTTTGGTGCGGGCGGCACGGCGGTCAGCGACAATAAGAGCGAGAATAAGAATATACGGATCATAAAATGTGCTTTTAACGGGTGAATTACGAATCGAAAAGTATTTATATTGAGACGATCATTCTCATCTCCTGCCCTATCAATCAGAAATCTTACAGCCTGCTATGAACCGTCTCGACCGCCTGACTGCCCTGCTCATCCAACTGCAATCGAAGCGCATTGTTCGCTCCCAGGAAGTCGCCGAGCGCTTTGGCATCAGCCTGCGGACGGTGTACCGCGACATGCGGACGCTCGAACTAGCGGGCGTGCCAATCATCGGCGAAGCGGGCGTGGGCTATTCCATCGTGCAGGGTTATCGACTGCCACCGGTGCAGTTTACGCGGGAGGAGGCGATGGCTTTCCTGACGGCCGAAAAGTTGGTCAACCAATGGACTGACGAAACCACGCGGACCTCCTACCAGGATGCACTTTACAAAATAAAATCTGTCCTGCGCACGCCGGACAAGGAAATGCTCGACGACCTCAGCAGCCGTATTGCTGTGGTGCAGAGTCCGTATCTGCCCAAGGATCGTCCCCAGAATCTACCCATCGAAACAATCCTGAAATGCATCGCCGAGAAGCGGGTGGTCCGGCTGGCGTACCAATCTGCGACTAGTCCCGAGGCGACGGAGCGCGACGTCGAACCCGTGGGCATTTACTCGGGCGGAGCGTTCTGGTACCTCATCGCCTACTGCCGTTTGCGGGCGGGTTACCGAAACTTCCGTACTGACCGCGTGCAGGGTCTGGAAGTACAAACCGAACGCTTTTCGGCGCAACACCCGGAACTGCAAAGCTTTATCGAACATACCCGTCAGGAGCGAACGCTTATCAAAGCCGTAGTGCTTCTGGACAAAAAAGCCGTTCGTTTTCTGGGCGACCAGCACTACTACTACGGATTCCTGTCTCAGAAGGAGGTTGGCGATCAGATCGAGATGACTTTTCTGACTGATTCATTGCCTGGTCTGGCGCACTGGTGCATGGTGTACAGCGAAGTGGCTGATATCCTGGAACCGGACGAATTGCGGGAATTGATTCGGGCAAAGATTGAAAGGGCAAGTAAGCGGCTTGCAGCGAAAATTCCTGAACCCTGCTGACATAGGGTTGACATGAGGTAGGTCGATATTTGTAGCATCAACCAAACAAACAAACGATCATGATCACGTTCATCGAAGCATTCCAAAAAGAACTCGCCACCGAAGCGCCCGAAACGCGTAAGATGCTGGCCCTCGTCCCCGCCGACCATATGGACTGGCAGCCTCATCCCAAGAGTATGACGCTCAAAGCCCTTTCTACGCACCTGGCCGACATCGCTTCCTGGATTCCCGCCATTCTCGAAAAGGACTATTGGGACATAGCCGCCGAGCAACCCGACCAATGCGCCAACGCCGACGAGCTCTTGAAAAAATTTGACAATGGGGTGAAGCAAGCCGAAAAGGTGCTGGGCGAAGTTTCCGACGATATTTTGCTCGACCAATGGCAACTCCGGGCGGGCGATCAGGTGTACATGGATATGCCCAAGCGGGAAGCCGTGCGCCATTCCTTCGGACAAAATGCCCACCACCGTGCCCAATTGGGCGTCTATCTACGCCTACTAGATATTCCTATTCCCGGCCCCTACGGTCCGAGTGCCGACGAAATGGAGGCAATGGCTGACGCCGAAGCAGCCGCCTAATTTATCAAGCCCCTTAGAATTTGCCGTCCTGTCGAGCGCCCTGCTTGACGGACGGCATTTTTTTTGAAAAAAATTTGGAAATATATTTTTTATCTCTACATTTGTAGAAACAAGTCTTACATCGTAGAAATGAAACTCACCGAAGCCGAAGAAAATTTGATGGGTTACCTCTGGAATATGGAGAAGGCATTCATGAAAGATCTCCTTGATACCTTCCCCGAACCAAAGCCCGCCCCGACCACAGTAGCTACTTTGCTACGACGAATGATCGACAAAGACTTCGTCGCCTACCGCACCTACGGCAACTCGCGTGAGTACTACCCGCTGGTGAGCAAGGAAGACTATTTTTCCAAACATTTGGATGGCCTAATTACCAACCATTTCGACAGTTCCGCCGCGCAGTTCGCCTCCTTTTTCACCACCGCCACCGACCTCACCACCACCGAACTGGAAGATTTGAAGACCCTGATCGAACAGCAACTTAAAGACCGGAAATCATGATCATCTATCTGCTGAAAATGTCGCTCTGCTCGGCCGTCCTGCTGCTTTTTTACCGGGTAGTTTTGGAAAGGGAAAAGATGCTGCGCTTCAATCGGTTCTACCTGCTGGGGAGTTTGATTCTGTCGTTGGTGCTGCCGCTAATTCCGCTGGAAATCCTGTTGCAGAATCCTGTCTTTCCGCCTCCGCCCGACGCCCTCGCCGCCTCACAAACGAGTGGAGTGCACGCCTACCCCGTTCAGTTGCTTCCCCAGATGGATGGGCCAGAAAATTTCTCCTGGGTCGGCCTTCTGGGCGTAGTTTACCTGGCGGTGGGCGCGTGGCTGCTGGTGCGTTTTGGCAAAAACCTGTCGATGCTAGTCAGTCGAATCCGTAGCCACGCCATCGAAAAGTATGAAGGACTGAATCTCGTTCTGCTCGATGTCCCGACCGTACCGCACAGCTTTTTAAACAACGTTTTTGTAAGTAAAATCGACTTTCTCGACGAAACGCTCGAACGAGAAATCATGGAACACGAGCGCGCTCACGCGCAACAACTGCACAGCCTGGATATCCTGTTTATCGAATTTTTAAAAGTCATTTTCTGGTTCAATCCCGCGCTGAATTTTTACCGGAATGCCATCGCGATGAACCACGAGTTTCTGGCCGATGCATCGGTCACCAAAAATCTATTAGACATTTCGTACTACCAGCGTCTGTTGCTGCAAAAGTCTGCCAATCCGGCGCATCTGCCCTTTATCAGCAAGTTCAATTATTCATTCATCAAAAAACGATTCGTCATGATGCACAAACAAACCTCCCCCGCGCGGGCTGCTCTGGCCCAGTTTTCCGTCCTGCCTTTGCTGGCTATTGCCTTTTTTGCATTCAGCGATGTGACGCTGGCGCAGATTGCCCCGCCGCCGCCACCCGTAGAAATGGCTCCGCCTCCGCCGCCCGTGGAAAGGGGTTCGTTGGCTGTTGTGGATGAGTATAACGCATTGATCAGCAAGTACGCCAGTCAGCAGAAAGATGGCTACATATCGCTCGCCCATCCTTCAATTGAGGATGGCAAAAGATTGGTTACGTTGAGAGAAGCGATGAGCAAAGAGCAAGCCGACACCTTGAGATTTAAGCTGTTTTATTCCAGCTTGTCTCCCAAAAAAACTCTTTCAAAAGAGGAATTTGAAAAATACAAAAACCCGAATACTTACGGAGTCTGGCTCAACGACAAAAAGATAGTAAACACGGCCTTAAGAAGTTACAAATCCAGTGATTTGTATGAAATTTATGTCAGCCGGGTTTATCCTAATGCCCAACCCAAAACGGGATATAAATACAAGTACCAGGTCGGTTTGATGACAGAGGTTGATTACGACGCTTACCGCAAAGAATATCTGTCAAAACCGCATTTTAGACTGGTGAGGAGAGATCAGCCAAGACAGTAATTTTTAAGAATCATTTCTTTCGCTTCACCTCCTCTCCCCCAATCCACACCCCGGAAATCTTCCGAACGTTCCGAATATCCGCCAGCGGGTCGGCTTCCAAAATCAGGAAGTCGGCCCAGTGGCCGGGCGATAAAGTACCCAGGTCTTTCAGTCTCAGGGATTCGGCGGCGTTTTTACTGGCCGAGACGATGATCTGCATCGGCGTGAGGCCCGCTTCGGCCATCATTTCCAATTCCAGTTGCTCAAAATACCCCATGAACCGCTTAGGGATACCGCTATCGGTGCCGAAGACGATGGGGACACCGCGGTCTTGCAGCGTTTTCAGATTGGCCATCGCCGTGGGGAGTTGTTTTTGGTACATTTGAGCCACCCGGCTGTCGCGTACCTTCTTTTGACTGGCCGGGTCGAGCAGCGGCGCGATGGTAGCGCGATTATATTCCTGCAAAAAATACGGATCGGAAAAGAAAGCCGCCGTGTCGCCATACACAAACGTCGAAAGTTCGCGGGTCAGCGTGGGGCAATAGCCAACGTTTTTCGACTTGATGAGTTGAATAAATTCTTCATCTATCGGCAGGTCGCGCACGCTGTGCGCCAGGAAATCGCTGCCCGCGTCGAGTAGTTTCTTGGCGTCGGCGAGGTAGTACATGTGCGTGGCGATTTTGTAGCCCAGCTCGTGGGATTTTTTGATGACCGCACGGTATACATCCTCAGTCATTTTGGGCGACGTTCCCAGGTTGTCGTCTACCCTGATCTTCATCCAATCCACCCCCATTTTGGCGTTATTTTCAATCACTTTTTCCGCTTCGGCGGGCGTATCTCCGGTAATCACCTCGCCCGCAATGAACAACCGCGCCCGTTGCGTGGTGGCGGAATCGTCGACCGCCCGCAGCGATTCTGCCGCCGCCTGGTCGCCGCCCAGGCTCACCACGGTGGTGACGCCGTAGCGGGCGTAAGTCGACAGATTGTCGATGATATTTTGGGTAGAATAATGTCCGCCTTCTATGCCTTTGACGTCGCCCACGTGGCCGTGGGCGTTGATGATACCGGGCATGATGAACTTGCCCGCTATGTCTTTACGCGTAGCATTTTTGGGAATTTTTACTTCCTCTTTTGTTCCGACTGCCACTACCCGTCCGTTTTCGATCAGGAGCACCCCATCTTTGATCGGTTCGCCGCCGCTTCCGTCAATGAGCGTGGCTCCCGTGAAAGCAGTGTAGCTTTGGTTGGCGGCTTCTTGACCTTTGCAGGAAATAATTGTCAGGAAAAGCAGCGGCAATATTTTGTTTGAAATATTCATTACGTTGATTTTTAAGTTATTGTACTTCTGTTTTCCAAGAACTTATTTCATTGGAACCCTGAAAATCGGGTAGCGCAGATGTTCTTTCTCGCGGTACTTCGAATGTTCGTAAATATAATCCAGTTGCGCATCGGCACTTTTGGCGAAGGCGGCATCGGCGGCCATTTTTTCTTTCATCGCTTTTTGCAAATCCGGTGATTCGCGCAGGAGATTCGCTGCTAAATCTTCGAACACGTAGGCGGAAAAGCCTTCCTTGGCTTGCAGAATCGTGTCAAAGAAATTCCACTTGAAAAACGAATCCACGCCCTTCGGTTCCAGCGTTTCGACGATGTAGCGGTTCACCGATTGATTCACGGGAACATACCAATCACCTTTTCTGAACGGCAATTCTTTTAACTCCCTTTTGATACTTACACTGGTGTGCCAATAGTGGCCTTCGAAGGGTTGAGCGGAGGTTTTTACATCTTCAATTTGATACATTTCCACCCGCAGTACCGTGTCGCGCGGCAAAGCCCGCATCTGTACCCCGTTCAGTTTCAGCAGGTCGATCACATTATGCCAGCTCTGCGGAATGAGGTAAGCTTCCGGCTTTTCCACGACTTCGGCGGGTTCGTACAGATTGTAAAAGGGAATCGTTTTGGTAAAGGGCTTGTCACGATTGTAGTAAAGCCGCTTTTGGCCGCTCACTTCGCTGTTGGGATATTCGGGTTCATAGCCCTTGAAATCGAATTGAGTTGGCTTTTTCTGATTGACCTCCCAGGTCAGGGGAAAAGTTTTCTGGGTTTTTACGGCCTCTTTGGTTTCCTTTCGCATCGCGAGAATGGAACATCGAAACTGCGCCATTACCTTGATCGTGCCTTCCAGGTAGGCGTAAGTGGCCTTCACCCGCTGGTCGTAGGGTTTCAGCATGTGGGTTTCGGTCATCATGCCGATGGTGTGAAAAAGAGCGGCGTAACCCGTGGAGTAGCGGGGCCAGTCGGGAAACTGCACGAAACCCTTGTCCGGGGTTTGGCCCCAGGCATTGACGTAGGGCGTGGCTTCGTAGCCGGCCTCTTTCATGTAGTGGTGCATAAAAGGCAGGAACGTGTTGCGCTCGAATTCGCCCAACACACCGCCCAGCTTGTTCTCCTGCGTGTTGTCGAAGGTCATCACGTACTGGTAGTCGGCCCCGTTGCTGACGTGGGTATCGACGAAAAGATCGGGATCGAGTTCGTGGAAAATGGCGGCGAAACTGCGGGCGTTGCGGGTGTCCGCCTTGATGAAATCGCGGTTCAGGTCGTAGTTGCGGGCATTGCCCCGGAAGCCGTATTCCTCCGGTCCGTCCTGGTTGACGCGGGTCGTACTGTTGCGGTTCAAAGCGCCGCCAATATTGTAAAAGGGAATGATGGCCAGCACCACGCTGTCGAGTTGGGGGAAGCGTTCCGGGTGCAGGGCAATGTCGCGCAGCAGCAGCATGGAAGCGTCCACCCCGTCGGACTCGCCGGGGTGGATGGCGTTGTTAATTAACACCATTCCTTTTCCCTGCGCTTTGAGTTTAGCAATATCGAATTGACGGTTGCGGGAATACAGCACCAGGTGCAGGGGTTTGCCACTGTCGGTGAGTCCTTTGGCCTGCATCTGTATTTGGGGAAAGTCTTTGGCCAGCCGCTGGTAAAAGGCAATCCCTTCCTCGTAAGTTGGCGTCTGCGTGCCTTTGCTTTTTTCGAAGCGGGTTTCGTATTGGCCGAAAGCCCAAGGAGTTATCAATAGCAACAAAAAAATAGATAAGTGTTTCAGCATGACTAATTGGGAGGCGGAGGATTTAAAATATTTCGGGTAAATATACCCAGGAACCGATTCATTCTCACCCAACTCTTTTAGCCGTTGCTTATTAGACGGAGGTTTGTCAAGGCATTTTATTAAATTCGTGCATCAAGCCTTTGGAAAAAACTTATGAGCAAAAAAGTCCTTCTGACAACCTTTGCGGTGACGGTCCTAGCCGCTGCCCTCACTACCCCCGACCACCCGGTCCCGACCTCCAAACCCAACATTATTTTCGTCATGGCCGACGACATGGGCTATGGCGATTTAGGCTGTTACCGTTCCGCCGAGACGGGGCCGGAGTTGATCCACACGCCCAACATCGACCGGTTGGCCGAAGAAGGCATGAAGTTCACACAATTCTACGCCGGGAGTACCGTCTGCGCCCCTTCCCGCGCCACGCTGATGACGGGCTTACATACCGGACACACCTACATTCGGGGCAACTACGATTACGAAACCGAAGGCAACCTGCCCATTCCTGATTCGACCGTGACGGTGGCCGAACTGCTGAAAACCAGTGGTTACCGTACGGCCCTGCTGGGCAAGTGGGGCCTGGGCGGTCCCGGTTCGGTGGGCGGCCCCAATCGGCAGGGCTTCGATTACACCCTGGCCTACCTCGACCAGCGCAAAGCCCACGACTACTACATTCCCTACTTATGGGAAAACGAGAAAAAATACCCGCTGCCGGGAAATCAAAACGACCAGCGAAGCACCTACAGCCACGATGTTTTTGCCGAAGGTGCTCTAAAATACATCCGCCAAAGTCAGGAAAAGCCCAACCAAGACCAACCCTTTTTCCTATATCTTCCCTACACCATCCCGCACGGTAAGTTCGAGGTGCCGACCGACGCGCCTTACACTGGCGAAAACTGGTCGCAAACTGAGAAAAATTACGCCGCCATGATTACCCGCCTGGATGACGACATGGGTCGCATGATGGCGTTGCTGAAAGAATTGGGAATCGACGACAACACCATCGTCTTCTTCACCAGCGACAATGGCCCGGTACGCGCCGTGAACGAACGTTTCGACAGCAATGGTCCCTTTCGGGGCTACAAGCAAGACCTGTACGAGGGCGGCATTCGGGAACCGATGATCGCCCGCTGGCCGGGTCACATCGCACCCGGCACCACCAGCGACCGTGTGGCGGCGTTTTGGGACGTGCTGCCCACTCTTTGCGAGCTTGCCAGAACAGCTATTCCCAAAACCACCGATGGCATTTCCTTCCTGCCTACTCTGCTGGGTAAGCCCGAACCCAAGCCGCATCCCTATCTGTACTGGGAGTTTTTTGACATCAACTACAACTGGAACAAACCCGGCAACACCAAACCACGGATTTACCTCGACAAGCAAGCCATTCGCATGGGCGATTGGAAGGGCGTCCGCCCGGAGTTGCTGACCAACCCCAGCGCCCCGCTGGAATTGTACGATTTAAAAAACGACCTGGCCGAAACCACCGACGTAGCGGCCCGGCACCCCGACGTGGTTAAGAAGCTGACCGCTCTACTGCGGACCGCCCGCACGGAGGGTGAGTTTTTCAAAGCGCAACCTAACCAACTTTTAAAAGGAAAATGAGGGTGTGTCACTGGTTTTTTATCATCTGCCTGGCGACGGGAATCTCCTGCAATTTGTCGGCCCAAACCGTGCCGGTGGACGCCGATGCGGCAGCGCGTTACGCATTGTCGTGCCAAAAGCCAAACGGCGCTTTTGGCCCTTACGACATGAATTACACCGACGTAGCCTGGACCTATCCAGCGGTGTACACGCTAAAACTGCTTGATGTCCCCGTTCCGCACGCCGACTCCTGTTTCAAAAACGGGCAACAGGCGTGGATCGAAAAAGCGCCCTGGAAGAACGGGCCGTGGTACTGGTCATTCTTCCAAAAGGTGGATTTATATCGTCTATTCGGCCAGCCGGGACCGAACGAACCGGGTGTGGCGGTAGGGTCGCCCTGGAAATTGTATTACAAACCCCGAACCAGCTACCTGGAATTGCGAAAATATCCGGAGGGGGAATTTTTCGATTTAGCCTCACTCTGGCAATTGGTAAGTTCGGCCCAAACGCTGCGTTCTTCCATTGCCAACCCGGAAATGGTAAGAGCCTTTGTCACGGACAGACAAGCACCCGGCGGCGGCTTCGTCGAGGGATTGGATTCGCTCAGCCAACCCACCAACGAAAAGGCCCATTTGTTGGCGACTTGCGAAGCGGTGATGACGCTGACCGCGCTAAACATTCCCATTCCCAATAAAGCGAAATGCATCACCTGGCTGCGCGCTTGCCAGACGTCGTCGGGTGGTTTCCGGTGGAGTCCATCAGATTCGTCGCCCAGCAACCAGCCGGATCTATGGTATACCTGGGGGGCTATTCGGGCGTTGCAAGCGCTGGGTTCTGAACCCGCCAACTCTGCCGTTTGTCTGGATTGGCTCAATAAATTACAAAATTCGGACGGGGGCTTCGGGGATAGACCCGGCTGGAATTCGCGCCTTTACAGCACCTACTACGCGGTGCATTCGGCGCAGATTTTGGCGGGCAGCGCCCGGCTAGGAATTACTAAAAAACAACTGAGAGAGGAAATTCAGACGGTCATACCGGAAGGAAAATACCGCATTTTTCAGGCGGAGCACAAGAGTCCACCGGGCGACAGCAGCATGGTCGATGCGGCCGCCGCGATGGGTTTTAACCTTTTGGCGGTCAAGATTACGGAAAAACAAATCGACACGACGAATGGCATGAGCCAAATGGTAAAGCAAGCCCGCGCCTACGCCAAACGAAAAGGCTATCCGCTGGAAATAGTGGATTTTCCCGAAAATTACAGCCACCGACTGCAATGGCCCAGCGGACAACGCGCCGACCACGTTTCCAACATGCTCATTCCGCCCGATTTGTCGGCCCGGGAGTTATCGGCTTACAAGGCGGCTTATCAAGCGGGAAAGTCTGGCCTGCCCTGGAAAGGTTTTAAGGAGCAAGTCATCGAACCCATGCTGGAATTAAACACGCTGTTCTACCCGGAACTCGATTACACCATGACCAACGCCTACCAGGTGTACGACGAGGGGCTGGACGGGCAAACGGGCTACAACGCCATACCGGGGGCGCACTTCGGCAACTCCGACTGGATGCGCCATTTTCCCTATAAGGAGCGGTGGATCGGCCAACTGCCCATCGTGGCGGACGCCGACGCGCACGGCAATATGGGGGAATGGCGAAAGCATCTGAATGAATTTCGCAACCTGTACATTGCCGAAGATTATCACTACCCCAACTACATCGACGCCGCGAAACACGGGCGGCTGGTCTGCGTGATTCAGTACGAATCGGGCGAAATCCGGTACTATGGCGCGCCGGCGGCGGTGGCTTATCTCAAAAAACATCGCTCGGAATGGCAGTGGTGGTAGGGGCTTCCTTCTTATTCCACTTCTGAGTCGTTGGCCTTCTTTTTTCCCGTCGGCAAAGGTTGCCCTAACAAATCCCGGTTGGGCGTGAATCCGTTGCCGTCCACATCCACAAATACGGGATTCGCAAGGGCTATGGGCAAGGCCGTTTTCATTTTTCCACCCGTCACCAGACCGATGTTCTCGCCCTCACCGTAGGCCATCACAATAATATGGGCATCATTTTTCAAAACCAGAGGAATGGTTTCGGTAAAGACAGCGGGTGACGTTTTGAACATCGCCGGGTGTCTTTTTTTGGTAAAAATAAGGGTACTGTCCGCCTGGCCATTCACCAGAATCTGCACCGTATTGACGGGTGCCCAGTTGGCGGTCAGTACCTTTATTTGAATGCTTACTTTCCCGTTGGCGGCTTTAATTTCTTCGCCAGGTAGCGCCCCGTTTACCCTAACATCCATGAAAGGACCGTCGCTGATGACGACGTGGCCTTTTTTGACTTGTTCAGCCACTTCTACCGGATCGATTTCGGCGGGTTTATAATTCTTGACGTACACGTAGTTGAACAGCGAACCGCTGCCGTGGCCGACCGTGTGGTTGTCCGAATTGGCCGTTCCAAAAATCCGGTAGCCCAGGTTCAGCATCTGGAGCCAATGGAAGGAGCGCGTTTCGGTATCCCCGCCGTTGACTGCTTCCGGCAGATCCGCCAGCGCCTCCCGAATTTCCATGACGTCGGTAATACTTTCTGTTCCAAAGCCTTTGTCTATTTCTCCGTCCCGATTTTTGTCAAAATACAGCCAGCCGATGTTCGGATGGTTTTGTTGCATGAGCTTGAATTGGTCCTGATCGTAATCGTAAAGGCGGCTCATTTGTACCAGCGGGTCCACGTCTGTCTTGGGGGCACCATACCCACGCTGTCCCGCCTGCATCCGCAAGGGAAAGGCAATTTGATGATTGATGTCGCCAGGGCCGGGTCGTCCGCTCAGCTCGATACCCGCCGCCGACGCAATGAAGCTTTGAAAACCCAGCGACCGGATGACCTCGGTATAGGAACTGATGCGGTTGTGTTCGGTGGCCGGAGCGAACTCGATGCCCGAAGCCGCCAGATTGATGACCCGGTCCTCTAGACCCACATTGGAGTCACCACTGCTCGTGGAGTGGTTGTGCAGGTCGGCAATAATCCAGTTCGGCGTCGTAAATAGTCGCATCATTTTAATGGCCAGCGACTGGGCTTCTCCTCGGGCCAGCGAAATCTCCCTGACTTCGGCCTGGTACTCCGGGCCGTGCGACACAATGATTCGGTAGTTTCCCGGCGGTAGCGGTACGGCAAAATCTTTCGTGTGGCTATAAAACAAATTGAAAGCCCCTTCACTGCGGGTGTCGGGGCCCAAGGTCGGATTTTTTGTTCCTTTTATTCCTCGAAACTCCACTTTTACGGGCAGCATTTCTCCCTTCGTTCCGGTAACTTGAAACAGCATTTTTGTTTCGGACTGCATCAGGAGAGAAAGCATTTTATCCTCGGGGATCGAAATTTCCCGGCGCAAAGTGTCATGGCCTGGCTTGGTGGCATCCACGAAGTAACGACCCGGTGGCAGGTACAAAGTGGCTTGTCCCGAGGCGTCGGTCAGTGAGGAAGATAGTACCGCATCTTGCTGATTCCTAACCGTGACAAATGCCTCCGGCACGGCTTTCCCCGTCTTGTTTTTCAGGTCAATTGCCAGTGAGGGGCATTTTTCGCCGCTGAAGGCCAGGTACTGTTTTTGCAAATCCGCCACGTCGGTTCCCGTGAGGAGTACACGCGAAACGGTGATTTGCTGGCCCGGTGATAACTGCACGGAATCCTCCGCGTACTGGATTTCGTAGCCCAGTTTGATGAGGTTCTTCCGGCCTACTTTCCCCTCGGTATAAAGTTTCTGATCGGTAGTAGCAACGCCGTAGGCAGCGTGGTACCAATCATTTTGGAGGTATGCCAAATGACTTGCTTCTTTCGGGGCCACGTCGTCCACTTTGTTGTCGCAGCGCAATTGGTCGTAGATGCGCACGGCAACTGTTTCGCTGGTTTTGTTTTCGTAGGTCGTCGTCACCCGCAGAAAACCTTCGCCATCATTCAGGGTATAGGTCGTGGTGGAGGTAAATGGCTCGGCGGGGGTTGGGTACCGGATCGCCCGCAACTGAACGCTGGCCCCGGTGGCCCGCAGGACGACAATCGTGTCGGCGGAGGCTACGTCCACCCGCGCGCCCTGTGGGTAGTACACCACCAACTGGTCGTTGTTGGCCCGGCGACTGGTGTAGTCGATTACTGCCCCCTGGATGGACGATACCATCTGGTTGGCCTCCCGGTCGGAATAAGCCGCGCCAATCACAGCAACGACCAGGTCGTTGCGCATGAGCCAATCGCCTTCCATGCCATCTACCTCCTTTCCGCCCGGCAGTAGGGAAAGATTTTTTTGATTCAGCCGAACAATCTCGCCGCCAAGGACAGGGGCTACCAAGAGTGAGCAAAGCATCATCATGGCAAAGCCTTTTCCTGATAAAAAGTAAAGTCCTTTCCTGTACCCCATGTCTTTACGGTCTTTCCTTAAAATATTGATCTTTTGAACTCTTGATTTTTTCGTGCCCCATCAACGCTTCACCGGCCTCAATGGCCAGGTCGGCCTCGATAATGTCCGCGCCCGAATCAATAATCTTGTGATAGCCCTTATCCAGTTCACTTTTGGCAATTTTCTGCTCTGCGTAATCTTTGTCGATCGTGCGGGAACTTCCCACGATAGCCATCGTCCCCTTGCTGTGCAGATACTGGAATATGGCGGCATCTTTGGGCTGCGTGTGGGTGACGAAGGCAACGACGTTTTCCCAGGGTACGCTCGTTTGTTCAAAGTTGTCAGCGGCTTTTTGATCCGCGATGAAGACTTCCATCATTAACTCTGGACTTAGAGAATAAGCCAGTTTAGCGTCTTCAAAATTATAGGCCATGACTAGTGCGTTCGCCTCCGCGCTGTGCTTCCTGATTTCCGCCACCCGTGCCGCCATCGGCACGTCTTTCTGATCGATTACAAGGATGGTTTTACCTTTTGCCCACTCCAAAGCCTCGCCGAGGGTAGGAATGGTATATTCCGTAACCTGGCCTTCGGTGTCTTTCAGCCGAAACTTTCTCAACTCAGCCAGCGTGAAATCAGACACCTTTCCTGTGCCAGTGCTGGTCCGTTCGAGCGTAGGATCGTGCATGAGGACTATGGCGCTGTCTTTAGTGTAGCGCGGGTCTATTTCCAAAATTGCCCAGGTGTGCCGAAGCGTATTTTCAAACGTCGCCAGGCAGTTTTCGGGATAACCCGGGCGAGGCCCACCCCGGTGAGCGCTCACGAACGGAATCCGGTCGGGCCGCGTTCGGTCGGGACTGTACTTCATAAACGCCCGCAGTTGCCCGGGACTTTCCAGGTCGAGGACGTGAAGTTTTGGGGTTTGGGAGAAACCCGAAATGCCGGAGATAGTGGCAAAGAGCAATACAAGCCATGACCAATATCCCCGGCAAAGTAGCGTGCGCATCAGTAATTCGGGTTTTGCACCAGTTTGGTATTGTTCAGTTCGGGCAGCGGAATGGGCAACACCTCATTTTTTCCCGCCACGAATCCTTCCGACGACAGCATGGCCGCGGCCCGGCCCGTGCGCACGAGGTCGTACCAGCGGTGGCCTTCGGTGGCCAGTTCCAGCCGTCGCTCGTTGTAAATGTTTGCCACCGTAACCTCCACGGGTTTCAAACCCACGCGGCTGCGCACGGCGTTCAGGAGCGTGGCCGCCCGTGCCAGGTCACCGCCGCCCTGCACCAGCGCTTCTGCTTCCATGAGGTAGGTGTCGGCCAGGCGCATCTCGATGACGTTTTGCGGATAATTCAGCGCCGATGGCCCGGCCCCTTTGCTTTCAAAATCCTTCAATGGGGCGTATTTCTGAATAAAATGCCCGGTGTTCTGGTAGCCGGGTATGTACTTGGCTTTCCCGGCTTTCACCAGGCTGTCTACATCGGCAATCGTAGCTTTGAAGCGGGGATCGAAGTGCAGGGCGTCGTATAATCCCGGCGTAATCGGACAGCCGCCCCAACCCGAATAATACTCGGGGCCATTGTAGCTGCGGGGACCGAACATCTTGCTGGCGACCAAACCTTCAACTTTCGAGGTGTTGCCCCAACCGGAAGCGGCGATGGACGTGTGGTTTATTTCCAGGATCGACTCGCTACTGTACTTGTTGTCAGGTTTGAATATATCGTCGAATTTCTTGAGCAACTGGTAGCCGTACTTGTTAGTCGTCCCCGGCGTCCCGTTCACTGGAGCGAGCAACTCGGCGGCCTTCGTCCACTTTTTCTCAAACAAATACACCTTGCCTAACAAAGCCCTTGCCATACCAGCGGTGACGCGTCCGCCTTCGGTGGAAGCGGGTACTTTATCCGGCAGGTTGGTTTCGGCGATGGCTTCGGTCAGGTCTTTTTCAATTTGGGTGTACACCGCTTCCGGCGTGGCCTGCTTCACGTTGTAAATCTCACTCTTTTCGATGGGAGTCGTGAACAGCGGCACTTTGCCGAACAGCCGTACCAGTTCAAAGTAATAGTAGCCGCGCAGGAACTTGGCCTCGGCCACGTACCTTTTTTTGACCGCCGCCGTCAGGTTCGGCACGTCGCCTTCCAGTTTGGTCAGGATAGTATTGACGCGGGAGATACCCGTGAAGTTCTTTTCCCAAAAATCGAGCTGCGGGCCGTTGGCCGGATCGATCGTGAAAGCATTCATGGAATTCAAATAGGGTACGTCGGACGAGCTGCCCCCGCCTCCGTAACAATCGTCGGAGGCAGCATTCAGGCTGGCGAAGTTGCCGTATTGTCCGGTTCCTTCCCAGCTCATGGGGTCATAGGCGGCGACCAGACCGTTAAAAACCTCCTCGGGATTCTTGAAGTAATTAGATTCCACTTGGGTAGCCTTGGAGTCCACTTCCAGGAAGCTTTCCTGGCACGAACTAAGTACTTGCAGGCCTGATGCTATTAGGGCGGTATATAAGATTTGTTGCTTTTTCATATTTGTGTTTTTTAAAAGTTAAAAACCAAGATTGAGACCCACAAGCAAAGACCGTGACTGCGGATAAATGGCCCGGTCGATGCCGTAGCTGCTGCCGCCGATTTCGGGATCGTAGCCGGAGTACTTCGTGAACGTAAGCAAATTATTGCTACTCACATAAATCCGCGCCTTTTGTAAACCGACCTTGCTCGAAATCATAGTCGGCAGGGTGTAGCCCAACTGCATCGTCTTGATTCTGAAATAATCACCGCGCTCCAAATGAAAATCAGAAGGATTGGCGAAGTTCTTGTTCGCGTCTTTGGTCGTCAGGCGGGGATAATTATCGGATGTGCCCTCGCCCGTCCAGCGGTTCAGGACGCTCGTCTGCCAGTTGGCCGTGGGGATGTCCAGACGGCGGAGTCCCTGGAAAATATCGTTACCCGCCACCCCTTGTCCAAATACCAGGAAGTCGAAGTTTTTCCAGCTGGCATTGGCGGTAAAACCGAAAGACCAGTTCGGGATGGGATTGCCAATGAAGGTGCGATCGTCCGAATTGATCTGGCCATCGTTGTTGATATCTGCCCAGCGGAAGTCGCCGGGTACGGCTTTGGGCTGTACCGGCTTGCCATCAGGTCCCGTATAGGCTTCGATTTCCTGCTGATTTTGGAAAATGCCCTCGGTCTGGAAACCGTAGAACGAGCCGATGGGCTGACCGACCGCCGTGCGGGTCAGTTCGTAGCTACTGTTCTGTAGCTTAGCCCCGCCTTCCAAAAACGCCTTCTCGTTACCCAGGTATTTCACCTCATTTTTTAGGTACGAGACATTTCCTCTTAGATTGAGTTTCACGCCGCCTACTTGCTTGCGGTAGCCCAATTCAAGTTCGAGGCCGCGGTTACTCATGTCGGCCACGTTACCGAATGAGGAACCCGTCGCGCCCACATAGCCGGGAAAGGCAACCGTTTGCAGAATGCCGGTCGTCAGCTTATTGTACCAGTCGAAAGTCAGGTTCCAGTCGCGGAAAAGTACCATGTCCACACCAAAGTTCAACTGACTCGTCTGCTCCCAGCGCAGGTCAGGATTGGCCGGGGCATCGGGACTGTAGCCGATCAGGTAGTTGTCGTTCCCAAAGGTGTAGTTCCGGCCGCCGCCTACTGTGGAAAGGTAGCGGAAGTTACCCAGCACGTCGTTGCCCGTCACGCCGTAGGAAGCCCGGAATTTCAGGAAACTGATCGTGTTCTTGCTCGTCCAGAAGTCTTCTTGGGAAGCAACCCAACCGAAGGAAGCGGAAGGGAAGTAGCCGAAGCGATTGTTGAAGCCGAAGCGCGAAGATCCGTCGCGACGAATGACGCCCGTGAAGAGGTACTTTTCGTTATAGCTGTACGTCAGGCGACTAAACAGCGAGCTGACCTTGTGGTTGATTCCCTCGTAGCCGTTGGCGTTGATGTCGGCAGCCGAAATACTGTAATTCATCGAGGCCTCCTTGAACGTATTCACCGGAAGATTGAAATAAGTCACGGATAGGCCTATCGAATTGTTGTCGAGATAAGCTCCCTGTCCGACCAACGCGGTAAAGTCATGCTTGCCTATGGTCTGGCGGTACGACACTGTGTTTTCCAGGTTCCAGTTCAACGTCTTACCATTAAAACGGCTGAACGAGGTTTGGGTGGATATCTGGTTTGAATTAAGATAACTAATAGGCGAAAAATTCTCGTTGCCGTTGTAGGAAAGTGTCGTCCCCACGGTCGAGCGTATTTTTAGGCCTTTCAAAGGCTCTACTTCCACAAACACGTTGCCCACTATGTCGTCAGACCAGTTGTAGTTTCCTTCTTTGGTTTTAATAAACGCCAGCGGATTGGTCACCTGCTGCGCCACCTGATCGGAGATGGCGTAAGGATTTCCGTTCGCGTCGCGTACTACGGGCTGGGTAGAGTATGGTACCGAATTGGCTACGGCGGGATCGGTGATGACGACAGAAGTGATGGGATCGAGCATGATGGCCGAGCTCAGCGGTCCGCCAAAATCACTATTCCCACTGACGCCCCCCTTATTTTTAATGTGCGAGTAGCCAAGAGTCTGGCCAAAAGTCAGCCAGTCCTTGATTTTATGCGATGAATTGAGCCGGATGTTATACCGCTGGAAACGGGAAATGTCCGACGCCACGATGCCCTCCTGATCGTAATACCCGAATGAGGTATAGAAGGTCGAGCGGTCGGTGCCGCCGCTGATGCTTAGTTCGTGGTTCTGAATGCGGGCGTTGTTATCGAAGATCAATTTTTGCCAGTCGGTGCCTTTGCCGAAAGAAGATGGGTTAGCGAAGGGTGCTTTTTTACCATCGTTGACCGCCTGCTCGTTCATCAGTGTAGCGTACTGCGAAGCATCCAGCAGATCCAGTTTTTTGGCCGGGGCCTGGGTGCCGTAGTAGCCGCTGTAATTGACCCGAATGCTTCCCGCCGTGCCTTTTTTGGTCGTAACCAGAATAACCCCGGCGGAAGAACGCGCCCCGTAAATAGCCGCCGAAGCCGCATCTTTCAACACTTCAATGGATTCTATATCGCTGGGATTGAGGTAGTCGATGCCGCCCGTGCCGACCACGACGCCGTCCACGACGTAGAGCGGGTTGCTGGCTCCTTCGTTGAGCGAAGTCGTGCCCCGAATCCTAACCGTGGCCTGGGAACCGGGTGCGCCCGAACTGGAAGCAATCGTAAGACCCGAAGCGCGGCCCTGCAAGGCCTGTTCCAGACGACCTATTTGCTGATTTTCCAAATCGGAGGATTTCACACTGGAAATGGCCCCGGTCACTACGCTTTTCTTCTGGGTGCCGTAGCCCACCACCACTACTTCCTGTAACGCCTGAATGTCCGCCGTCATCGTGACGTCGAGCAGTTGTCGACCGTTTAGTTCAACGGTTTTGGTGACGTAGCCGATGTAGGAGAAAACCAGCGTTTGCACATTTTCGGCAACGTTGAGGTTGTATTTTCCGTCCACGTCCGTGACCGTTCCCTGCACGGTGCCTTTGGCGACGATACTCACGCCCGGCAGCGGCTGACCGTTTTCCTGATCCGTCACCTTACCGCTCACCGTCCGCGCTATTTCTGCCCGTAGGAGCTTTTCGTAGGCTTTACTCTGACCCGAGCTACGAACCAGATTTTCCAGCCGGGACGAGGAATCGGACGTTTCACGCTGGCTGGGAGTCGTCCGACTTTCCGGCTCTCTAGGATATATGACGTAGTACCGTTCCCGCAACTTTTCGTATTTCAAACCCAGCGGATTGAGCAACCGCTGCAGGCTCTCGTCGATATCCTTTGCCTGCTCAAAGGACGCGGAATTCACCGTTTTACCTTTGACTACCTCGACTTCGTAGTTGAGATACACCTTGTATTTTCTCTGCAAATCGCGCAGAACTGCCTGTAACGTTCGACTCTTTAATTCCAGGTCTGGCTTCTGTGTTTCATTGTGAGTTTCCTCACCGCCGTAGGCAGGCATGATGCCACCCATCGACAGCACATTCACCCAGAACAGCGCCATGATAAGTAATGAATTTTTCATTGATTTTGAAGTTTACTGATTGATTATAAAAGGCTTGTGCTTAGTTTAGATTCTTTAATTTTGGGTTAAAGTTTATTTTTAAATACAATCTTCTTCTGTTCGAGATCGATGTCCGCGTCGAGGGTTTTGCTTATAGTTTGGAGTAAAAGCTCAATGTCGTTGGCGGGGAAAGTACCCTGAAACGTCTTTTTGCCTAATTGTTCACCCTCGATTTTTACTTCAAAATTGTAATTATCTTCCAGCAACCGGGCGATTTCGTTCAGCGATATGTTGTCGAATACCAGCAGATTATCTTTCCAGGCCGTGTGCGTGGTTGGGTTCACCACTTCTTTTACCAACGCCTGATGGCTGGCCCGCACCATATCGCCCGGCTTCATGGTTACGGCTTTTCCGGCCGCATTATCAAGTACCTTCACCTTGCCTGTTTTCAAAACTACTTTGGTCTCCCCGCGCCTATTTTGCACATCAAAAGTGGTGCCCAGTACTTCCACCGTTACTTCCTTCGTAAGTACCCTGAACTTCCGGTAGGCAGATTTCGACGATATTTCGCCTCGCTCTTCCTTGACTTTCCGCACCTCAAAGAAGGCCTCGCCTTTCAGGTACACGTCGCGGCTACCCTCCTGCCAATCTTTGGCGTAGGAAAGCCGCGAATTAGCATTCAGCGTTACCCGCGAGCTATCGGGCAGAAATACGGTTTTTGTTTCGCCGTAACCGCTGCTGACCAGGACGTTTGCGTTGGAGAAAAGGCGGGGATACAGGA
The DNA here is from genome assembly GCA_038235275.1 of Cytophagales bacterium. Lineage (GTDB taxonomy): Bacteria > Bacteroidota > Bacteroidia > Cytophagales > Spirosomataceae > Persicitalea. The sequence continues at coordinate 15,163 of JBBSUC010000015.1, read as the reverse complement.
GAGCAACTACGCCCACGACTACCGCCACGGAGGCCGCCAACCAGTACCACTTGCGAAGATTGTATGAACGACCAGACAGCGGAATCACCTTTTCCCCGTCGTCGATTCTTTGGCGGATCGCGGCTTGCAGCCTTGCTACCCTGGCTTCGGAAATTTCATCCGGCGCGAAATCCAGGGAATTAATCAGCGCTATGGCTTCGTCCACCGTCGCTTTCCGGGTCGGATTTTCTGCCAGCCAACGCGTCCAAAAGGCTATGCTGGAAGGGTCGGGATGCTTTACCCAGTTTAAAAAGAAGTCGTCCGTCAGAAAATCTTCCAGCGAATAGTCGTCATACTTCATAAAGAAGAGAGGCAGTAGTACGACTGGAAATGGAGGAAAAGACAGAAAGTATCCCTGTTTTTTTCAAAAAAATTAGAGATAGGTGCTGTTTTATCCAAAAATGACAGAAAACGCCCTTACACGAAGTATGTGAAATTCAAGAGTAGAGAACTGGTAATCAGAATATTAAGGAGAGTTATTTTATTTTTTAAAGAGTCGAGAGCCTTGTACGTTAATTTGTACACCGACTTGACTTCTATCTCCATGGTGTCGGCTATTTCCTCAAAAGTCAGCTCGTCGTAAAAACGCAGGAAAATCACCTCCCGCTGGCGACCGGAAAGGCGGTCAAGGGCTTTTTGTAGCATTGAATTGGTGCGGGCCGCAGACTGCTCCACGATCAATTGCACCTCGAAGGAATCCTCGGAAAGCAAGTTTTCCAGAAAAGCAGGGCTCGCCGACTGGCGCTGATTTTGCGCCTGATACCGCAGCAGTGTTCGGCGCAGAACTTTAAAAAGATAAAATCGAATCGAATCCGTGGGACCCAGCCGTTTCCGCCTTTCCCATAACTCCACGAAAATGTCCTGAATGCTATCCTCAACCAGGTTTTTATCCTGGGTAAGCTTAAAGCCGTAGTTGTACAATGGTTTTACATTTTCCTGATAGACCACATCCAGCGCAGCCTTCTCCCCCGCCCGGAAGGCATCCCATAACGCTTCGTCATTGGTGGCTGTTGAAGAGAACATAGATTGATTTTAATTTCGGGCAACATCTAACTTCTTTGGAAAGGTAAGGGATGCGGTAGCGCTGGTAAAACATTTCGCGTTAAGAAATCTTTAAGATTGAAGCCTTTGCTTCCAGCCACAAACCGGTTCCAACCACTCCTGGCCAGGGTCGATGGGCGAGCCGTCGGGGGCATCGTTGGGCTGCAAAGCGGGCAAGGCGCTTTTCTCGCCTTTCTCGAACAGGTCGATTTTTTGCAAAGTGTACACAAGATGCGCGTGGTCCTGCTCGGCGGGGAAGCTTTGCTGCCGCCCCATCCACTCCTTCAACTGGTCGAGCTTGAAATAAGCCATTGCCCGCGCTGCCGACGAAGCGGATTCTGAGGAGGCCAAGTTCATCAATTCTTGCACGATCATGCTTTCCGTTTGGCGAAGAATGGCGGATTCGTAGGCATTCAGCCTGCGTTCACTGCTTTTCCAGGTTTCATCCACCAGCGCATCCACGACCTCGCCCAAGCCGGGCAGCGACGGATCCACCGCCTTCTGCGCCTCCAGCCGACTGGCCCGCTGCGGGTGCAGTACGAAACTCAACGTCAGCGAAGTAGCCGCTTCGGCGGGGGCCAGCGGGTCGAAGGTCAGACCCGTGCGGCCCGAAAATAGTTCGCGCGGATTGCCGTCGAAGCCAAAGGGACGTGGCGGCAACAGTTTCAGGATTGAAGCGGGCAAAGCCAGCACCTCGGGCCGCATCGAATTAAGGACTGCATCCAAAGCACGGCGTTGTTCCCGGCCGTCCACGGGTTTTTGGGCAATTTGACCGTCACCGCGAACGGCGTAGGTATAATCAACGCCGCCAATCACCTTGGCCGCCGCCTCTACCTGGTAGCGATGAAAGAGGTACATGGGCACCAGCACTTCCTGCAAGGTCGCCAGCGGCATCCCGACAGGTATTTTCTTTTCCGAGAAATTATCCAGCGCGATTTGCCGCACTTTCATCACGCGGTCCAACTCATCCACAGCATTTCGACCACCGTCCCAAAGGTGCGTTTTGGAGTGCGAACTCCCCACCGGACGAGCGTCCTGATCGGTCAGGAAGCCTTGTCCTATTTTCAGGTAATCGGTGACGATTTTGTTCAAAGAATCCTTCTCATTGCTGCCCTTCGGAAATTCGCGATAGGCGTAGTTGATGGCAATTTTATCCCAGGTACCGATATTCTTGGCGTAGGAATTGGACAAATCCAGGGTGCCGTCGCGTTTTATGTCCACCTGCGGATGCGGGTAGTCCATGACCGAAGCGCGATCGTTGGTACTGGCGATGTAATTGTGCGGCAGGCCCAGCGTGTGACCCACTTCGTGCGCCGCCAATTGCCGCAACCGCGCCAGCGAAAGCGCCATCATTTCGTCCGAAACCTTTTGACCTTCCTCGTACTTGGCCACCAGCCCCTGCGCGATCAGGAAATCCTGCCGCACCCGCAGCGAGCCGAGCGTCACTTTGCCCTTCAAAATCTCGCCCGTGCGCGGGTCCGAAATACTACCGCCGTACGACCAGCCGCGCGTGGAGCGATGCACCCACTGAATCAGGTTGTAGCGAATATCCATCGGGTCGGCGTCGGGCGGCAGGAGTTTTACCTGAAAAGCATTCTTGTAGCCCGCCGCCTCGAAGGCCTGATTCCACCAACCAGCACCTTCCATCAAAGCGCTTCGGATGGGTTCGGGAGCGCCGGGATCCATGTAATAAATGATCGGCTCCACGGCTTCGCTCATCGCCGCTGAGGGGTTTTTCTTTTGCAAACGGTGCCGCGAAATATAGCGCTTGATGATCGGATCGCCCACGGGCGAGGCATAGTCAAAAAACTCGATGCCGTTCACGCCCGACCGCGGGTCGAAAGCGCGGGTTTGGTAGCCATTATCAGGCAATTCGACAAAGGAATGGTGCTGGTGCATGGTCACGGCGTTGGCCGAAGGCACCACCGACCGCAGGTAGCCACCAGGATTATCGCCCGTCAGGGTAATGAGGGTTTCAAATTCGGTATTTTTAGGAAAATTCTTGGTGCGATCCATGAACAGGGCCGAGCGCGAGGCGTCCATTTTGAATGTTCCCTGCTTGGTGCGGCTGATGGCCTGCGCGGCCCCCACGGCATCCTGCATCAGAAATGGCGTGAGTTCCACCAGCACGCGGTTTCCCGTTTCGGCCCCCACCTCGAAGCCCCACAACACCGACTGCGCGAAGGACTCCGCCACCGCCTGCCGCTCCAGCGGGTCGTCGGACAGGGCGCGATAAGCGTAGTTGGGTTCCACCATCAAAATTTTGGGGCCGCTGCGCTGAAATTTCACGATGTGTTCGCCGCCCAGCCGCCCCCGATCCAGGCCGATGTCGTTGGAACCGACGCCCTGCGCCAGCGTCGGGTAGTAGAGCAGTTCCGTATCCAGCTTGCTGATTTCCAGCCAAATTTTACCCTTTTTGGCATCGTAGTAAAACGGCAGGTAGCCGTTCTGCTTGGTCATACCTTCGGTCATTTTTTCGATGGTGGGCGTCTGCGCCCGGAGGAACCCGAAGCTTGTGAGGAGCGCGATCAGTAGGAGGTAGTATCGTTTTTGCATCGTTTTGTTTTTTGGGGTTCAAGATAGGTGAAAAGATGGAAGGCAGGAAAGGAAGGGACAGAAAAGGGCAGTCTTCTTCCCAAAACTCTTTACCTTTCCCCTCCAAATCTGCCCTTCACCGAAAAAGAATAAGGTATGTCCTCGTCCAGCGAAATGACCAAAAAGGCCCTGCGTGCCCTTGATGCCATTCACGATACAACTCAGTTGATCGAGGCGGTAAACAACAAGGCTTCTGATGGACAAATCGGCGAAAAACTGCCCGGCGAAATTCCTGTTTCACTTGAAGGTACGCAGCAAAGGCTTGATTTTTTGCGGCGAAACGCTAACCATCGTTTCGAATTCCTAACCGGAGAGAAGAAATTTTTGGATCTTGACAGTCTGCACGGCAACGTAGAAAACTACCTGGGTATGACCCTGGTCCCGACCGGCGTCATCGGACCGCTGAAAGTGTTGGGTTCGTCAGCCAACGGCAATTTTTACGTGCCGCTGGCCACCAGCGAAGGGACACTGCTGGCGTCTTACCACCGGGGTAGCCGGGCGTGTTACCTGGCGGGTGGGGCTACGTCCATCTGCCTGATCGAGGGCGTACAGCGGTCGCCGCTTTTCAAGTTCAGGAACATTGGCGAGTTGGGTACCTTCCTGATTTGGGCTTTGGATAAAATCGATGAATTCAAGCGCATCACGCGAGAAAACAGCCGTTATACCGAACTGATGGACATGAAGTCGAACATCGAAGGCAACCAGCTCATTCTCACCTTCGACTACCGAACCGACGACGCCGCCGGCCAGAATATGGTCACCATTTGCACTGACGCGATTTGTCGATACATCCTCGCGCAGGCTCCCCTCCAGCCAGAGTGCTGGTTCATCGAAGGCAATTATTCCGGCGATAAAAAAGCCACCGCTCAGGCGTTCCGCAATGTGCGCGGCAAGAAAGTGACCGCTGAAATTGTCCTGAGTGCCAAAATCGTAGAAGAAGTTTTGAAAACTACGCCCGCCGCGATGGAACAATACTGGCGATCGTCCACGGTGGGTACCGTACAAAGCGGTTCCATCGGAGCGCAGGGACACTACGCCAACGGCCTGACCGCGCTTTTCATCGCCACGGGACAGGACGCCGCCTGCGTGGCGGAAGCCGCCGTGGGGATCACCCGCATGGAATTGACCGCCGACGATAGCTTGTACGCCGCCGTGACGTTGCCCAACCTGATTGTGGGTACTGTGGGCGGCGGCACTTCCCTGCCCACGCAGCGCGAATGCCTGGAACTCATGGACTGCTACGGCGCGGGCAAAGCCCGGAAGTACGCCGAGATTTGCGGAGCGCTGGTGCTGGCCGGGGAGCTTTCCATCGCCGCCGCCCTGGCCGCCGGACACTTCGTGCAGGCCCACCAGAAATTTGGTCGCAAAAAATGAATAGTCCGACAAACGAATTCAGTCGGTCGGAGGAAAATGCCGCTTCCCTGGCGCGGCGGCTTTTCATTTACCAAAAAGAGCGTTTCCCCCTGCTCGGACACGGTCTGCTGGTAGCCGCGTTCAGCTTTTCGGCGGTTTCTTACTCCCGGATTTGCCGGGGTGCTAGCGGGTTTGTGGCCTGGCAGACCTTCGCCGTGGGGGTTTTTACCACCGTGTCGCTCTTTTTCCTGGTGCGCGTTTTCGATGAATTCAAAGACGCCGAAGACGACGCCCGCTACCGTCCCGAACTGCCCGTACCCAGGGGATTGGTCACGCTGCGCGAACTGGCGATTGTCGGAGCTACATTAGCCACCCTGCTGGTATTGCTCAATTTGTATTTTTTTTCGAAAATGCTGCTGATTCTGGCCGTGGTGATTGGCTATTTGCTGCTGATGGGCAAGGAATTCTTCGTTTCGGAATGGCTAAAAGCGCACCAGTTTTGGTACGTGACTTCCCACATGTTCATCATTCCGCTGGTCGATGTGTACGCCAGCGGTCTCGATTGGCTGCTGGCGGATGTTTCTGCGCCCTTTGGTCTCCTGTTTTTCTTTGCCGTGAGCTACATGAATGGCATCGTTCTGGAAGTGGGCCGGAAAATTAGGGTGACGGAGCAAGAATCGCCTGGCGTTTTGACCTACTCAGCCATGCTGGGGGCCAACCGCGCCGTAGGACTGTGGTTGCTTGTGTTGATGCTAACCCTGGCACTCAGCGTCATGGCTTCCGTTTTCGCGGGTTACGGGAGTATATCTTTCCTAGTGCTGGTCCTCATTTTCGTACTCTGTGCATCGCCCGCTCTATTATTTTTGAAATATAAAACGGTGCGCTCCGCCAAAATGATCGAGTACGCTTCGGCCCTGTGGACGATTGGGATGTACCTGACGCTGGGCGGCGGGCCGATGCTTTCGCGGTTGTTGGGTGCCGAAGGATGACAAGAAAACGGTAAACCAAAGCGGTAGGTCGCAGGATTTTGAAAACTTATTTCTATTTTAGTGATTTCGAATGCCCTCACTCTTTTTAAACTACCCACTTGCCATGCACGCACATTTACTTTTATTTCAGAAAAAGGGTTGGCTTTATTTGTTGGCATTGCTTCTCAGCACATCATTTTCCAGCCAATCTCAGACCATCGTTAAGTTCGCGGCGAGTAGAGGAGATTTTGGATTCAGTGGCGACGGAGGTCCCGCTATCAACGCCCGTATTTGGAACCCAATCAATCTCACTTTCGATAATTCAGGGAATCTCTACATCGCGGATCAATTAAACAATCGAATACGTAAGGTCAGCCCAAGTGGAATTATCACCTCGGTAGCAGGCACCGGAAAAGGGTTTAGTGGCGACGGCGGACCAGCTACCAGCGCTGCCTTGAATAATCCTTATGCGGTAGTCGTAGATGCCTCAGGAAACCTTTTTATTGCAGATCACGGCAACCACCGCATCCGCAAGGTAAGCACGAGTGGAATAATTAGTACAATTGCGGGTACTGGCGTAGCCGACTTTCAAGGTGACGGTGGTCCGGCTCTCAGCGCAAGACTGTTTTACCCTTCTGGTTTAACACTGGCAGCAGATGGCACACTGTACTTCGCAGACCAGTCCAATAACCGCATTCGCAAGATCGCTCCCAACGGGATCATAAGCACCATAACCACTGCTTCGGCCCCAACCGATGTCGAACTGGATAATGCAGGCAATCTATACTTTGTCGAAAGAGGCAATCATCGGATTCGTAAGGTCACTACCAGCGGGATCGTCAGCACAGTGGTGGGTAATGGTACTGCCGGGTTCAGTGGAGACGGCGGGGTAGCCACAAGTGCGATGCTCAACAACCCGCGTGGCCTGGCCTTGGCTCAAGACGGGAGCATTTATATCGCCGATGAACTTAACAACCGCATCCGTAAGGTGAATCCAAGTGGTTTTATTAGCACAATTGCAGGTCCCGGAATCGCAGCCAATTCTTTCCTAAATGCGCCATCGGATGTTGCTCTAGATGCTTCAGGAAACTTCTATATCGCCGATCAGAAAAACAATATGATTCTTAAGTCGGTCGCCCCTAACGTTAACCTAAGCAACCCCATCTGTCGACAGGCCAACTCCTTCGAGCTCTTCTATACCTCCACCGTCATCAGCGCCGACCAGTATACCGTCACGGGCGCGGGCATCAGTCCTAACCAAACAGGCACTGCGCCCGGCACCTCAGGGAGCGTCACCGTCAGCTTTGACCCGGCTACCTTTACCGGAAACTTCACCTTTACCTTATCCAGCAACCTGACGGGCTTTTCGGCCGACCCGGTTAACGGAACCGTGTCGGCCGACCTCGCCCCCACCTCCTTCGCCGTGACGGGCGGCGGCTCCTTTTGCGCGGGTGACCCGGCCGGGGCCATCGGGCTGGTCAGTTCACAAATCGGGGTGAATTACCAGCTTTTTGCTGGCGCAACGACCGTCGGCAGCCCTCTGGCAGGGACAGGCAGCGCCATTTCATTCGGTAGCGTCACGCAGGCTAAGACTTATACGGTGATCGGCACAAGTGCCACCGGATGCCGGACCACCATGACGGATTCTGCCAAAATAGACTCGGCTTTTGTCGCTAATTTGACCAAAACCAATGATTTGAGCAGCGGAGTTTCCACCGCCACACTTACTGCCACGCCGACTAATTCACAAGTTTACAGCTATTTGTTTACAGGACCCGGTGTGGTCTCCCAAAATCCAACGAGCAACGTGGCGGCTGTTAACTCGACAGGCAGTTATACCGTAAAAGTTTCCCGTTCCCAGGGGTGTTTCGCTACAGCCACCGTTTTCGTCGAGAATGCAAAGCTCATCAACACCATTGCCGGTAATGGTATTTCGGGCTTTAGTGGCGACGCGGGACCAGCGTCTGCCGCCAGGCTTCAGTCCCCTTACGGCGTAGCGGTGGACGGTTCGGGCAACGTATATATCGCTGACCAGTTCAATCATCGCATCCGAAAAGTAAGCCCAGGTGGCACTATCAGCACTGTAGCAGGCAGCGGGACGGCGGGCTTCTCAGGCGACGGTGGGCCCGCCACCAGCGCCAACCTGTCCGCCCCGGCCAATGTAGCCGTGGACGGCGCGGGGAACCTCTATATTGCCGACCGAGATAACCACTGCATCCGCAAGGTAAGCACTGACGGGATCATTAGCACCGTAGTAGGCAATGGTATGGCTGGTTACGGGGGTGATGGCGGGACCGCTACCAGCGCTAAGCTATCTTCTCCCACGGGCGTCGATATTGACGGATCGGGCAATATTTATATCGCTGACCGGGACAACCACCGCATCCGTAAAGTTTCTCCCGGCGGTACTATCAGCACTGTGGCGGGCAATGGTACCGCCGGAAGCGATAATGGCCTGGGTACCGCCACCAACGCCAGCCTGTACTCTCCGACCGATGTGGCGGTCGATGGGGCAGGGACCTTTTATATCGCAGACAGAGACAACAGACGGGTACGGAAGGTGACTGCCAGCGGGACAATCAGTACCGTAGCTGGTAACGGAACCACGGTTTTCAATGGAGACGGTGGAGCGGCTACCAGTGCTGGTCTGGATTCTCCCTCCGGAGTGGCGATCGACAACGAAGGCAACCTTTTGATCGCCGATTCTGGTCACCACCGCATCCGGAAAGTAAATGCTAGTGGGGTCATCAGTACCGTAGCGGGCAGTGGATCTTATGGTTTCACCAGCGATGGTGGGGTTGCCACTGATGCCAGCCTGGCATTTCCATCAGGTATTGCCGTGGATGGCTCGGGTAACATTTTCATTGCCGATACAGACAACCACCGAATTCGCAAAGTAGGTGTGCCCTTCCCGTCGGTTATCAGCGTCAAATCCGGCAACTGGGAAGATCCAACTACTTGGAATGTCAACCGGGTACCCGTCGCGGGCGATCAGGTGACGCTCGACGCGGGCCACACCGTAACGATTGTCGGAACCGAGATGGCTCTCACGCTCGACTACAGACCAAACGCCCAACTCGTATTTAGTGGAACCAGCAGTATGCTTGCGCTTGGGCAATAGCAAGAACTTCTTATAGATTAGCTGATGGATTTTGTGGCAGATGGCGAAAGTTGGCAGCAAGGCAGCCTCGTTATCGGCGGCAAGGCGCGGAATCTTTTTCGACTAAAAGCGTTGGGTTTTCCCGTTCCAAAATTTGTTGTCATTCCCGCCAATTCGTTCCAGGAAGCGGATTCTTTCAGAGTTTCTGTCCTTAAAATACTGGCCGCCTTCCCTAAGACAACCCACTTCGCTGTCCGCTCCTCGGCTATGGACGAAGATGGCGCGAAACACTCCTTCGCCGGGCAATACGAGAGTTTTTTGTTCGTAAAACCCCAAAATCTGGCGGAGAAAATTAAGGCCGTGTGGCAGTCCGCGCATTCGCCCCGCGTGATCGAGTACCGGCGGCACCATAACCTGGCTCCGCAGACAGAAATCGCTGTGATCATTCAGGAAATGATCGACGCCGACGTTTCCGGCGTGGCTTTCGGGGCCAATCCAGTGAACGGTCGCACGGATGAGAAGGTCATCAATGCTGTGTACGGTTTGGGGGAAGGCTTGGTGTCGGGGGTGCTGGACGCCGACCAATTTGTGATCAAGGGAACCGAAATCGCCGCCAAACTTGTCCCTAAAACTCAGCGATTTTCCCTCTATAAAGGTCAAAAAGGCGGGACACAACTAACCGACGTTCCGACGGAGGAGCAAAATGCCGCCACGCTTACCGATGCACAAATTTGGCAATTGGCTGAGGTGCTGGATAAAGTACTGACAGAATTCGGGCAGCCGCAGGACATCGAGTTTGCCTACCGGAACGGCGAACTATTTCTCCTGCAAACCCGGCCCATTACTTCTTTTGGCCAAAAGGAAGACGAGAAAAAAGGGGCTTACGTCCTTTGGGACAACAGCAACATTATCGAGTCGTATCCGGGGGTCACGGCGCCGCTCACTTTTTCGTTCATCACGAGTTCCTACGAAGGAGCGTATCGGCAGTTCAGCGCTTATTTGGGCGTATGTGAAAAGGTGATTGCGGAGAATCAGCGGGTCTTTGCCAATACGCTGGGACTGCTCGACGGACGAGTGTACTACAACCTCAAAACCTGGTACCACATGCTGGCCATGTTGCCGGGATACAGCCTCAACGCCCGCTACATGGAGAAAATGATGGGCGTCAAGGCGCGATTCGATGTTCCCGAAAAATATCGGCTGACCAGAGGAAAAGCGTGGGGGAGCATTTTGACGATGGTAGTGAAGATGCTGGTGAGGTTTCTGGCCTTGCCCCGAAAAAGACGGGAGTTCATGGCATTGGTCGATCAAACCATCGCTCACTACCAGGCCATCGACTTCGCCCAAAAGGACGCCCACGAACTCATGGACCTGTACCTCGATTTCGAGAGAACGCTGCTCGACGAATGGAAGGCCCCGTTGCTCAACGATTTCTTTGCCATGATTTGGTTCGGGCTGCTGCAAAAGCAGTGCGAAAAGTACCTGGGTGACGATCATCCCAACATTCACAACGATTTGCTCTGCGGCAGCAGCGACATCATCTCCGTCGAACCCGTCCACCGCAGCATTGGCCTGGCCAGTCGGATTGCCGCGAATCCGGCTTTGAAAAAATTATTTCTCGACCACGCAGAAAGCGAAGTTCTCCGCGATTTGCGTGAGAATCCTGATTTTGCTGACTTCAATCTGGATTTCGAGAAATACCTGACTGATTTCGGCGAACGTTGCGTGGGTGAACTCAAACTCGAAACCATCTCTTACGCCCAGGAACCCGCCCGCTTCGTCCGCGTCCTGAAATCCTACGTAGCGTCGGGATTGACCGAACAGCTTTTTTCGGAAAAGCGGGAAAACGCAATCAGAATAGCAGCGGAGACAGTCGTGGAGCGCACCCTGCAAGGCAATTTTTTAAAAAAGTGGTGGTTCGACCTTGTCCTGAAACAAACGCGTTCCCTGGTCAGCGCCCGCGAAAACCTGCGTTACGAGCGTACCCGGGCCTTTGGCGTCGTGCGGCAGCTTTTTACCGAAATGGGGAAGCGCTTTTACCGAGACAAAATATTGCCAACTGAGCGGGCTATTTTTTACCTCACCAAAGAAGAAATTTTTGCCTACCTGGAAGGCCGATCCGTCAACGGCGATTTAGCGGCCTTAGTCGCTTTGCGGCAAAAGGAGTTCACCGCCTACCAAAATTCCGACGCCCCGCCAGAGCGCTTTGCTACCTACGGAGCGCCTTACCAAGGCGGCGATTTTTCCAAAAAATTTCAAACAGAAATTTTAGATACTACTGAAAATAAAGAAGTTGCAAACGAATTACAGGGCATCGGCTGTTCACCGGGACGCGTCCGGGGTCGGGTACGCGTGGTACTGGACCCGGCGGAGGTGGCGTCGCTGGACGGAGACATTCTGGTCACGCACAGTACCGATCCCGGCTGGGTGATGCTGTTTCCCGGTGCGGGCGGCATCGTCGTGGAGCGGGGAAGTTTGCTCAGTCACTCGGCCATTGTCAGCCGCGAAATGGGTAAGCCCTGTATCGTGAGCGTGACCGGGCTTTTGAAAACGTTAAAGACCGGCGACGAAATCGAGATGGATGGTAGCACCGGTCTCATCAAAATCATCACGCCATGAGCCAGACCGACCTGAGAGAACGCGTCGATTTTGGCATCATCCGCTACGCCAACTGTTGGGAAGACGCGGACGTGCTGCTGCAAGGACTGTCGCCCCGACCGGGTAGCAAAATCCTGTCCATCGCCTCGGCGGGCGACAATAGTTTCTCGCTCCTGACTACCCGGCCCGAACTCGTCGTGGCCGTGGACATCAGCCGCCCGCAACTGTTTCTGACCGAACTAAAAAAGGTTTGCATCGCCGGGCTCGACCGCGAAGAAACGCTGGCATTTTTAGGTTTCATCGACTCTAACAAGCGAGAAGCAGTCTTCAATTCGTTGAAGCAAACCCTGAGCTCCGACGCTCGCTGGTATTGGGAAAAGAACCTCATCTTGCTAAAAAAAGGCATTGTCCACCAGGGGAAATTTGAAAAATACTTTCAACTGTTTAGCCGCAAAATCTTGCCCCTCATTCATTCCCGGCGTACCACGGAAAAATTGCTTGGTCCCAAAAGCCAATCCGAACAGGAGAGTTTCTACGAAAAACAATGGAACACCTGGCGGTGGCGACTGCTTTTCAAGCTGTTTTTTAGCCAGTATGTCATGGGCAAGCTGGGTCGCGATCCGGCGTTCATGAATCACGTGGAAGGTTCGGTATCTCAACATATTTTGGCCAGGGCCGCCCGGCACCTATCCGCAGCCTTAGCTCAGGATAATTATATTCTCCGCTACGCGCTGACCGGAGATTTCGGCCCGTTGCTACCGCACTATTTACAACCTGAAAACTATCGGATCATTCAAAAAAACATCACACAGTTGACTTTATTCGAGGGTTTTGCGCAGGATGCTACCACTAATTTTGGGCGATTCGGGTGCATGAATCTTTCCAATATATTTGAGTACATGGATGAAACCATGTTTCGGGAAACCGCGGAGTCCCTGGTACAAAATCTGGAAGAAAACGGAAAAATGGCCTACTGGAACCTCATGGTTCCGCGCCGGGTGGGTGACATTTTCCCTGAGCGAGTCGACTATTGTCAGGCTTTGTCCGAAGGCTTGACCCGCAAGGATAAAGGCTTTTTTTACGAGCAGTTTATAGTGGATAAACTCCGGGATTAAAATCGACGAATTCTTATGAAAAGCGACGTCCTTTTTCCGTTCCTGCTGTCTATGGGATTCCTGGCGCTATTCGGACTGGCGGAGTACCTGTACCGCGTCAAAAAAGTGAAGGCAGAAGTCACGCGAAAAATCGTGCATATCGGTACGGGATTGCTTACTTTGCTCTTTCCTGCTTTGCTAAAAAACCATTGGCAGGTATTGCTCTTGTGCGGAAGTTTCCTGGTGCTTTTGGTGGCTAGTTTGGCGTATCGCTGGTTGCCTTCGATCAACGCCGTGCGCCGTGTTTCTTACGGCAGCCTACTCTATCCCGTATCGGTATATGGCTGTTACTTAGTCTACACCTCTTCCGACGCCGGCCTGCTTACCTTTTATCTGCCCATCCTCACGCTGGCTTTTTGCGATCCCCTGGCAGCCTGGGTCGGTAAGCGTTTTCCCGTTGGAAAATATCGCCTGGGGAAAAGTCACAAAACCGTTTCGGGTTCGCTGGCTTTCTTCGTGGCCGCTTTTTTGCTGGCCAGCGGGGTTTTATTCTGTCACTCTGCCAAAGCCCTTTCAGTCGAAAAAATTTTACTATTTTCGTCAATCGTCGCCCTCGCGGCTACCGGGGCCGAAGCCGTCAGCGGGGCCGGGACCGACAACCTCACCATTCCTGCCACGGTGCTTTTGGTACAAAGTCTTTTTCTATGATGCACATTGTTGAAACGCATTCTGAAAACCCTGACTTTCAGCAATTTGTTGATTTTCCAAAAGGAATTTACCTGGCGGATTTGCCTAAATTCGCCGTATCCGAATCTATTCCGACGGAATTTCACGCGGGTAGTTTTTTGCTTTTCCGAAACGATAAAGTAGTGGCCCGGGCGAGCCTTTACCACAACCCGCAACTCTATTACAAAAACCAACCGGCCTGCACCGTTGGCAACTACGAGTGCATCGAGGACGAATCGTGCGCAAAAGCCATTTTGGAAAGGGTTACGCAGGAAGCCAGGACTTTGGGAGCCAACTATCTACTCGGCCCAATGAACGGCAGCACCTGGGAAAAATACCGCTTCGCCACCGACCACGAGCAGCCCCCCTTTTTTCTGGAACCCTACCATCATCTGTATTACAACGAGCAGTTTCGGAAAGCGGGCTTCTCCCCCATTGCCGGGTACTACACCAACATCGACACAGAAATGGTTTTCGATCATCCGAAAGTTTTAATACGAACGCAGGAATTCAAGGAAACGGGCGTCATAATCCGTCCGATCGACCTGATCCGATTTGAAGAAGAACTCGTACGGATTCATGATTTTAACAATTTAGCTTTCACGAAAAACTTCCTCTTTACCCCCATTGATCTGGACTCTTTTTTAAGAAAATATTTGTCGGCAAAAGCTATCCTCCATCCAGAATTCACGCTCATCGCTGAGGATAAAGACCGAAATTTAATTGGCTATTATTTTTGCTTTGATGATCTTTTAAAGATCGCTCATAAATCCTTAATTGTGAAAACGCTGGCCCGTCATCCTAATCCAAAATGGAAAGGTTTGGGTCATGTAATGGGTAATTTAGTAGTAAAAAAAGCCGTGGCGCTGGGTTATGACAGCATGTTGCACCCGTTCATGTACAATCACGGTACTTCCCATTCACTTTCCGAAAATTTTTCCGGGAATAATTACCGAAATTATCTTTTGTATGGCAAAGCGATCTAGAAAACCCATCAAGTGGTTGACGGGATTCATTTTGTCCGCACTTTTGCTTTTGTCGCTGGCTATTTTCCTGAGTCCGTACGGTAGAAAGAGCGGTCACTCGTATAGGCTGGTAAGCCATTCCCTGGAAATCGACGCCACCCCGAAGACCGTTTTTAACTATCTGGGGGAGTCTGCCCACGCTTCGGAATGGTCGGTGTATGTTCACCACATTACGCCTTTAAACGCCGATAGTATTTCCGATGGCTTGGTTGGTTCGCGGCGAAGATGTTTTCGGCGCGCCGACGAAGCCGGAACCCGTTGGGATGAGTTGATTACCGAAGTGGTTCCTTACCAAAAAAGACAACTTACGCTCAATCATTTGATTGGCTTTCCCATGTCGGCGGATAATTTAGCAACGGAACAAATTTATATGCCGCTCTCGACTGAGAGATGCCAACTCACTTTTACCGTTTTTTTCTTTCAGGAATCCTCACTGATTGATGAGCTGAAAATGTACCTGGCTGCCTATGTTATCAAGAATTTATTGGTTCTTTGACAATTTTTGTGGTTAAGTTCACATATGCAAGAAACAGATTTTTACGAGCGGTTGCTGTCGCTGCCCGATTTGGTCGTAGACCGCGTTGAGTCCTCGGCTAAGCGCATCACGCTACACTGTCACACCAG
>JBBSUC010000014.1:0-109001 GCA_038235275.1 Cytophagales bacterium | reverse complement strand
TTCACTCGGGAGTGGGCTATACAAGTCCCTATAAATTTCTCCTCAAAAGAGGGATTGATATGAAAAAGCAGCACCTAGAAATGGAAAATGTTCCAACCAAAAATCTGGAAATTATGTCCTAAAATTAGGGGGTCGGTACAGTATTCATTTATACTAAGTACTAAATTTTTTATCCCGCGACTCTTGGTAAACCGTATAGAACGAAAAATGTCTTTTTTATTCAAATACTCGATAGTCCTAAGCTATAATGGTTCTCTGAGGCATCGCCTGTCTACATTTCGAAAACTACAGCTTATGAGGTTGGTTTTTCCGTTGGCTTAAACTCTGCACACGGAGAATTGTAGATTTTTCGATTACCATTACCCCAAAAACCTATAATTTTATTTAAATGAGTTTATATAAACTTTCTCCACCAAAATAATAAAAACATGAAAATTATTTTTTTAGATACTGAAACGAACAATATAATCAAAGATTTCACAACTTCAACCGCTGAGTTTCAGAAGTGGCCCCTAATCACTCAATTAGCTTGGATAATTGATGATGAAAATGGGAATACTATAAGAACTAATAATTTTTTTATACATGGCCAGCATATTAAACACAAATATCAAGAAAGGGCAGAAAAAACAACTGAAAAAGATGCCTTGAATTGTCTGATGACTGATATTATAGATTCTGATTTGATAGTTGCACACAACTATGAATTTGATTACAATATAATTGATGCTGCTTGTAATCGGTTAGAAACACGTAATGAAATGATTGGGAAGGATTTTATCTGTACGATGAAGGCTGGAACCAATTTTTGCAATATCAAAACGGAGAATGGGTTAAAATATCCAACTTTGATTCAGCTATTGTACAAGGTGACAGAGGTTCCACTACCACATCAACATGAAGCATTTGCAGATGCTATGATGTTGAAAATTTCATTTTGGGGGCTCTTTAATCTTCAAGTTATTCCTTTACAATTACCGTTAAGAGATAGAAATAGGTATATCGTCTTTATTGAAAAATTGAATAGTTTTATTCCATACTTTTGTTTTTGTTTCTTTCACAAAGGAACAAAAATCTTCTATGAAGCGATAATAAACGAAAAGAAGTTTGAAGTTCGAGGTTGTTCATTGAAGCCACTCATCTTAAATGAATGTTCAGGAGAAGAGAAACTGAAAATAATACGCATCTTGAAAAACTTTGAAAAGACGTTTATGAAATATCAGAGACCAGGCACTTTTAATAAATCTGGTGAAATTATATCAGATAAGTATGGGTTTGATATTTATTCTAATTTTTACTCTATTATTTCGATACAGGAGGCTGCGAAAATCGATGATGCATCTACCAAAATAGCAGAAATAGAGGATAGTTTGATGAAACATCTTTTAAAATTTAAGATAGATCTCAATTATTTGAATGAAGAGTTTAAAATGAACGAAAAGAAATTTTCTAGTTATAGAGCATTTGAAATATATGTTGAGGAATGTTACGGATATTGTCTTCGATCTTCCATAAAAATTGATTATAGAAAGATTTACGATTTTATCGCTTTGAAACAGTTGACTACCTTTTTTTATATTGTTCATAGCGATGTGAGAAAAGGAATTCTATAAAGATATTAGTGATTGGATTTAAGTGCATATCAGCACTTCGCGTTTGAGATAATAATTTACTATTACTTATATGTTGGCTTCTATTTTTTACAGATACTAACAACGAAAGTAAACAGTAAATTTTCCATGTATAAAGTATCTCCTGCCACAAAAAAAAGCCGACTCCCAAAAGAGTCGGCTTTCTCATTAACTGCTATTTCAAACTACGCTTATGCCAGTTCCTTCTTCTTCCGCGAAGCCGCTTTTTCGCGCGACTCGGCCAAAGCGTCGAACTCGTCCTGCGAGCCGACCAGCAGGTCTACGAACTTGCGCATACCGGTGCCGGCGGGGATGAGGTGACCTACAATCTTGGCGAAATGAAAGCCCAAGAACATGTTCGCGACAGCACTAAACTAATTCCAAAGGATTTTCACCAGCGGTTCGTAATCAGCGAACCGCTGATCCTGGGTGATAATTGTGAAATCCTCAGTAATTGCTTGGGCAATTATCATTCGGTCGAATGGGTCTCTATGATGGTAAGGTAGTGTTTCCAGTGCGATATAGTGGTTGAAATTAAAGTCCAAAATGCTAAAAGCATTCAATAGACTTCCCTCCTGAAACTGCGATACAGGCGTTGAAAATTCCAGCTTTCCGATGGATAATTTTATAGTGATTTCCCAGAAAGAGGCATGGCTGACGTAAACGATATTGGATAAATCATTTATTTCAGCCAGTACCGAAGGCTTCAACCTATGGCTTTCTTTACCATGCCAAATCAGTATGTGCGTGTCAATGAGATACTTCATCTTCTTCACCATAAAATCCGGGTGGAATAAAATCATCAAAATCCTCTGAGACATAAGTAATGATGCCTTTTGCCCAGCCAGGCTCACGCGATTTTAACTCTTTAAGCGGTAACGCTTCTTCGAGCATCTTCTTCACCGCCACTACTAGTTTTTCATCTTGCAGCTCAGAAATCATATCGATCACCTCTCGCTTTGTTTCTTCAATATTCATAGCTTCTGCGTTTTTTTACGAATATACCTTTTTTCTAAAAATATTCCATAATCCTTGCCCCACACAATGGCTCACAAATACTAACCCACAAAAAAAGCCGACCCCCCAAAGGGATCGGCTTTACTGCATTATTACTTAAACAGCTATTACGCCAGTTCCTTCTTCTTCCGCGAAGCCGCTTTCTCGCGCGACTCGGCCAAAGCGTCGAACTCTTCCTGCGAGCCGACCAGCAGGTCGACGTACTTGCGCATACCGGTACCAGCGGGGATGAGGTGACCGACGATCACGTTCTCCTTCAGGCCCTTCAGTTCGTCGCGCTTGCCGCGGACGGCGGCTTCGCTCAGTACTTTGGTGGTTTCCTGGAAGGAAGCCGCCGATATGAAGCTTTCGGTACCCAAAGACGCCTGCGTGATACCCATCAGGGTGGGCTTACCAACAGCGGGTTGGGCGTCGCGGGCCGTAGCCAGTTTCATGTCGCGGCGCTTCAGGCTCGAGTTCTCATCGCGCAGACGGCGCACCGTCACGATCATGCCGGGCTTCAGGTTCTCGGAATCACCCGGCTCCTCGACCACTTTCATGTTCAGAATCTTGTTGTTTTCCTCGCGGAACACCCAGCGATCGACGGGCTGCATTTCGAGGAAGTTCGTGTCTCCGGCGTCGAGTATCTCTACCTTCTGCATCATTTGGCGCACGATACACTCGATGTGCTTGTCGTTGATCTTCACGCCTTGCAGGCGATATACTTCCTGAATCTCGTTGACGAGGTACTCCTGCACGGCGGTCGGGCCTTTGATCGACAGGATGTCGGCGGGCGTGATGGCTCCGTCGGAGAGCGGATCGCCCGCTTTCACGAAGTCGCCGTCCTGCACCAGGATGTGCTTGGAGAGCGTCACCATGTAGCGGCGCTGAATGCCGTCCTTGGAGTCGATCATGATCTCGCGGTTACCGCGCTTCACGCCGCCGTAGCTTACCACGCCGTCGATTTCACTGACGGTGGCAGGGTTCGACGGGTTACGGGCCTCGAAAAGTTCCGTCACGCGGGGCAGACCGCCCGTAATGTCGCGGGTTTTACCGACCACGCGCGGAATCTTGGCCAGCGGCTGTCCGGCTTTCACCTTCACGCCGTCTTTCACCACCAGGCGCGCGCCCACGGGCAGATTGTACGACTTCTCCGTTTGGTCTTTCAGGAGTGTACTCTTGCCCTTCGCCACAATGGCGGGGTTCTTGGCTTTGTCGCGGGTGTCGATGATAACGGCCTCCTGGAAGCCCGTCTGCTCATCAAATTCCTCGCGGTAGGTAATACCTTCTTCGATGGCGTCGAACATAACTGAACCATCGAATTCCGATAGAATCACGGCGTTGTAAGGGTCCCAGGTACAGATTTCCTGTCCTTTCTCTACTTTATCGCCGTCCTTCACGCTCAGGTGTGCGCCGTAAGGCACGTTATTGGCAATGAGCAACTGCTTGGTTTCGGGGTGCAGGATGCGCACCTCGCCCGAGCGGCCCATCACTACTGTAATGGCGTTACCCTCGCTGTTGGTGGAATTAACCAAACGCAGGTCTTCAAAGTGAATGATACCCTCGAACTTCGCCTTGATGTTGGCATCGACGGCAATGTTGGAGGCCGTACCACCCACGTGGAAGGTACGTAGCGTCAACTGGGTACCCGGCTCACCGATCGACTGTGAGGCGATAACGCCCACTGCCTCACCGTTGTCCACCATGCGGCCCGAAGCCAGGCTGCGGCCGTAGCACTTGGCGCAAACGCCGCTGCGGGTTTCGCAGGTCAACACCGAACGAATTTCGACGCTCTCGATGCTGGTTTCGTCGATGTACAGCGCAATTTCCTCCGTAACTTCCTGTCCGGCTTCGAGAATCATCTCACCAGAAAGTGGGTCCATTACGTCGTGGACGCTCACGCGGCCCAAAATACGCTCCGACAGCGGCTCAACGATGTCCTCATTGTCTTTCAAGGCAGAAATCTGAATACCGCGCAATGTCTCGCAATCGTCTTCGGTCACTACCACATCCTGCGCCACATCGTGCAAACGACGGGTCAAATACCCCGCATCCGCCGTTTTGAGGGCGGTATCGGCCAGACCTTTCCGCGCGCCGTGCGTCGAGATGAAGTATTCGAGTACGTCGAGTCCTTCCTTAAAGTTGGAAAGAATGGGGTTTTCGATAATCTCACCAGCACCGCCCGCCAGGTTTTTCTGCGGCTTGGCCATCAGACCCCGCATTCCGCCCAACTGACGAATCTGCTCGCGGGAACCACGGGCACCCGAGTGCATCATCATATAGATGGAGTTGAATCCACCCTGATCGGCTTCGAGTTGCTTCATCAGCGTCTCGGTGATGCGAGAGTTGACGCGCGTCCAGATGTCGATGACCTGGTTGTAGCGCTCGTTCTCGGTAATCAGACCCATCAGATAGTTGCTCCACACCCCTTCGACGTCTTTCTTGGCGTCTTCGATGAGTTTTTCCTTTTCTACGGGCACCATCACGTCGCTCAGACCGATGGACAAGCCACCCTTGAACGCCATTTGGAAACCCAGCTCTTTAATGTCGTCCAGGAATTGGGCCGTGCGGGCTACGCCCGCCAGCTTGAATACCTGACCGATGATCTGCTGCAACTTCTTCTTGGTCAGCAGTTCGTTGATATAACCTACCTCTTCCGGTACAAACTGGTTGAACAGGATGCGTCCAGCGACGGTGTCGATGAGTTTGGTTTCAAAAGTACCGTCATCGTTCCGTACCCGCACGCGGCACTTGACATGGGCGTGCTTGGAAACGATCCCTTCGTTGATGGCAATAATGACCTCGCCAGGACCGGCGAACGTCATGCCCTCGCCGATGATCGGATACTCGGGAATGTTGGTACGGCCCTTGGTTACGTAATAAAGTCCCAATACCATGTCCTGCGAAGGCACCGTGATGGGCGCTCCGTTGGCGGGGTTCAGGATGTTGTGCGAAGAAAGCATCAGCATGGACGCTTCCAGTACGGCCTCCTGGCCCAGCGGCACGTGAACGGCCATTTGGTCACCGTCGAAGTCAGCGTTGAACGCCGTACAAACGAGCGGGTGCAACTGAATGGCTTTTCCCTCGATCAGCTTGGGCTGGAACGCCTGAATACCGAGACGGTGCAGGGTAGGGGCGCGGTTCAGCAGCACGGGATGGCCTTTCAACACATTTTCCAAAATATCCCAAATCACAGGATCCTTACGATCCACGATCTTCTTGGCCGATTTTACGGTCTTGACAATACCGCGCTCGATCAACTTACGGATGATGAACGGCTTGAACAATTCCGCCGCCATGTCCTTGGGCAGACCGCACTCGTGCAGTTTCAACTCAGGACCTACCACAATCACGGAACGACCGGAGTAATCCACGCGCTTACCAAGCAGGTTCTGACGGAAACGGCCCTGCTTACCTTTCAGCATGTCCGAAAGGGACTTGAGGGCGCGGTTGCCTTCCGAACGCACGGCGTTTACTTTCCGGCTGTTGTCGAAGAGCGAATCCACGGCTTCCTGCAACATCCGCTTCTCGTTGCGCAGAATAACTTCGGGCGCTTTGATTTCGATCAAACGCTTCAGACGGTTGTTCCGAATGATCACGCGGCGGTACAAATCGTTCAGGTCAGAAGTCGCAAAACGACCACCGTCCAGGGGTACCAGCGGGCGCAGTTCGGGTGGAATGACGGGCACCATCTTGATGACCATCCACTCGGGACGGTTCTCGATGCGGGTATTCGCGTCACGGAATGCTTCCACTACTTTCAAACGCTTCAAAGCCTCCTGCTTGCGCTGCTGCGACGTATCGGTCGCGGCCTGGTGGCGCAGTTCGTACGAGAGTTCGTCCAATTTGGTGCGGGCCAGCAACATTTCCAGCGCGTCGGCGCCCATCTTGGCGATGAATTTCTCGGGATCGGTGTCGGGCAGCATCTGGTTCTCGCGAGGGAGTTTGTCGATGATGTCCAAGTACTCGTCCTCCGTCAGGAAGTCCATGTAGCTAATGCCGTCCTCGGCCTTCACGCCCGCCTGTACCACGGCGTAGCGCTCGTAGTAAATGATCTGATCCAATTTC
Organism: Cytophagales bacterium; assembly: GCA_038235275.1. Classification (GTDB taxonomy): domain Bacteria; phylum Bacteroidota; class Bacteroidia; order Cytophagales; family Spirosomataceae; genus Persicitalea. The sequence goes on along the minus strand of JBBSUC010000014.1, from coordinate 102,306 downwards.
TTGGTGGATAGTCCCAGCAGGTAGCCAATTTTGTTCGGCAAGCTGCGGAAGTACCAGATGTGCGCCACGGGAACCACTAACTCGATGTGGCCCATGCGCTCACGGCGAACTTTCTTCTCGGTCACCTCCACGCCGCAACGGTCGCAGATAATGCCCTTGTAGCGAATCCGCTTGTATTTACCGCAGTGGCATTCCCAGTCCTTAACGGGACCGAAGATGCGCTCGCAGAAAAGTCCACCCATTTCCGGCTTGTAGGTCCGGTAGTTGATGGTTTCGGGCTGCGTCACCTCCCCGTAAGAACTTTCCAGAATCGACTCCGGCGAAGCCAGGCTGATCGTGATGTTCAGGAAGTCACTGTTAATTTTCTTATTTTTCTTAAAAGACATATTGTTGATCTTAGTTTTTGTGAATCAATAGTCTTGAATCATTTTTTTTTCAAAGGAGGGATAAAAACCGGACTAGAGTTTTTATCCCTCCCGGTCTATATTAATCCAGCGTAATCTCCAGCGCCAGGCCACGAAGCTCGTGTACCAATACATTGAACGATTCCGGGATATTCGGCTTGGGTAGGTTTTCGCCTTTTACGATGGCCTCGTAGGCCTTGGCGCGACCTACCACGTCATCCGATTTTACGGTCAGAATTTCCTGCAAGATGTGCGAGGCACCGAAGGCTTCGAGTGCCCACACCTCCATCTCGCCGAAACGCTGTCCACCGAACTGCGCCTTACCACCCAGCGGCTGCTGCGTGATGAGCGAGTACGGGCCAATCGAACGGGCGTGCATCTTATCGTCCACCAGGTGACCTAGCTTCATCATGTAGATGAGACCCACCGTCACGGCCTGGTCGAAGCGATCGCCCGTCAAACCGTTGTAGAGGTAGGTACGGCCCCATTCGGGCAGTCCAGCCTCGGCTAATTCGGCGGCTACTTCGTCTTCCGTGGCACCGTCAAAAATCGGCGTGGCGTAGCGGCGGCCCATTTTCAGACCGGCCCAGGCCAGGATGGTTTCGTAAATCTGCCCGATGTTCATCCGGGAAGGTACGCCCAGCGGGTTTAGTACGATGTCCACCGGCGTGCCGTCTTCGAGGAACGGCATATCTTCATCGCGGACGATCCGGGCAACGACGCCCTTGTTTCCGTGACGACCCGCCATTTTGTCCCCCACTTTCAGCTTGCGCTTCTTGGCAATGTAAACCTTGGCCAGCTTCACGATACCCGCCGGTAGTTCGTCACCCACTTCGAGCGCAAAACGCTCGCGCTTGAACTCACCCATGAGTTGGCTGCGCTTGCCGAGGTAGTTACGCACCAAGCGGAACACGCGGCGGTTCACATCTTCGTCGTTGGTCCAGTTGTCGGTCAGGATGTCGCCGATCAGGTTCACCTCCTCGGGTACCGAATACTGACTTTCGTCGCGGTATGGGTTATTGGCCGGGAAAAGGTTTTCCGTAATATTCTTACGGCTGAACTTAGCGCTCTTGGCAATCATCACGTCGCCAAACTTGTGCTTGACGCCCTGACTGGTTTTGCCTTCGATCTCGTTTACCATCTTATCAAGCATCCGATCGCGCAGGGCGTTTAGGTCGCGGCTGTACCGCTTCATCAGACCTTTCAGTTCGTCTTTATGCTGCGCACGCTCTTCCTTGGTCGGGCGAGCAAACAACTTAGTGTCGATCACGACGCCCTTCATCGAGGGCGGTGCCTTCTTGGAAGCGTCTTTCACGTCACCCGCTTTGTCGCCAAAGATGGCGCGGAGCAGTTTCTCTTCCGGCGTCGGGTCGGATTCGCCTTTGGGCGTAATTTTACCAATCAAAATATCGCCTTCCTTCACTTCGGTGCCCATGCGGATGATGCCGTCTTCGTCGAGATTGCGGACGGTTTCTTCGCTCACATTCGGGATTTCGGCGGTGAGTTCTTCCTCGCCGCGCTTGGTATCACGTACTTCCAGTTCAAATTCCTCAATGTGGATGGAGGTGAAAATATCCTCGCGCACCACTTTTTCGGAAATCACGATGGCATCCTCAAAATTGTATCCCTGCCACGGCATGAAAGCAACCATCATGTTGCGACCCAAAGCGAGTTCGCCGCCTTCGGTGCCGTAACCCTGACACAGCGCCTCGCCTTTCTTCACTTTCTGGCCTTTCAAAACCATTGGTTGCAGGTTCAAGCAGGTATCCTGGTTGGTACGGCGGAATTTTACGAGGCTGTAGCTCACCGTATCGTCGTCGAAACTCACGTCACGGTCCTCTTCGGTGCGCTCGTAGCGAACGATGATCTTGGTAGCATCCACGTAATCAATGACACCATCACCCTCGGCCACAACCAGTGCCCGTGAGTCCATCGCCACGCGCTCTTCCAGGCCGGTACCCACGATGGGGGCTTGCGGACGCAGCAGAGGCACGGCCTGACGCTGCATGTTCGAGCCCATCAGGGCACGGTTGGCATCGTCGTGTTCCAGGAAGGGAATTAACGATGCAGCCACCGACACAATTTGGTTGGCGGCAACATCCATAAACGACGCCTGCGCGGGGTCCACCATCGGGAAGTCACCCTCGAAACGCGTCTTGATTTTATCCACCATAAAGTTTCCTTTCTTATCGACCTGGCTGTTGGCCTGGGCGATGTACTTGGAATCTTCTTCTTCGGCGGTCATGTAGGTAATGTCCTTGGTCAGCTTGCCATTGGCGTCAATTTTACGGTAGGGCGTTTCTATGAAGCCCATGCCGTTGACTTTGGCAAACACGCAAAGCGACGAAATCAGACCGATGTTCGGTCCCTCCGGCGTCTCGATCGTACACAGACGACCGTAGTGGGTGTAGTGAACGTCCCGCACCTCGAAACCCGCCCGTTCCCGCGACAGTCCGCCAGGGCCCAACGCCGACATGCGGCGCTTGTGGGTGATTTCGGCCAGCGGGTTGGTCTGGTCCATGAACTGCGATAGCTGGTTGGTACCGAAGAACGAGTTAATGACTGAAGACAGCGTCCGGGCGTTGATCAAATCCACGGGCTTGAAGTCTTCATTGTCGCGCACATTCATGCGCTCCTTGATCGTCCGCGCCATCCGCGCCAGGCCCACGCCGAACTGGGCGTACAACTGCTCACCCACCGTCCGCACGCGGCGGTTAGAGAGGTGGTCGATGTCGTCCACAACGGCCTTGGCATTGATGAGGCCGATGAGGTACTTCACGATGGAAACGATGTCGTCCGTCGTCAGCACGCGCTGGTCCAAGCTCGTGTCGGAACCCAGTTTCTTGTTGATCCGGTAACGACCCACTTCGCCCAGGTCGTAACGCTTGTCGCTGAAGAACAGGCTTTGGATCACGTCGCGGGCAGTTTGCTCGTCGGGTGCCTCGGCGTTCCGTAGCTGGCGGTAGATTTGTTCCACGGCCTCCTTGTCGGAGTTGGAACTATCTTTTTGCAGCGTGTTATAGATGATGTTATAATCGGCCACGTTCATATCCTCTTTGTGCAGGATAATGGACTTCTGGCCGGACGAAAGCACCGTTTCGATGTCCTCGACTTTCAACTCGGAGTCCCGCTCCATCAAAACCTCGTTCCGCTGGATGGAAACTACCTCACCAGTGTCTTCGTCTACGAAATCCTCCGTCCAGGTGCGCAGCACCCGCGCCGCAAGGCGACGGCCCACGGCCTTGTTGAGGTTGGTCTTGTTGGCGTTGATTTCTTCGGAAAGATTGAAAAGATCAAGAATGTCTTTATCCGACCCGAAACCGATGGCGCGCAACAACGTCGTCACGGGGAATTTCTTTTTCCGATCGATGTAAGCGTACATCACGTTGTTGACGTCCGTCGAGAACTCGATCCAGGAACCTTTAAAAGGAATAATCCGGGCCGAATACAGTTTGGAGCCGTTGGTGTGCTTACTCATGGAGAAGAACACGCCCGGCGAGCGGTGCAGTTGCGACACGATGACACGCTCGGCGCCATTGATGACGAACGAGCCGCGCTCGGTCATGTAGGGAATATTGCCCAGGAACACTTCCTGCTCGATGGTCTCGAACTCTTCGTGGTCAGGGTCATTGCAAATCAGGCGGAGTTTCGCTTTGAGCGGCACCGCGTAGGTCAGGCCCCGGTCGATCGATTCATCTACCGAGTACTTGGGAGGCTCAAGAAGATAGTCGATGAATTGCAGCACGAAGTTGTCGCGCGAGTCGGAGATGGGGAAGTTTTCGTCGAAAACCTTATAAAGGCCCTCGGCTGAACGGTTTTCCACCGACGTGTCAAGACTAAAAAAATCTCTGAATGATTGAACCTGAATTCCCAGTAAGTCGGGATAATTGATGATCGGAGTGATCCGGGCAAAGTTTTTTCTGGAAGCTGTTTTGGTAGCCAAGGCTGGTTGTTTTTTGGGTTAATAGAACAAAAAGTGCCGAAACTCTTGCTAAAACGAACACGCGCAAAAGCGTCGGTAAGTTTGGAACCACAAAATATTGCCTCGTAGATATTGTCGGATAACGGGTCCCTCTTCTAACTTTCTACGAGCAAAGAAGTGTTTCGGACCGGCTTTCCCGATTAGAAACTGTTTGAACTCAAATTAGATTGGCTCAAACCGCTTTTTGAAGAAAAACAAGAATGCGGCGGAGATGCGGGTGCCGACTCATTTTTCGGAAGATTGCAGTGGTAATGCGTAAAACGGGGGATTAACGGGTTTGCACCCAGTAAGTCAAACACCGCTCGACGGAAATAAGTTTGGTACTTTATCAATAAACAGGAAAAGACCTGACGCATGTCAGGCCTGTTCCCGTTAAGATATGGTGGCTGAGCCGATGAATTATTTCACCTCTACTTCGGCACCAGCTTCTTCAAGCTGCTTTTTGAGGGCTTCGGCCTCGTCTTTGGCGACGCCTTCTTTCACGGCCTTTGGCGCGCTGTCCACCAATTCTTTGGCTTCTTTCAGGCCCAGACCCGTCAGGTCTTTCACCAATTTCACAACCGCCAGCTTGCTTGCTCCGGCGGCCTTAAGAATAACGTCAAAAGACGATTGCTCAGCGGCTGCGGGGGCTTCGTCGCCACCACCACCACCACCAGCCATCATTACCGCGCCAGCAGCGGCGGGCTCGATGCCATACTCGTCCTTCAGAATCGTAGCGAGTTCGTTCACTTCTTTAACCGTAAGGCCAACAAGTTGCTCTGCGAAGGCTTTCAAATCTGCCATTTTATTTATTTTTGATTAAGTGATTACAAAATGATTGTTAAAAATGCGGCGGGAATTCGATTCCGGCGGTTCGCCAAGTCCGCTCGGACCATCAATACGTTGTTAGGCTGCTTCTTGCTCTTCCCTTTCGGATAAAGTCTTGAGAATACCAGACAACTTGTGGCCACCGCTTTGCAGGGCACCCAGTACGTTCTTGGCGGGCGATTGCAACAAGGCAATCACTTCTCCTACCATTTCCTGCTTGGATTTCAGCGCGATGAGGCGGTCGATTTGATCGGCCCCGATGAACAGGGACGCATCGACGGACGCTCCTTTAAATTGGAGCTTGTCCTTACCCGACTTCTTGCGGTAATCCTTAATAAGTTGCGCAGGTACTTTACCCGACTCGGGATGGAACATCACACCCGAAAAGCCCTTCAGTACATTGTCGTTAAAAGGAGCATAATCGACTTCCTGATCTTCCAGTGCTTTCTTGATCAGCGTGTTCTTGATGACCCGGTATTCCACCCCGCGCTCGAAGCACAGGCGGCGAAGGTTGCTCGTTTCCGCCGAGTTCATGCCATTGGCACTCACAATATAGAAATAGGGGGTCGCCTCGAACTTCTGTTTCAGTTCTTCAACTAGTTCTGTTTTTTGTTCTCTCGTCATGATTGTATACCTGAGATCGTGCTTTTGTCAATTGAAACGCTCGGACTCATCGTGCTTGACAAGTAAACGCTTTTCACATAAGTACCTTTGGCCGAAGACGGCTTCATGCGCACCAGAGTGGTCATCATTTCCTGGGCGTTCTGGGCCAGTTGTTCGGCACCGAAAGACACCTTGCCGATGCTGGCGTGAATGATGCCGGTCTTATCGACCCGGAAATCGATCTTACCCGCTTTCACTTCCTGCACCGCTTTACCCACGTCCATCGTCACGGTACCCGACTTAGGGTTGGGCATCAGTCCGCGCGGACCGAGTACTTTACCCAGGCGACCTACTTTGGCCATGACGTTCGGCATCGTGATGATGACGTCGATGTCGGTCCAGCCGCCTTCGATTTTCGTGATGTACTCGTCGAGCCCCACGAAGTCAGCACCCGCCTCTTTGGCTTCCTCTTCCTTCTCAGGCGTACACAGTACCAGCACGCGCACTTCCTTACCCGTGCCGTGCGGCAGAGTAACGACGCCGCGCACCATCTGGTCGGCCTTGCGGGGGTCCACACCCAAACGAACGTCGATGTCCACCGAGGCGTCGAACTTCACGTAGCTGATTTCCTTGAGGACCTCCGCCGCCGTGGTGAACGAGTACGCCATTTCCGGGTCGATTTTCGACTGGGCTTCTTTTTGTTTTTTCGTTAATTTTCCCATGTTGCTGTTTGCTAAGGCGTCAGAACGACGCTTATTTTTTCTCAGTTGCCCACGGGGCTTTACCTTTAATAGTTACGCCCATACTACGCGCCGTACCCGCAATCTGCTTCATCCCTGACTCCACCGTAAAACAATTCAGGTCGGGCATCTTGGTTTCAGCGATCTGACGAACCTGTTCCCAAGTGACCGATCCCACCTTGACGCGGTTGGGCTGGTCGGAAGCCTTCTTTATTTTGGCGGCTTCCATGAGTAAGATAGCGGCGGGGGGCGTTTTGATGACAAAGTCAAACGACTTGTCCTTGTAGAACGTAATGACTACCGGCAACACCATACCCATTTTATCCTGAGTACGGCCGTTGAACTGCTTGCAAAACTCCATGATGTTCAACCCTTTGGAACCCAATGCGGGGCCAATGGGAGGCGCGGGATTGGCCTGGCCACCCTTCACCTGAAGCTTTACGTATCCGCCTATTTCTTTTGCCATTGTTTCTTTTTAGTTTAAGTGTTTAAGTGTTTAAAGTTTTAATGTTTAAAAAGAACTAGTTTTACAGAAACCTCTTAAACACTTCAACATTTAAACCTTTCAACCCTTTAATTTGATGGTCGTCCAACACAAGCCACGTTGTAACGGCAGAGGAAGCAGTCCTGCCCGCAAATTGTATCAGCTTTCCTTTTCTACTTGTGCGTAACTGAGTTCCACGGGAGTACTCCGCCCGAATATTTTTACTACTACATTTAGTTTCTTTTTCTCGTCGAAAACTTCTTCGACGGTGCCGATGAAGCCGCTGAACGGGCCATCGACTACTTTCACACTTTCGCCTTTCAGGAATGACATCGACGGTGCCTCTTCTTCCTGAGCACCTTCCTCAAAACGGCCCAAAATGCGATTGATTTCCGATTGACGCAGAGGTACGGGCACTTTGGCGTTCTTGCCATCCGCACTACCAAGAAAGCCGATTACCCCGGGCATGCTGGTGATGATGTGCTGCACTTCGCCCTTGGACAAGTCAGCCGAAATGATGATATAACCGGGGAAGAAGTTCTTTTCGCGAACCCTTTTCTTGCCATTCCGCATTTCGTAGATCTTCTCCGTCGGTATCAGTATCTCCGGCACGTATTCGGTCAGGTTCTGTCGGGAGAGTTCGTTCTCGATGTACGTCTTGATCTTCTTCTCTTGTCCCGAGATTGCCCGTAATACGAACCAATTCACGTTACTCATACCGTTCTGGATTAGGGAAGCCGCCCGTTAAAGGACGTCTTAGAAAGTCTGATAAAATAGATTGAGCGCGTTATCGAACACAAAATCCATCGCTCCCACCACAAAGGCGAAGATGAGCGACCCCACCAAAACGAGCGTCGTGTTGGACTGCAATTCGTTGAAGGGAGGCCAAGTCACGTGCTGGGTTATTTCTACCCAGGAAGCTTTAAAGAATGCGGTGAGTTTATCCATTTTGTCGTTTGAAAACGCGTAGCACGGGTGGAGAGATTCGAACTCCCATCAACGGTTTTGGAGACCGCTATTCTACCCTTGAACTACACCCGTATTTGATCCCATTCCTCAATTCTTAGGGGTTTGGGGCTGCAAAGATAGCCTTTTTTTATAAAAAACAAGTGCATCCCGTTAGGAAATGCACTTGTTTTCAATTGTTTGCTTCGGATTAGTCGAGAATCTCGGTCACTTGACCAGCACCCACCGTACGGCCACCCTCACGGATAGCGAAACGAAGGCCCTTCTCCATCGCGATTTTGTTGATCAAAGTCACCTCGATCGTGATGTTGTCTCCGGGCATTACCATCTCCACGCCAGCGGGCAGGGTGATTTCACCCGTTACGTCCGTGGTGCGGAAGTAGAATTGTGGACGGTACTTGTTGAAGAATGGCGTGTGACGGCCACCTTCCTCTTTCGACAGTACGTAAACCTCAGCCTTAAAGTGAGCGTGTGGCTTCACTGAACCAGGCTTACAGATTACCATACCACGGCGGATGTCCTCCTTGTCGATACCGCGCAGCAGCAGACCGACGTTGTCGCCCGCTTCGCCACGGTCCAGGATTTTACGGAACATTTCCACACCCGTTACGGTTGATTTCAGGTTTTCGGCACCCATACCCAGGATGTCGACTGCCTCACCGGAGTTGACGATACCCCGCTCGATCCGACCGGTAGCCACTGTACCACGGCCTGTGATCGAGAATACATCTTCTACGGGCATCAGGAACGGCAGTTCCGTCATGCGGGGAGGGATGGGGATGTAGCTGTCAACAGCGTCCATCAAATCTTCCACCGTCTTCACCCACTTCTCTTCGCCGTTTAAAGCGCCGAGGGCTGAACCCTGGATCACGGGAATGTTGTCGCCGTCGTAATCGTAGAAGCTCAAAAGCTCACGAATTTCCATTTCAACGAGTTCCAGCAGCTCGGGATCGTCCACCATATCGACCTTGTTCATGAACACGACCAACTGGGGTACGCCTACCTGGCGGGCCAGCAGAATGTGCTCACGGGTTTGGGGCATGGGGCCGTCCGTAGAGGCTACCACGATAATGGCGCCGTCCATCTGGGCCGCACCCGTTACCATGTTTTTCACGTAGTCGGCGTGGCCGGGGCAGTCAACGTGCGCGTAGTGGCGGTTGACCGTTTCGTATTCTACGTGTGAAGTGTTAATGGTGATACCACGCTCTTTTTCTTCGGGCGCGTTGTCGATTGATGAGAAGTCGCGAACTGCGGATAGACCCTTACCCGCCAGTACGGTGGTGATGGCCGCGGTCAACGTAGTTTTGCCGTGGTCAACGTGTCCGATGGTACCGATGTTTACGTGCGGCTTCGAGCGGTCAAACTTATCTTTTGCCATGTTTTCTTAGTTTATACTTAAATTGGAATTAATACTTGTTTTTAACAGGGTGGGTGTGGAAAATTGGAATTTTGATGAGCCGTTGGGGGGATTTGAACCCCCGACCTCTTCCTTACCAAGGAAGTGCTCTACCCCTGAGCTACAACGGCGTCTTATTTTTTATTCTGTGTTCGCCGTTGAGGTGATTTTAATCGCAGCGGCGAACCGCCCCGACCTCTTCCTTACCAAGGAAGTATGCGATACTCCCTTATCTACAACGGCAACTTGCCTTATTCCTCTTTTGTCGCTCGCCGCCGTTGAGGTGATTTGAATCGCAGCGGCGAACCGCCCCGACCTTTTCCAGGAAGTGTTTTATTCCTGGTTTACAACGGCGTTAATTAAAAATAACGAAGCGATCATCGAAATAATTCCAACAGAATAATTTTCGGTGATCGCTTCGTTGGGCTTGCTTAATGAGCGGGAGACGAGGTTCGAACTCGCGACCTATAGCTTGGAAGGCTATCGCTCTACCAGCTGAGCTACTCCCGCAAACACTTGGTGGGGGCGGATGGATTCGAACCACCGTAGGCGTACGCCAGCAGATTTACAGTCTGCCCCATTTGGCCACTCTGGTACACCCCCTCGAACTATTTCAAAGCCTTTTTCCCCTCCACGATTCACTTTGGAGTCGCAAAATTAGAGTCTTTTCCCTTATTGACAAAATTCTGGATGAAAATTTTCCAATAAAAAATAAACGGCAGCCCCGAATTGCTTCGTAGCTGCCGTTAAAGTGGGTTTTCAGGCATCAGAAACGAATTCCAAAATTAATCATCTTCACCGCTGGCCCCCGATTGTCTTGGAACAGGTTGTTCATGTCGTAGTGGACAAAGAAGTCAGGAAAGTTTTTGATGCCTAACTCAAAGGCCGCGCCGTAGCGGAAGTCGTTGAGGTAATAGTTGCTTCTCTCCTTATCTTTTTTGCCATCGGGGTATTTGATCTTGGTGTATCCGCCCAGCCGATATCCCACGTAGCCTCCCGCGCTGATGTAGGAGATAAAGGAACCGGGAAAGCTTACCGTCGGCATAAGAGAAAAATTAATGTATGGTACTGTCAGTTTGGTTTTGCGCACCTCAATCTCACGAGTTTCATTGTCCAATATAAGCGGAAACTTAACCGCAGAAAGATCCTTTTCGATGGTATTGTTTCCCTCGAACATGAGGTTGTTCCAGGCTACGTCAAGGCCAAAGTCCAGGTGCAGACCGGCGTTTTTACCCCGCGCCAGGGTCGCGCTCTTTACAAATCCCAGACTAATGTAGCGCGAGCCAAAAGGACGCAGGTCGTAATTGTCGGGGTTGAAAGCACCCGGCTGGTTCTGGGCGTAAGTATTCAATCCCAATGAGCCGTTAAAGCCCCGGCGCGGACTCGAGTACTTGCGTACCCGGCGAATACGCATGACACGATCGCCGTCATTGTCGTTATCATTGTCGTATTCCCGGTCGCGACGATTTTCTCCGTCGCGGGCGGTGGTGTCGATACCACTGCGGCGGTTGCGGTCGTAGTCCCGATCCCGGTCGTCGCGGTCGCCGCCTACTCGTACGTGGTCACTGCCATCTTTGATGTCCACGCCACGGGTGCTGATCGTCACTTCGGTATCGCCATCTTTGATGCGGATGCCGCGCAGGCCGATTCGGACGTAGTTTTTGTCTTTGGCGTCGGCGCTGTCTTTCATGTATTTCCGGCCGTCGATGTCTTCAAAATAAATCTTGGTTTCGCCCTGCATGGTGTCGAGGCGAGCGCCTAAGTCTTTCAGCAGCGAATTCAAGTCGTATTTCATCAACTTGTCCAGTTCCTTTCGATCTTCGCCGTAAATAATCATGCGGGTTTTGTCTCCAAAGGTAATGATGATCGAGTCTTTTTTCATGGATTCGGCTTTCAGCGGCGCGGCGTAGGAGGCCACGGAACCCAGCGCGGCAATCGCGCATAAAACGAGGGATTTTAGGGTGCTTTTCATGGGATGTAAAATTAAAGTTTGGTCTTATTTTTTAATTCCTGGTATTTGTCGGAAATCTTATCCTCCCCATTGCGGAGGCGTTCGTCGGCGCGAGCAAGGATTCTCTTGGGATTGAAACCCAGTTCATCCCATTCGACTTCGTCGCCCTGTTTGGCATTTTTCAACTGGCGCATCACCCGGAAAAACTTGGAGGGCTTTTGGTCTTCTTTGGTCAAATCCTCTGTCTCGATGTGCGCTACAATCACTCGATTTGGCAAGAGGTCAGCTAATCCTGTGCCAGGAACTTGCACTTCGACGGACGGTAGCGATTTTACCTCGTTATTCTTTGCAATCAGTTGCTCGGGGTTTGTTTCGGTCTTCTCTACTTTAGCGATTTTAACGTCTTCGAGAATTGGCATCCGGTCGATTTTTCGTTGTATTGGGGTCGCAGCTTTTTCTGCCGCTGCGTAGGTTCCTCTCTTTACAAGCTGGTGCTGATCGTTACCTTTTACTGGCTCCGCTTTTTGCTTACCAGCTAAGGCTTCTTTCTCATTCAGTTCCAAAGCGGGCGATTCCAGTTTCTCTTCTTTTGACGTTGTCGCCTGTTCCGTCTGGGCCATTTGCCCTCTCGGCTCGATCGTCTGTGTTTGGTTTTGCCAAACCAGATAACCTGCCATGAGCAGAATCGTGACGCTGGCGGCGGCGTACCAGTACCAGCCACCCAGGCGACGGGATTCTTTTTTCTGACCCTGCTCGATCCGCTGCCACAGGTCGGGCGGTGGCGTCCTTTCCAGATTGGAAAGCTTGCGGGCGAAGAGGTCGTCTATTTTATTAGGCTTCTTCATATTCTACTTTTTTTTTTAATTCATTCTCCCAATCCGTCACGAGTTGCTGCAACATGGCGCGCGCCCGGTGCAACTGCGATTTGGAAGTACTCTCGGTGATGCCCAACTTTTCGGCGATCTCAGCGTGGGCGTAACCTTCAATGGCGTAGAGGTTGAACACCGTCCGATAACCCGTGGGCAGCGAGTCGATCATTGTTAGCATCTCCTCGGTTTCCAGTGCTTCGTCGGCCAGCGTATTATCCACTATCTGCTGGGCTTCGTCCTGGATCGCCACTTCCTGAATCCGCTTCCGCTGCCGCAGGTAGCCGAGTGACTCGTTGACCATAATCCGCCGCATCCAGCCCTCGAAACTCCCCTCACTTTTGAATTGCCCAATCTTGTCGAATACTTTCATGAATCCTTCCACCAGCACGTCTTCGGCGGTCATGTGGTCGCCGACGTACCTCATGCACACGCCCATCATTCGCGGCGCGTAGCGGTCGTACAACTGACGCTGCGCCTTGGGGTCACCCTGGCGGAGGGCTTTAACCATTTGGGCTTCTTGATTAAAGAGGGGTAATATTAGTGACATTCCTTCGGGGTGTTTCAGTAGCAAGATGCACATTCGCCCCCGGCAGGTTGCATGATGTTATTTATTTTTTCATAAAAAAAGGGAAATGGCTGTTTGTGAGCCGTTTCCCTTTTTAATCGATCGTGCCTACGGCACTTTTTGATACCTAGTTTCCCATTGCCTGCCGAACTCGGGCCGCAACCATCCTTTGCTCGTCGCGGGCCTGGTGGCTCTTCTTGTACCAAAGATAACCGACACAGGCAAAAATCAAATAAGGCATAAAAAATAAGTACATGATGCCGGTGTTTAGCCCAACACCCACATTATTGCGGCCATTGGCCATCGTACTTTCTACTATTCCCCGGCACATGGCGCACTGCGCCCAAAGTTGACTGGTGGATAACACTAATAGAACTAAAACAGAAATGAATTTGCTCAGTAGGTTTTTCATTGGTAGTAAGGACTGATTAATAAATAGACAACCACACCGGTAATGCTCACGTATAGCCAAATGGGAAACGCCCACCTGACCGCTTTCTTATGCTCTGAAATTTGATTGCTGTAAGCAAAATATACGGCTCGTAACACAAACCAAACCACGACTACCGACAACACAATGTGGCTAATCAGGAGAAAATAATAAATGGGCCGAATCAGACCTTTCCCACCAAAAGGCGTGGATTCATTACTGAGGTGATACAACACATAACTCACTAAAAACAGCGAACCAAGTACAAATGCTGCCGTCATCGTGCGGCGATGTGCCGCAATATTTTTGTTTTGAATAAAGAAGAAACCGATCACCAATAAAATGGCCGTAAGAGAATTGATAACGGCATTGATGTGAGGTAGCACCTTAGTCCAGGTACCCAAATCTACTTTTTGCCTTATTCCCAGCAACACCGCTACCACCAATGGAATAGCGACAGCGAGGACGTTTATGAGTCGGTTGTACTTGCGGCTTTTTTCTAAAACTAACGTTTCCACTCTTTGTCTTGAATTTTCTTATTTCTTGCCCTCCCGATTATGTTCCAGGATTCTGATTTCGGCCATTAGGCGATCCGTTTCTTCGGGGTCGGTGGTGTCGTAGAAGCCGCGAATGAAGCCTGCACCATCCACTAAACTTAACCTTGCGGGTGGAGAAATGGTTTGCAAACCCGGCACTTTTTCGTTCAGACGAAAAATGTTTTGAATTGTGGAGGCAAGCGTCGAGTCGGATAGAGAAGCCACCTGCCATCCCGCATTCGATATCTTGCGCTCATTTATTTTGTCAATGAGTGACGAATCCTTTTTATTGAGTAAAGTAAGGACAACAAACGACGGATAATCCTGGTGTAGGGCCTGCACACGAACCAGTTGATTCAAAACCTTTTGGCAAGTATCGCCGCAAGGGGAGGAGAGGGTGCTCACCAGAATCGTTTTGCCTTTAAATGAGGCCGCCTCGGGCGTGCCACCGTCGGCGGATAGGGAAAAGTTCGGAATTTTGTAAAAAGTCGTATCGCCATTCGGCTTCAAGACAACGCCATTAGCGGCATCGCGGAGCGGGATAAAATAAGGCAGGTCGTAGCGGTTGCTGGTAAAAACCTTAAGGAATAAAAAAAGCAAAACCGGGAATGCCAATGTAAGAATCAGCAGCCCGGTTTTTAGGTATTTCCGCATGAGATTACCTTGCTTCAAAAATGGCACCACCCTCCAATATCAGAGCAAGCAGCAGCCACACTACAAAGATGATCGGAATGAGAAGGGACCAAATCAACGATTTGGTTTCGTGTTTTAAGTGCATGAATTCGCCGACGATGAAGAAAGCCTTCACAATGGTCAAACCCACAAAAATGGCGATCTTTAAAGTCCCATGATGCATAGTGAAGGCGATGAGAAACTCAAAAGCCGTGATGACGGAAAGGATGATGAACACCTTCCATATTTGCCTGCGCTGGGCGGCTCCGCCGTCGACAGGGAGATCGTCGTGGCGGGCGGCTACTTCTTGAGGGGATGCGTGTATTTCAGCCATGATTTTTTTATTTAAAAACTTAAACCAAATAGAAGAAGGTAAAGACAAATACCCATACCAGATCCACAAAGTGCCAATACAGACCGACTTTCTCCACCATTTCGTAGCTACCGCGTCGGTCATAAAAACCCGTGGCACTCCGGTAATAAATCAGGATATTCAGTAGCACACCACTAAACACGTGGGTGCCGTGGAAACCAGTAATGAAGAAAAAGAAGTCGGCAAAGGCCGGCGGACCATACTGGTTTTCCGTAAGGCTGGCTCCAAAGAGCGTTCGCTCCACCCAATTTCCGTTGACAATCTCGCGAATGACGGAACCATCTTCGGTTCCATGAATAAAGTGCGCCCACTCCCAGGCCTGGCACCCCAGGAAGGTGAAACCGCCCAGAATGGTCCAGAGCATATATACCTCGACAGCCGACCGATCCATTCGGTGACCGGCTTCAACCGCCAGCACCATTGTAACGCTGCTGAAAATCAGGATGAACGTCATGATTCCCACAAAGACCAGCGGGAGTTCTATGCCGTGCAGAAAAGGCACCGCTTCGTATACTTTCTCGGGGATGGGCCAGTATAGATGGGAAAAGGTAAAATCACTCACCGTTCCTTCGTAAGCAGGAAAGCTAAAACGTACCAATCCATAAGAAATCAGCAGGGCCGAGAAGGTGAAAGTGTCAGAGATCAGGAAAAACCACATCATCAGCTTGCCGTAGCTCACTTTCATGGGTTCAATCCCACCCAGCCACATTCTTCTGGGTAAGGTATCGGTCGTAGTTTCAGCCATCGCGTCGTTAAATTGTCAGTTGAAGGTCAGTAAAAAAGTAAACAGATAGATCCATAAAAAGTCCAGAAAATGCCAATAAGTGGCGCTAATCTCGATCCGGCGCAGGTTTTTGGCATGTACTTTCAAGCGGAAAGCCGAAACCAGCGCTAAAAGTAGTACGATCAAACCGCTAATCAGATGGAAGGCGTGTAAGCCGGTGAATACGTACAAAAACGATCCCGAGGGGTTTCCTACGAAATACACATTCATGTCCACCAACTCGCGCCAGCCCTGAAACTGCATTCCCAGGAATGCAAGTCCCAGCACAAAAGTAACAGAAATTGCCGTTTTCAACTGAGCGAAGTTATCTTTTTTTGCGGAAAGATAGGCCCAATGCATACTGATGCTGCTAAATAGCAGTACGGCCGAACTGTACCAGAAAATGACGGGCATCTCAAATTCAACCCAGTTACCCTCCGCCCGGCGCACCAGGTAAGCGCTGGTTTGCGAGGCAAAAAGCATGACGATACTCACGATGAAGAGCCACAGGATAAACTTTTTCGGATCTACCGATAGGGTAGCTTCCGGCTCTTTTTGCAGAGGTATTTGATGAGTTGCTTCCAAAATCAATTTTGAATTAGTGAATTAGTGAATGATAGAATAAACTCGCTCAAATCTTATCAATTAAGAATGCTATTTGAACTATCGGGAGATAAATAAATGACCCGAACATTAGCTGTAAGGCTGTTTTGTCGGTGCACTTTCGCATGAGGTGGAAAGTCTGGGCGAGGAAGAGGACGCCGAAAACGGTGGCAATGAAGGCGGAGTTAATGCCGGTCATGCCTAGTTGGTACGGTAGCCAGCCTACGGGGATCAGGCAGAGGGTCCAGATCATGATTTGGATAGTTGTGTTCAGGTCTTTGCCACCTTTGGAGGGGAGCATTTTAAAGCCCGCCCGCTTGTAGTCCTCATCCAAAACCCAGGCAATAGCCCAGAAGTGCGGGAACTGCCAGAAGAACTGGATGGCAAACAAAATACCCGGCTCCAAACCAAAATGATTGGTGGCCGCAATCCAGCCAATCATGGGTGGAAATGCACCGGGGATGGCTCCTACAAATACAGCGATGGGACCGACTCTTTTGAGGGGCGTATAAACAAAGCCGTACAAAACGGTGGAAAGTGCGGCGAGGAGCGCCGTGGTAATGTTGAAATAGAATGCGAAAATAAACAGGGAAGTGATACCCAGAAATACTCCCCAAACGATAGCTTCCTGCACCGTGAGTCGACCACTCGGCAAGGGTCGGTTGGCGGTGCGTTTCATCAGCTTATCCAGATCCTTTTCGATAATCTGGTTGATAATATTGGCCGCTCCGGTAATGCCAATGGCAGCCAGACAAAACAGGCCCAGCGTGGGCCAGTTGATCGTCGGTACAGCCAGGCTGTAGCCGAAGGCACCCGAGAAAGCCACTAATGCCGCCAAACGAAATTTTAACAACTCAAATAAAGCCTTGGCCTTACTTGCCACTAAACTACCACTTGACAAACTGTGGTCGGATGCGATCATCATTTAAAGTTTTGGTTCTTAATTAAAAACGGCTCAGTGACCGTATTGTTCCGTTACAAATGCCGTTTGATTTTTCACCTTTTCTGGGATGGAAAGGCTCAACCACATTACAAATTGAATACCGGCTAAGACGATGGCCAGAGTTAAGTGGATTGGCTGCGCAAAGGCAGGAACACCCAGATAAGCTAAAATAATACCAATAACTACTTCTAGCCCAACAATGACCAACGTCCAGCGCGACAGTGAATACAGTGGACTGAATGGAGAAGCAGTTTTGCGCACCCGTTGAAATAAGTATGCATTGGCCAATAACACCACAATTGAGAATGACCGATGAATGTAAAAGGTTGTCCCTAATTCGTCGATCCATTGGCTGCGGGCAGCGTAACCCATTTGCGCTATGACGATGTCCAGTGCCTCGCGTACCTGAGTGCCTATGACGATTTGCATGAATGAAAGACAGACGAGTCCTAAAACCAATGCCTTAGTGTTCTCCTCTCGTTGAATCTTTCCTGATCTCAGACTTTCGGAGTAAATCCGGGCCAGAATATAGAGGAGAATAAAGACGATGACAATTGCCACCACCATGTGTAGAGTGACCATGACAGGATGCAATTCGGTGGAAACCACTTTGGAACCCAGCCATCCCTGAAATCCAACTAGGATAAATGCCGCCAGACTGGCGTAAAATAACTTGGGCTGGCCAGAACGTAAGTAGGGAATAGAGGCAACCAAAGTAGCAAATATCAGTAGTCCGGTGAACACGCCCAACAGTCGGTTGACGTACTCAGTCCACGTTTTAACCGCGTTGAACTCTACCTCACCCTTAAGCTTGGCCCCGTACATTGCCTTGTAATCGGTAGGCAGCTGGGAAACCTCCGTTGGAGGAACCCACCTTCCAAAGCATTTAGGCCAATCGGGACAGCCCATACCCGATCCCGTACTTCTGACGATTCCTCCGGCAATAATCAGCAGGTAAACCGTGACGACCGTCACCAGGGTCAGACGCCGGAAAAGGCGGTTTTGTGGGGGATCAATGGTGTTGATCGAACTGGTCATTGAAGTTTTGCGCCTCGATTTCAGCTTCCATCTTTATCTCCTCATTTTCGTGGGGAAGATTGGATTCAAGCGTCTGGGAATAAGGCACGTTTTGGGGAATAAAGTCTTCTGCCGCACCGGGCTTGCTATAATCGTAAGACCAGCGATACACAGCGGGAATCTCGCCTACCCAGTTACCATGACCCGGATTGATCGGTGTCGTCCATTCCAGGGTATTGGAACGCCAGGGATTTTGCGGCGCGCGCTTACCAAAGAATATGCTGGAGAAGAAATTGTACAGGAAAATGAACTGCGCTGCGAAAGTGATCAAAGCAGCCACCGTAACGAACATATTGAGGTCCGTGTAAGAACTGGTAAAATCGTAGGTTGTAAACTGGTAATAACGTCGGGGGAAACCGGCTATGCCAATGTAGTGGAGTGGCATAAACACCAGGTAAATTCCGATGAAAGTCATCCAAAAGTGAATTTGACCCAGGGTGTTGTTCATCATCCGGCCAAACATTTTGGGAAACCAGTGGTATACCCCAGCCAAAAGACCGAAGGCCGAAGCCGCTCCCATCACGATGTGGAAGTGAGCCACAACAAAATAGGTATCGTGCAATTGAATATCCAGCGCACTATTTCCCAGAATGATACCCGTCAATCCACCGGAAACGAAGAACGATACCAAACCGATGGAGAACAGCATCGCGGGAGTGAATATGATGTTTCCTCTCCATAAGGTGGTGATGTAGTTAAAAGCCTTCACCGCCGAAGGCACCGCAATGATTAACGTCAGGAACATAAAGACCGAACCCAAGAAAGGATTCATGCCCGTTACAAACATGTGGTGAGCCCACACGATAAATGACAGGAAAGCAATTCCCAGCAACGAAGCAATCATAGCCCGATAACCGAAGATCGGCTTACGGGAGTTTGTCGCGATAACTTCGGACGTAATTCCTAGCGCAGGAAGAATCACGATGTACACCTCTGGGTGTCCCAGGAACCAGAAAAGGTGCTGGAAAAGAATGGGGCTACCTCCTACGTTAGGCAGGGCCTCGCCAGCAATATAAATTTCCGAGAGATAAAAACTAGTACCGAAGCTACGGTCGAAAATCAACAACAGTGCCGCTGAAAGAAGAACCGGGAAAGAAATCAAGCCCAGGACGGCAGTAATCAGAAACGCCCAAATAGTTAAGGGGAGCTTGTTAAAAGTCATGCCCCTGGTGCGCAGATTAATGACCGTGGTGATGTAGTTGATTCCACCCAATAATTGTGAAACAATGAAAAGCGCCATACTAATCAGCCACAGACTCATACCCATTTGTGAGCCGGGGTGAGCTTGGGGCAGCGCACTCAACGGCGGATAAACGACCCAGCCACCAGCCGCAGGTCCCGTTTGCAGGAATAGCGAAGAGAACATGATAATACTGGCAATGAAAAAGAACCAGTACGAAAGCATATTCATAAAGCCGGACGCCATATCCCGCGCACCGATTTGCAAGGGAATCAGGAAATTGCTGAACGTCCCACTCAATCCTGCTGTCAGGACGAAGAATACCATAATAGTGCCGTGCATCGTAACCAGAGCAAGATAGAAATTAGGATCGAGCTTACCCGTATCGGATATCCATTGACCTAAAACTGGTTTTAGCCAGGAAATATCCGCATCAGGAAATCCTAACTGAATACGGAAAACCATCGACATTGCGATACCAAGAATGGCCCAAAAAATACCTGAGATAAGGTACTGCTTGGCAATAACTTTGTGATCTTCCGAGAAAATATACTTTCGCCAGAAGTTGGGTTCATCGTGGTGTACGTGTTCTTCTTCGTACACGACTACGTCAGTTCCTGTTGATAATGTTGACATATTTGCGAAGAATTAGGTGGGTTAAATTTTAACGAATCGAAGCGGAAGCATTCATCGGACCGGAAGCAGCAGCTTGTACTGTCGTGCTATCGGGGTTAGCAACCATAGGAGCCTCGGCGGGAAGGTATTTCATCGCCTTGGCTTTCAAGTTATCAGGTACTTTGGCAATGTAGTCAGGGTAAGATTGTAAAAAAGTCTTTTGTTCAGCCATCCACTTGCGGTAGGAAGCTTCATCTTCAACAATCAGGCGGAGACGCATAGCGAAATGGCCTTGTCCGCACACTTCCGTACAGGCGATCTCATAATCAAATTTTGGATTATTCAATTCGGCTTTCATCTCGGCGGTTGATTTATCAGCCACAAACCAAAACTTGGTAGGCATTCCTGGAACTGCATCCATTTTAACCCGCATATGTGGAATAAATACACTGTGCAACACATCACGGGCACGAATTTTCAGGAGAACAGGCTTGTTTACCGGAATGTGCAATTCGGCGGTGCTAATGAAATCATCAAAAGCATTTTCGTCTGACAGGTCAATGCCCATTTCATTCTGAGCATCAATCAGCTTGTAGTTGTAGTTACCAAGTTTGTTGTTGTCTACACCGGGATAACGAACGTACCAGCCGAACTGCTTGCCCATGATTTCGAAAACCTCAGCATCCTTGGGAGCTTCCGACATGATATCGGACCAGGCCCGCCACCCGGTAAATACCAGCATTGCCATGACAATCGCCGGGATGATTGTCCATACGATTTCTAGCCGATGATTCTCAGGGTAATAAGTTGCTTTGGTACCCGCTTTGTATTGATAGCGCCACGAGAAATAGAAGAGGAGAATATTGACGATGATAAAAGGAATGGTCAGGATACCCATTGAAAACCAAAAAAGATCATCGGTACGGCGTCCATGAACGGAAGAAGCAGTCGGTAAGAATCCTGTTTCGGTGTGCAAATAGGACCAGACGAAAGCTACCAAGCCAAGAACCATAAATACCAGAAACATAGTACCGTTCCACTTGTTTCCCACCAGTCGGTCATCACCGTCGGGATCCTCCTTGTTGACTCCTTTCATCACCTTTTGCAGTCGGGAAACGACCAGGACGGTCATAGCCAGAAAGATGACGGCAATTATCGCAATTAGATAAGACATAATAAAATTATTTGAAGTGTTTAAGCGATGTCGTGGTGCAATGATTCTTCCAGCATCGGGTGATTGCGGGGAATCAAATTTGCCTTAGTCAACTGGCTGGAAACCGACCAGATAAAGGCACATACGAAGATTAGGATGAAACCGAATTCTACGGGGCCGAAACCGCCGTTGGCTCCCACCGTACCGGGCATAATATTGGTATAAAAATCAAAGTAATGCCCGATCAAAACGCTCCAACAAGCTACTTTCAAAATGGAGTGCGTCATCTTCGAATCCCTAGTCATTAGAACTAGGAAGGGGAAGAAAAAGTTTAGAAAAAGATTAATGAAAAAGGGGGCCTTGTAGATGCCTCCGTAACCGCTAAACCGTTCACGATAATAGATGGCTTCTTCGGGAAGGTTGGCGTAATAAATTAGCAGAAATTGCGCAAACCACACGTAAGTCCAGAATATGCTGAATGCGAAAACGAACTTGCCCAGGTCACGCAGGTGACTGTTGTTTACAGCCCGCAAGTAGCCCATTTCGCGCAGCGTTACTACCGTCAGCGTAATCACTGCCAGGCCGCTCACGTGCCAGCTTGCCAGTGTGTACCAGCCGAACATCGTACTAAACCAGTGCGTGTCGATGGACATCACAAAATCCCAGGCCGATGTGGACGAAGTAACTCCAAAAAACACGAGAAAGGCAGTTGCATATCGGATAGACTTGTAATAGTTTTCTGTGCCTCCGATCCGATCTTCTTCCAGAGACAAATTTCTTAGTACCCGCCATAGTAAATACCAACCGGCGAAGTAAATTACCATCCGAATAAGGAAGAACGGCATGTTCAACCATCCTTTTTTACCATTGATAATGGGATCGTAGAGTTTATTTCCCGGATCGAATAATTCTTCGTGGGTCCAATGAAAAATGTCATGACCGCCCAGGAAGAAAGCGACAAGCATAATAACAAAGGTTACGGGCAAAAAGGCAGGCAACGTTTCGGGGATACGCTTGAATACGGCCGACCAGCCTGCTTCTGCCAAGTAATTGTAGGATATAAAGAACATCCCTATTACAGAAATGCCAGTGAAATAAACGGCATTTACCCAAATATTGGCCCATATTCGAGCCATCCAGTTATAAGCATGGGCGGCACCCTCACCGTGTTCGGCTGCACCTGCTGCGGCACCGTGTGCGGCTTCGTGATCCGAGCCGTTGGCCAGCATAAATGCGCCGATCAAAACCATGACCAATCCAATACCGCCACCGATCAGCAGTTTGGTTCTGGCGCCGGCGGTAAATATGAATTCTTCTTCAACCGAAGGTATTGCGTGTACTGTTGCCATCTTTCTTTATTGGACCGCGGCGGCGGACTGTAATGGATAATGGTTAATTACTGCTTTTGAAGTTGCTGTACGTAATGGACGATCTTCCAACGTTCTTCGGGATCTACCTGCGAGCCATGGGGCCACATGCGACCTTTGCCGTAGGTGATGACATGGAAAATGTGTCCATCGTTCAGTACCAATGCTTTATAATTTGGTACCCCTTTATAAACTTTCCCCACGGTGCCGTCACCCGCGCCACCCGCACCATGGCAGTGTTGGCAGTATCTTTCGTAAAGCACCTTGCCTTCCGCCAGCGTCTTCTCATTTAGAGGTACCGGGTTCGTCAATGTGCGCTCAGCGATGCCAATGCTATCCTTAGGGATATTGTACATCATAAGATCGACCTTAGCCGAATCTCCTGAGCCAAATTTAGTATCGTAGTTGGCGCGGGACACAGTGCCTGCCACCGGAAGACGCATGTTCAGACCCATTGGATTGATAGGGTTCGCTTCCGTCTGCCGGAAAGGTTCGTAGCCCACCGGACGGTACATATTGGGAGCATACTCCAGGCCGGTATCGTTATAGTCGTGACCGCAGCTACTGGCAAAAATGGCCAAAGCAGCAAGGGCGACTACGTATTTATATTTAAAACTCATTCTCCGCTTGATTAAAATTGTTTGATATTCACTTCCTCGGCCCCCGTGTCCCGCAGTTGCTGCGTGATTTCGGCTTCCGACATCCGATTTCCCTTCAAGTCAATGGCCATTACGAATTTGTTGTCGGTTGAGCGCGGGTCAAACATATTGGGATTGATCAAACTTGGTCCCAAGCCATTGGTAATGAAGAACACCGTCACCATGCCAAAGGCGGTGAAAAGCACCGTTACCTCGAAGGTGATGGGGATGTAGTTGGGAATGGATATCGGGTCTTTACCGCCAATAATCATCGGCCAGTCGATGCCCATCGTCCAGATCATCAAAACCAAAGCGCAAATGCAACCCGTGACGCCGAATATAAAGGCGGCAATACCGATGCGAGTGCGGGGATGCCCCAAAGCATCATCCATGCCGTGAATGGCGAAGGGGGAATACACTTCCGAAATTTTGACGCCTGCTTTGCGAAGCTTGGGAACGGCGTGCAGAATGACTTCGTCATCGTCATACACCCCAACCAAATATTTTCCGTGAGAATTAGCCATGATACTGTGGATTGAAAATTACTGAGCGGCTTTATTATAAGTTGGGCTGGTCACTCGTTCGCCTTTGGCGACACCTCCTACCTTTTTAGGCAAAATTTCGGACGAAGACCGCAATACAGCTTTTACTTCCGCCATGTTCACAACGGGCAAGAACTTGGAGAATAGCAGGAATAAGGTGAAGAAAAAGCCGAAGGAGAAAATATAATCGCCAATGTCGAACATGGTCGGCGAGAACATTGCCCAGCTAGAAGGCAGGTAGTCACGGTGCAGCGAGGTGACGATAATCACAAACCGCTCGAACCACATGCCGATATTGACCAGAACCGCGATGAAGAATGTCCAGGTAATACTGCGGCGAATGTAACGTGACCAAAAAAGCTGCGGGGTAACGACATTACAGGTCATCATCGTAGCATAGGCCCACCAGTAAGGACCCGTTGCGCGGTTGATAAAGGCGTAGCTTTCGTATTCCACCCCGGAATACCAGGCAATGAAGAACTCAGTAATGTAGGCCACACCCACAATCGAACCCGTTAACGTAATTACCTTATTCATCGACTCGATGTGTTCGATTGTAATGTAATCTTCCAACTTGTAAACGACCCGCGTAATAAGTACAAGGTTTTGCACCATTGCGAATCCGGAGAAGATAGCGCCCGCCACGAAATAAGGCGGGAAAATAGTCGTGTGCCAGCCGGGAATGACCGAAGTAGCGAAATCCATACTTACAATCGTGTGAACCGAAAGTACCAGCGGTGTCGCCAGACCCGCCAGAATCAAGCTAATGTATTCATAACGCGACCAAGTCTTGGCTGAACCCGTCCAGCCCATCGCCAATGAACCATAAATAAAATGAGATACTTTGTTGCGGGCGCGGTCACGAATCGTGGCCAGGTCGGGAATGAGACCGATGTACCAGAAAACCAGCGAAACTGAGAAGTAGGTGCTGATGGCGAATACGTCCCACACCAGTGGGGAGTTGAAGTTTACCCACAGCGAACCGAAGGCGTTCGGCAGGGGCAAAGCCCAGTAAGCCAGCCACGGACGGCCCATGTGCATGACAATGAAGGAGGCCGCACACAGTACCGCAAAAATCGTCATGGCCTCCGCCGAGCGGTTGATGGACGTCCGCCACTTCTGCCGGAAAAGCAAGAGAATAGCCGAAATTAATGTGCCGGCGTGACCAATACCTACCCACCACACAAAGTTGGTAATATCCCACGCCCAACCGATGGTTTTGTTCTCTCCCCAAACGCCCAGACCTTCCCACCAAGTCCAGAAAACGCAGGCGGTACCATAGATAAGAACGATCACCGAGATAATAAATGCAACCCACCATTCTTTGGTTGGCTTGGCCTCCACGTGGCGGCAAACATCTTCCGTAACGTCGGCGTACGTTTTTGCGCCGGTAATGAGCGGCGGTCTTACGGGTGAGGTAACATGCATACGACTAAAATTTTAGGATATTAATTTTCTGTTTTTTCAATAATTAAGCGTCAGCCATCCCGGGAGTCTCGACGGCTTTGTTGCGGATTTTCGTCAAATACGAGATCTGCGGACGCACATTGATTTCTTCCAGCATGTGGAAGGCCCGCCCTTCGCGCTCTACCTCCAGGATTTTGGAAATGCGGCTTTCGGGATCGTTCATATCCCCAAAAGTAATCGCGTTCGTAGGGCAGGTCTGCTCGCAGGCCGTTTTTATCTCGCCGTCCACGGGGCGGCGTCTTTCCTTCTTGGCGTACAGTTTGCCTTCCTGAATCCGCTGCACGCACATGGAACACTTCTCGATGACCCCGCGCGAGCGAACCGTAACTTCGGGATTGATAACCATCTTCCCAAGGTCGTTATTGAAGTTGTAGTCAAAATCGTCGCTGTCGAAGTACTTGAACCAGTTGAAGCGGCGCACCTTGAAGGGGCAGTTATTGGAGCAATAGCGCGTACCGACGCAACGGTTATAAGTCATTTGGTTCAGACCTTCCGAACTGTGCGTGGTGGCCAAAACCGGGCAAACCGTCTCGCAGGGGGCGTTGTTGCAGTGCTGACACATCAAGGGCTGGAAAGTCACCTCGGGATTCTCTGCGGCTTCATCCAGATCGGCCAGACTGTCGGCCGACTTGCTGCTGTAATAGCGGTCGATGCGTATCCAGTGCATCTCGCGGCGGTTGATAACCTCCTGTCGACCCACAATCGCGATATTGTTTTCTGCCTGGCAGCCAATAACGCATGCCCCGCACCCAGTGCAGGAATTGAGATCGACGACCATCCCCCAAGAGTGGTTCTTATATTCGTGACCGTTCCACAAGGTAATGTCGGTCGCATTCTTGGGCCCTTCCGGCGTTTCAACCTTAGGAACAAAACGGCCCGCCATCACATTCTTCTGATAGTCGCCTAGCACGGCATCCTGCAACACCGACTCGCGACCCATGACCGTGTCGTGGGTTTGGGTTTGGGCGATCTCCCTAGTACCTCCGCTTTTGGAAAGGGTCACTTCACCTGGTCGAAAAGATAGGTAGCCGTTGTTAAAAGTAGCCCAGGGATAAGCGTTCACGCCGACGCCATCAGCCGATTTTCCAGCTTTCTCGCGACCGTAGCCGATAGCGACCGCTACCGTTCCCGCTGCCTGACCAGGTTGGACAATGACGGGCAATTCTAACGCTTTGCCTTTAAAATCAATCGTTACCATATCTCCTTGCTCCACACCCAGTTCAGAGGCCGTCGCTTTGGCCAAACAAGCGTAATTATCCCAGCAAGCTTTCGTTACCGGATCGGGGAATTCCTGAATCCAGGGGCTATTGGCAAGATTTCCGGTTCCCATGCCCACTTTTTCGTAAAGGACAAGTTCCAGACCCGATCCATTGGCTTTGTAGGTTTTAGCCAGAGCATCCCCGTCGTCGGCGTTATTCGGTTCTAGCGCGGTCGTCGGCAAACCCGCAGCAGGCTGATTGACCGCGCCGGATAAAACTGACTTAGTAGCCGCTTTGGGGTCAAGTAAGCCATCGTGCAGGGCTTTTAGCCAGAATTGGTCAAAGCTTCCAGACGATTGCGAGTACATATTGTTCCGCCAGTAGGCTTCTACGTATTCGTGGAAATCTTCGTTCTTGCCCGCCCACTTCAGAAGGCTCGATTGCGCCTGACGGGTATTGAAGATTAAACTGATCGTGGGCTGCATCAGGCTGTAGTAGCCCATACGCGGCTCGGCGTCACCCCATGATTCGAGATAGTGCGAAGCCGGGCAAATATATTTGGTTAGCGCGGCGGTTTCGTCGGGTCGAGCGGAGAATGAAATGCTTAAAGGTACTTTGGGCAGAGCGGCGGCAATTTCGGCACCACGCGGATGGTCATACACGGGGTTTGCGTCCAGGAACATAACTGCTCCTACTGTCCCGCCTTTCAACTCGTCTATGAAGCCGTTCATGGCTATGTCGTCGCCTTGACGAAGATTGTAAGGAGCCCCGGAGATCGTGCTGCCGTTGCTGCCCAGCATATTGTTGAGCGAACGAACCAAATTTTGTACGTTGATGTCATTCACACCGCAAACGACCAGGGCTTGCCCTTTGGCAGCGATCAAGTCGGCAGCGGCCTGGTCTAGGTGCGGAACACTAACCGCCGCAGCCGAAACAGAACTACCACCCAACTTACTTGCTACTTTATTGTAAAGGGCAGCGACGACCAAGCCAATCTGTGAAGGCCTCACCGCCGTGCGGTAGTCGGCGTTGGAACCCGAGAGCGAAAGCTGCGTTTCGAATTGGTAATGCCGCGACATATCTTTTTTGCCACCCTTCGCGCTGCTCAGCTTACGTGTTTCGGCGTATTGCTTGGAGAAAGCCATGGGAGCAATCCAGGTACCCAAGAAGTCGGCGTCGATGCTGACGATGGTTTTAGCTTTGCTGAAATCGTAAGCCGGTACCACACCGCCGTTAGCTTTCACCAGAGCGAAGGAGGAGTTGGCATCGTACTGGACATGGGTCGTGGTAGGGTACTTAGCTACGAAATCAGCAACGACCGCCTTGGTCGAAGGGCTGATAATCGTAGTGGAAACCAACCGGATGGGGCGTCCGGCCAGCTGAGCCAGTTGCGATATGATTTCCTTGTCCACCTGCTCCCAACTAACCTTGGTGTCAACTCCCTTAGCGGGGCCTTTCAGCTTCTCAATGTCATATAGACTAAGAAGCGTACCATGGACCCGAGCGCTAATGCCACTGGCAAAACTCGAAAGATTGTTGGGTTCGAGTTTGATGGGACGGCCTTCGCGGGTTTTGACCAGCACACTGGCGTAGTCGCCGCCCTCGGCGTAGGTAGAGGCATACCAGTTGGCAATGGTTGGGAATTCGCCTTCGGGTTTATTGAGATAGGGAATGGCGTACCGAACGGGTGTTTCGCAAGCAGCCAGCGACACGGCTGCCATACCGAAACCAAGTACTTTGAGAAAGTCCCGGCGGTGGGAACCCATGCCATCCACCAGACTTTCGTATTGTGTTTCGGTGGGAGGGGCGGGGGCAAATTCACTATTGGCATTCTTAACAAAGTCCTTATCGTTTCGCAACTCTTCCAGACCTTTCCAATACCTCTTATTTGTATGTTCCATAAAACTATTCTATACGAATCTCTGCTTTGGATCTAACAGTTGATGATTATTCATTATCAACTGTCCATTGTTCATTTAATAATGGCACTTCGAGCATTCCAGACCACCGATGTCTGCGACTTTCAGATTGTCCTTACTTCCTTCGTTGTGTACCTGCACGAGTTTGTCGTAGTAAGCATTGCCTTTGGTGTTGACGTCCGTCTGGCGGTGACAGTCGATGCACCAGCCCATTGTAAGGGAAGAGCGTTGCTCGACTACCTCCATCGTCTGAATTTCACCGTGACATTGCTGACATTCCAGTCCGCCCACGTTGACGTGCTGGGCGTGGTTGAAGTAAGCGAAATCAGGCAAGTTATGAACGCGCACCCATTCGATGGGCTGATTGTTCTCAATGGCCGCGTAAATTTTCTGAATTTCGGGTGATTCTTTCTTAATCACGCCGTGGCAGTTCATGCAAATGTTAGCCGAAGGAATGTGGGCCGAACGGCTGCGGTTGACACCCGTGTGACAATAGTTGCAGTCGATTTTGTATTCGCCAGCGTGTAGCTTGTGCGAATAGGCGATAGGCTGTTTAGGCGCGTAACCTTGCTGCACACCCACATTGAAAGCCCCATCGATGAGCGCTTTGGTAACTAATAATACAAACACCCAAATTGTCGCCGAGCGGATGGCCGGGTTGGTGGCCGTCCTCGTCAGAGTACCTTTCAGGCGTTCCATGAAAGGAGTACCCGTTTGGCTCACTGTCGCGTCGCCGCTTACCGCCTTCGAAAGCAAAGTGACGACGACCAGCAACACGCCCAATACCAGTAACATCACAATCAGCAATGCGACCAACACCAACACAAACAGATCAGAAGGCGCGCCTGACTGCGCTGCGGCGGCTCCCGCTGCGGCCGGAGCACCTGCTACTACCGCCGGGGCCGCGTTAGCCTGCTCGATGTACGCCAAAACACCTTTGATATCATCCTCCGAAAGGTTCGGGAAACTCGTCATCTGAGCCTGATTGTACTGCTTGTATAAGGTCACCGCTGCCGGATCTCCCGCCGCGATCATGGCCTGCGAGTTGTGAATCCACTTTACCAACCAGGGAAGTTCGTGCCGCTCTTGCACACCTTTTAAGCCAGGTCCAACTGATTTCTCGGCGGAAGTGTTGTGGCAACTGGCGCAATTCTGCGAGAAAATGGTTTCGCCTTTGGCTGCATCACCGCCGCCTGCTGCGGCAGCAGCACCCGCCGGGGCAGGGTCTTGGGCCAGAGCAAAGAGGGGGATACAGAAGAGCATCAATCCTGCAATAAATCTTTTCATTTCAAGGGGTAATTTTTTCTTGATAAACGTCTTTTTCAATACCAACAAGGCCGTATAAGAGGTATTTATACTGAATCAGCGCGCAAATCTACTCCACGATTTTTTATCCACAAAAGGAATCGGGCTATATTTTGCCTCAGCTACCTATTTATACTTTTTCTAAGCTAAACGGGCGAAACGTGCCGTAAAATGGCCCAATTGCCGACATACCGATTGGCTAATCATAAAAAAATACCATCTGTGTGAGCCAAATGTTTTGACTTTTACAAATGGTATTTTTCAAATCCCTGTAACTTACAAATTTCGAGGTTCCGAGCGGATTCGAACCGCTGTACGAGGTTTTGCAGACCTCTGCCTAGCCACTCGGCCACGGAACCATTTTTTGCCGTCCGGTTGCCCGCTTTCGCCCGCCACCGGACGGCAAATTTAGAAATTAATCGGACTCTATCCGTTTATTTCTCTTCTTTTTCGGCTTTCACCTCCTCTGCCTTTGCTTCGGCCATTTCTTCCTCGGCTTCGGCTACTTTCTCGGCGTTCATTTTCTCGACGTCGGTCGTCGGATTTTCTGCTTCGGTTTCGACTTCCGGAGTTTCCACCGCAGGCTCAGCGTTTTTATTTTCCGCTTTGGCCTCGGCAATTTTAGCGTCCAGTTTGTCGGCTATAGGATCGATATCCGCCTTTTTGATAGCGTATTCGGCCTCTTTCTCCACATCTTCGGGAAGGGATTTCTCCATCACCGCTTCGGCGGTAGGAGTCAACCGTGGATCATCGCCGGATTTCTCGTCCTTCTTGGCTTCGGGCTTTTCTGCCTTCTTACCTTTTTGCTCCGATCCCTCCATCTGCTCCTTCAAAGCGGACAGTACGTCCAGGTCACCAAAGGTAGATGAACTATCGCTAGACGGGCTAATGGATGAGCTGGAAGAAGAACTGGCGGTGGATTTAGACTTTTTGGCAGCCTTTGGTTCCACCGTGCCACCCTGCCATATTTTGGCGTGCGACAGCACAATCTTCTTATCTTCCTTTGAGTACTCAAGCACCATGAAATCGAGGCTTTCGCCAATTTCGGGCATGGAGCCGTCTTCTTTCGCGAGGTTTTTGATGGCTACGATGCCTTCGATACCGTAGGGCAGTTCGAGCGTCGCAAACTTATCACCCTTGAAGAGGACCGTGCAGCGCTGCACCGAACCCGGCTCGAAGAGCGTCTCGAAAGTATCCCAGGGGTTTTCTTCCAGTTGCTTGTGACCCAGGGCCAGGCGGCGATTCGAGGCGTCCAGTTCCAGAACCACTACATCCAGATTTTCTCCTACTTTGATGAAGTCGGAGGGATGCTTCACTTTCTTGGTCCATGAAAGATCAGATACGTGCACCAGGCCGTCGATACCTTCTTCCAATTCCAGGAACAGGCCGAAGTTGGTGAGGTTGCGAACGATACCCGTGTGGCGGCTACCGATGGCGTATTTCTCCTGCAACGAAGCTTGTGTCCAGGGATCTTCGGTGAGTTGCTTGATGCCAAGCGACATCTTGCGGTCGTTCAGATCCATCGTCAGGATCACGGCGTCCAGCTCGTCGTTGACTTTAAGGAACTCCTGCGGGTTGCGCAGGTGCTGCGACCACGACATTTCGGATACGTGGATCAAACCTTCCACGCCCGGAATGATTTCGAGAAACGCGCCGTAATCGGCTACGTTCACGATGCGGCCCTTCACTTTGGTACCCACACCCATATCTTCGGGCAGGGAGTCCCACGGATGGGCTTGCAATTGTTTCAGGCCCAGTGAAATACGCTTCTTGGCTTCGTCGAAGTCCAAGACCACGACGTTCATTTTCTGATCCAGCAACAGCACGTCGGACGGGTGACCGATGCGACCCCACGAAATGTCCGTGATGTGCAACAGACCATCCACCCCACCGAGGTCGATGAATGCACCGAAATTGGTCATGTTCTTGATGATACCTTCCAGTACCTGACCTTTCTCGAGGTTGTTGAGGATCAACTGGCGTTGCGCCTCGAGGTCCTTCTCAATCAATATCTTGTGCGAAACCACCACGTTATCGTTGGCGTGGTTGATTTTCACTACTTTCACTTCCATGCGCTTGCCGACGAAGACGTCGAAATCGCGGATAGGCTTCACGTCGATCTGCGAGCCGGGCAGGAATGCCTCGATACCGTACACATCCACGATCAGTCCGCCCTTGGTACGGCGCTTTACGGTGGCATCCATCACGCGGTCACCCTCAAACGATTCCTGAATGTGGTTCCAGGCTGTGATCACCTTTGCCTTCTTGCGGGACAAGATCAACTGACCGTTGGAATCTTCCTGGGTTTCCACGTACACCTCCACTTCATCGCCGATTTTCAGGTCGGGCAAATCGCGGAATTCGTTGGACGACACAATACCATCAGACTTGAAACCAATGTTCAAAATCACTTCGCGGTCGGTGATACCTACCACGGTGCCATTCAGCACCTCCTTCTCCTGAACAGTTGAAACTGTGTCGCCGTACATTTCTTCCAGACGCGTGCGATCTGCGTCGGAATAGCCCGTACCAAAACCCTTGTCGTCAGCGGTTTCCCAGTTAAAGTCGGGAACCACTAAATCTTTTCTAATTTTTGCCATAAATAATGAGAAGAACCGCCCTGAAATACATCAGCCCCCGGACGAATGGGCTGAAATTGGTGAAAAACGAAGACTATTTTTGGAAAACAGAGCGCAAAGGTAACGTTTTTTTCAAAACAAAACCTGTCAGAAAGACTTTTGCGAGCAAATGGATCAGTAAGCCACTTCTTTGACCCCCAAATAGGGTAACCAGCCTTCGTCCACTGTCCCCGACAAATCGCGGATGAACATCAGGAACGACGGGCGAAAGGGCCGCTGTCGCAGTGGCATGGTGGCTTCCTCGGGCGTGTAGTCGCCTTTGCGGGAGTTGCAGCGCTTGCAGGCCGTGGCGAGGTTGTCCCAATTGGTCTTGCCACCACGCGACTTGGGCAGCACGTGGTCGAGGGTGAGGTTGTCGTGGGTGCCGCAGTACTGGCAGCGGTTGCCATCGCGCTTGAAGATATTCTGGCGGGTCATCATCACGCCCCGGTAGGGCAGATGGATGTAGCGGCGAAGCCGGACTACGGTAGGCATGGGATAGGCTTCGCTGACGGTACGCAGCACATGGGTCGGCGAATGGGCGACCATATCGGCCTTCTGCATGTAGACCAATAGGAAAGCCTTCGGTACGGAACATACACTCAACGCACTGTAATCCTGATTGAGGACCAAAACTTTCCTGCCCATGGAGTTTGCTGGGGAATCTTTTCGGCAATTTAGAAAATATACCCATACTAACGCCAAAGGCACTTTAAATGTTAAGAAAATTTTTCGTTCAGCCAGATTACCATCTTTAAAAATATTGTAAAACCGAAAATTGACCGAAAAACAAGCCTTCTCAACTCTCAACCGCCCCGGTCTCAACTCAGTAAGCTCGGTCGGTTTCGCGCTTCACGTCGCGCTCTTTAATGGACTCACGCTTGTCGTAGAGTTTCTTGCCTTTGGCCAAAGCAATTTCCATTTTTGCCAAACCGCGTTCGCTGGTAAAAAGCCGGATGGGGATAATCGTCAGCCCCTGATCTTTTAGATTTTCGGCCAGTTTGCGAAGTTCGCGCTTGGTCATCAACAGCTTGCGGTCGCGGATGGGGTCATGGTTGTAGTGGGTGCCTTCGGTGTAAGGCGAAATGTGCAGACTGCGCACGAACAGTTCATCATCCATGAAAAGGCAGTAAGCATCCTGAAAATTGACCTTTCCCTGCCGGATGGACTTGATTTCGGTTCCCGTCAGAACCATACCCGCCGTGAAGGTGTCGATAAAGAAATACTCGAACGAGGCGCGCTTGTTCTTGATATTGACCTTTTTGTTTATTTTGTCAGACATATTGAGTGGTACGGGCTTCCAGCCCGTCAGGCAATAAGATGAAAACCTGCAAAAGTCCTTGCCAAGTTTTTAGCTAAAAAAAAGAACTACAAAGATACCTCATTCAAAAACGCTATTCCAATTCGCATGAAATTCAAGCCACTGCCCGCCATCACTCTATTTTATTTCAGCCTTCTAATTTTTGGAATCACCAAAGTCCAGGCCCAAACCCAGCAAGCCGGAGTGCGGGCCATCGTCGATCAACTTTTTACGGGCATGAAAATGGGCGACTCCTCCCTCGTGGCCAAGTCGTTCATCGCTGATGCCACGCTGCAATCCGTTTCGGTGACCGCTGATGGAAAAGTTAAAGCTGATAAAGATGGCATCGGAGGTTTTATCAAAGCCGTTGGAACGCCGCACCAGGAAATGTGGGACGAGCGGATTTATGACGTGAAAATTCAAGTGGACGGACCGATGGCGACCGTGTGGGCACCCTATAAATTTTACCTCGGCGAGAAATTCAGCCACTGCGGCGTGAATGCGTTCACTTTGATAAAAACCGAAAGCGGCTGGAAGATCGCTGGCATCACCGACACGCGGCGGAAGGAGGGGTGTCTTTGAAACCCTTTTTTCTATCTTTGCCGAAAAAAGACTTTATGGAAGAGCAAAACCAAGAAGCGGAACAGCAAATCAACGTCGAGTTGTCGGAAGACATCGCCGAAGGCACCTACGCCAACCTCGCCATGATTGCCCACTCCAATAGTGAATTTATCCTGGACTTCATCCGCCTGATGCCGGGCGTCCCCAAGGCCAAGGTTAAGGCCCGCATTATCATCACGCCCGAGCACGCCGTGCGGCTGTTGAATGCCTTGAAGGACAACATCCGCAAGTTCGAGGCGGCCCACGGCTCCATCAACCAAGGCGGCGACGAGGGGGCAGGCTTCAATTTTCCCATGGGTTTCGGCGGTCCGGTCGGCGAGGCTTGAGGCAATTATTTTCCCTTTCTTTTTACAAAAAGCTACTTTCCCGCGTTTAGTAGTTGCCATTGGTCGGTTAGAGGCATCTAATTGATTGACAGATAATGTTTTCTAGTTTACCTAATTTAATTTTATTTAATAATAATGAACAAAACCATGATTCGTTCGGGATTTCTGGCGCTTTGTACGTTGGTCTGCCTGAGTTCGTTTGCCCAAGACGCCGCCAAGTCAAAATACGACGCCCACGTGCTGTTTAATCCGCTGCTGAACTTCCAGCCCGGCAACGAGTACCGCACGGGCAGCGGTGCCCCCGGCCCCAAGTACTGGCAGAACCGCGCCGACTACAAGATCAACATCGCCCTGGACGAAACCGCCGGTACCCTGACGGGCGACATCGAGATTACTTACAAAAATAACAGCCCGAGCGACCTGGAATTTCTTTGGCTGCAACTGGATCAGAACGCGTTCAGCGATACCTCGCGCAGCGGCAAGACTACGCCGATTACGGGTGGACGCTTCGGCAACACAGGCTTCGAGGGCGGTAATAAAATCACCTCTGTCACCGTGCAACAGGGCAAAAGCAAAGCCCAGATCGCGCAATTCAACGTGTACGACACGCGGATGCAGGTACGCCTGAATGAGCCGCTGAAAGCCAACGGTGACGTAATCAAAATCAACCTCGGCTATTCCTTCAAAATACCCAAGTACGGCTCTGACCGCATGGGAACGCTGGAAACCAAGAACGGCATGATTTACGAAATTGCGCAATGGTACCCGCGCATGTCTGTCTATGACGACATCGAAGGTTGGAACACGCTGCCTTATTTGGGCGCGGGTGAATTTTACCTGGAATACGGCGACATCGAATACGCCGTCACCGTACCCTGGGACCACATCGTGGTGGGTTCGGGTGAGCTGCTCAACCCCAACGACGTGCTAACCAAAGAGCAACGCAACCGCCTGGACCGCGCCGCCAAGAGCGACTCGACGGTGATGATTCGCACCGCTGAGGAGGTGGCCAGCGCCGACTCACGGCCCAAGCAATCCGGCACGTTGACTTGGCGTTTCCGTTGTCAGCAGACCCGCGACGTGGCCTGGGCAACATCTAAGTCATTCGTCTGGGATGCCGCGCGCATGAATTTGCCCAGCGGCAAAACTGCTCTGGCGCAGTCGGTTTACCCCGCCGAAGATGGCGGCGCGAAGGGCTGGGGGCGCTCCACGGAATATGTGAAGGCATGCATCGAGTTTTATTCTAATTATGTGTACGAGTTCAGTTATCCGGTAGCCACCAATGTGGCGGGTATCGTGGGCGGTATGGAGTACCCCGGCATCGTGTTCTGCGGCCACGAGAGCCGCGAGGCTAGTCTCTGGGGCGTAACCGATCACGAATTCGGCCACAACTGGTTCCCGATGATTGTAGGCAGCAACGAGCGTAAATACGCCTGGATGGACGAAGGCTTCAATACCTTCATCAACTTCCTCTCGACCGACGCCTTCAACAACGGTGAGTACAAAAGCCGTCCTATGGATATGCAGCGCACCGCCCCCGCTTTGTTCCCGGCCAGCGACGATGCGATTATGAACATTCCCGACGTGGTGAGCGCCCGTGCCTTAGGTATCGAAGCTTATTATAAACCCGGTATTGGCTTGAAAATGCTGCGCGAGCAAGTACTGGGTAAAGAACGCTTCGACTATGCCTTCCGGCAGTACGTGAAGCGCTGGGCTTTCAAGCACCCTACGCCTTACGATTTTTTCCGTACCATGGAAGACGTGGGCGGGGAGGATCTGGGTTGGTTCTGGAAGGGCTGGTTCTTTGAAAATTACAAGCTGGACCAGAGTGTAAAGGATGTGATTTACGTCGAGCAAAACCCCCAGAAAGGGGCTTTGATTACCATCGAAAACCTGGACCAGTGGGCGATGCCCGCTACGGTGGAACTGGAAGATGTCACAGGGAAGAAAATGCGTATGGAGTTCCCAATCGAAATCTGGCAGCGGGGCGGTAGCTGGACTTTTAAGACCGACACCCAACAGCCGTTGCGTTCAGTGCGGCTCGATCCTGACAATGTGTTGCCGGACATGAATCCTGCCAATAATACCTGGAAGCCGATGCGCTATTCGACCCCCGAAGCCAACTAAATCAATGATGAGTGATGAGTGATGAATGGTGCTTGTGGATGCCGCAAGCTCCATTCATTGTTCAAGTGCCGGAGGGCGGGTCAGGAATAGTGTTCCTGGTTCACCTTTCGGCATTTTGTTTGTGTCCGAATAGTATTTTTTGCGGAGTTTTTGCAACTTGGGGAAGTTTGGCGCTATGCGGATGAAAATAGCTTTACTACTTGCCTTCACGGTCTTTTTTGTGGGTTGCCCTCTGCTGGCGGAGGCGCAGAAAAACCGAACTTTCGGCTTTCACCTCATCCAAAAACGCCGCAGTGCCCGCATTCCCTTCGAGCTGCACGCCAACCTCATCATTATCCCGGCCACGATCAATAAGTCCGACACCCTGCATTTTATTCTCGATACAGGGGTGAGTAATACGATCGTTACCGATACGTCCGTGGCAAAATACCTCAATTCGGATTATGTCCGTACGATCCAGCTTGATGGGGTAGGAGCGGACAGCACCCTGGAGGCGGTGGTCAGCATTGGTAATACGCTGCGGGTAGGCTACGCCCGCATCGACGACCACAACCTGATCGTGTTAAAAAAAGATGTTCTCAAATTATCGGAACTGGTGGGAACACCCATCCACGGACTGATCGGCTACGACTTTTTCGAGCGATTTGTGATCACAATTGATTTTCAGCATCGGCAACTTCTGATTCAATTGCCTGAGTATTTCAAATTTCGTCGCTCCTACGGTACCAAAATTCCGCTCGAAATCATTAACAAGAAACCTTATATTGACAATATAACCATCAGCGAACTGGGGAAAGCAGAAATAGTCAAGCTGCTACTCGACACCGGGGCGGGCCACGCCTTGATGCTCAATACCTTTGTCACCAGAACTCCGCTACCCGATACGACTATCGATGTCCAGCTCGGGATGGGACTATCGGGCAAGATCAGCGGCAAACTCGGACGGCTGGATAAACTCCGAATTGGGAAGTACGATCTTTCGCAAGTGGTCACTTCTTATCCTGATAGCGCTTCCTTTGGGGGAAAGATTGATCCTACTTTCAATCGGCAAGGCAATATCGGTGGCGAACTGTTGCGACGCTTTCGGATTACGATCAATTATCCCGAAAAATACATGGCCATGAAACCTGTCAAGAAAGCCATGAAGGAGACTTTTGAACACGATATGAGCGGCATGGACCTGAGGGCGAAGGGAACTGATTTTCGAGAATACTACGTGGACCGGGTTATGGACGACTCACCCGCCTTCCGTGCGGGACTACTGGAAGGCGACCGCCTGATGTTTATTAACAACGCAGCAGCCAGAGTGCTCAGTATGACCGAGATTTACAAACTCCTACAGCGGAAGGAGGGGCGATCCATTAACCTCATTGTTAGTCGGAAGGGATCGCTTGTTTTTACTACGCTGGTATTGAAGCGAGTGATTTAGCTTAGTTGACAGTAAGCCTACGCCTGTTCTCACTATACCTCGATTAACATTGCCCCGTATGAATAACCTCCGCCGAAGACCGTCACCACCAGCACATCCCCTTTTTTGAAACGTTCCATGTTTTCA
This sequence comes from Cytophagales bacterium, assembly GCA_038235275.1. Classification (GTDB taxonomy): domain Bacteria; phylum Bacteroidota; class Bacteroidia; order Cytophagales; family Spirosomataceae; genus Persicitalea. The sequence goes on along the minus strand of JBBSUC010000014.1, from coordinate 64,210 downwards.
GAAAGCGCGATGGCACAACCCACACAACCGGTGTTGCCCAGTCGCTGAATGTTGGAAAGCAGCTTTTCTTCGGGAATCCCCATCGTATTGATTACGTTCAGGCTGATGCGGTGGTTAGCCTGGTGCGGAATGAGGTAGTCGATGTCGGCGATGCCCAGCCCGCAGGCTTCCAGCACTTGCTGGCTCACTTTGGGCATATAGGTACAGGCATTCTGGAACACGTCGCGACCGTAAGGCATCACCACGCCACGCTCGTTGGGGCGCAGCACCACGGCCTCTATGGCCTTACCGCTGGTAGCGGCTCCGCCCGTGATTATTTTGCGGATGAAGAGATCGGAATCCGTTTGGCGTTCTTTCGAGATTAGCAGCGCCGAAGCCCCATCCCCCCACAGGTGCCCCGACATGGTGTCTTTTTCGTTATTGTAAGCCGTGTTGTGATCCGAGACGACCACCAGAGCACGGGAGGCTTTTTTCATGGCAAAATAACCCTCCACCAACTCGATAGCATTGAGCAACGACGAGCAGGCCGACGACACCGAAACGACCGGAATGTCGGGGATTTCCAGGTGATGTTGCACGGCGTGCGCCAGCGTAACGATGGTGTCGTAGGGAGTATAGGTTGCCCCGACGATCAGATCAATTTCGTTCTTGCTGTAAGGAATGTTTTCCAGCAACGCTTCTACGGCCGCAATGGCCATCGTATTGGTGTTTTCGCCTTCACCCGCCTTGCGGCGCTCTCGGATACCCGTCCGATCCACGATCCACTCGCTGGAAAGGTCATTTAGTTTGGTGAAATATTCATTATCTACCACCTCGTTCGGCAGGTAATGGCTAATCCGGTTGATATACATGATTTGTGGATGTCAAATAGGGGGAATTTCAGGAATAGTCCGAAAGTTAAATATTTCGTAGAAAGCGTGGTACTGATTATTTGAACAATTCAATATTGTGTTCAAATTTTTATGCCAAAACTAAAAAGAAGTCATTTGGTTCGGACCTGCTTGAGATAAAATGAAGAAACCCCGCAAAAGTTGCGGGGTGTTCCTGTGTTTGAGAAAATGTCGGGAGGATTATTCAGAAATCTCAGACTTCTCGGGTTCTTCCGATGTTTCGTTGGCTTCGGCGAGCTCGCCTTCTTCCGTCGATTTATCCTCTCTGGCTGATTTGCTCTCCGTGGAAACCACAATCGTCTTCTTCGGAGGAGGAGACGGGACGAAATCATTCGGAAAGTGCGCCGAAAGCGTGTTGTACCACTGCACTATTTTCTTGATGTCGGACACATACACGCGGCTGCGGTCGAATTCAGGCAGCACGCCGTCTAAAAACTCCACCAAGTCCTTATCGGAAGCTTGTTTCAGGTCGAGATCCACTTGCTCGCCATGCTTTTTTCTTATTTTCAGGAAGACGTCAGCCAGCGGAATGGAGTCCTGGTCGCCCTCCGTAAAAATGGACACGTCTTTCAGCACTGATACCCTGGCCGATGCGCCAATCATCGTTTTCTCGCCTTTCCCTTCCAGACTTTCCACGATAACGCCCGCGCGGCTGGGCTTCAAAATTCGGTACAGGCCACCTTTACCCGATACATTCGCTATTTCCTTCAATATTTCCATTTCGGAGTTTTATTCTTTGAATACAAAAACTGATTGCTTTTCCTTAAAAGTGCCGCAAAGGTAAAAATTATTTAGTTGACAAACGTCTCGCTGTAGGTTTGTATTGCTTCCAGCAAAGCTTCGCGGCCGTCGCCTTTTTCGGCGGAGGTCACGAACGAAGGCGGTAGTTCCTCCCAGCTTTCGAGCAATTTTTGCTTATAGCGGGCAATCTGTCCGTCCAACTCTGATTTCTTAACCTTGTCAGCCTTAGTAAACACGATATGAAACGGGACACCTTCCTCACCGAGCAGCTCCATAAATTCCAGATCGATCGTCTGCGGGTCGTGGCGGCTGTCCACTAATACAAAGGTGCAGACCAGATTGGGACGGTAGCGCAGATAATCGTAGATCATGCCTTCCCATTTCATCCGCTCTGTCTTGGCAATTTTGGCGTAGCCATAGCCAGGCAGGTCCACCAGATACCAGGTGTCGTTGATTAGAAAGTGGTTGATAAGCTGCGTTTTTCCGGGCGTTCCCGAGGTTTTAGCCAGCGATTTTCGCTGCATTAGCATATTAATGAGCGATGACTTTCCTACATTGGAACGTCCAATGAAGGCAAACTCCGGCAGGTTAGGCGCGGGGCATTCCCGATAATCCACGTTGCTGACGGCGTATTTGGCTTGCTGGATAATCATGGCTTTAGTGATAATTTGAGGGCGTAAAGGTAAGGAAAAAGCACGGCTGCGAAACGAAATCGATACCTCCCTGCGTTAAGTAGGCGTCTTTATAAAAAGAAACCGAACGGAACGACATGAGAGGTTTGCAAAAAATTGGGTGGATTTGGGCGTTACTATCGCTGACTATCGTAAGTGCCAGGGCCACCGGGCCCGGCGACGCAGCTAAACTGGCCACTGAAACAGGAATTCAGTTTACCGACGAGGCCTGGGCGAGTATCGTGAAGAAAGCCAAGGCAGAAAACAAAATTATTTTCCTGGATGCCTACGCCAGTTGGTGCGGCCCGTGTAAGCTACTGCAAAAGAATGTTTTCACCCGCTCAGACGTCGGCGAGCTTTTCAATAAAAACTTCATCAACGTTAAGGTAGATATGGAACGTGGCGAGGGGCCACAGTTGGCGCGGCAATTTCCAATGGAAGCGTATCCGACATTGTTTTTCATTGAGCCGAGTGGTAAAATTGTCCGTAAAGTGATCGGCTACCGCACACCCGAGCAGTTGATTGCGTTGGGCAAAAGTGTGTTAAACACGATTTAGGTAGAGTCAGATTTGACACCGTTTTAAAAGTTGTCAAATTTCAAACAGTGTTTTGATCTCCGAAGTAACGCGTTGCAAATCGGCGGTTTCCAGGTTAGAACCTGAGGGTAAGCACAAACCCATTTCAAATAGGTTTTTAGCCACTTTCCCGCCGAAGTAGGGTGCATCCTTAAAGACGGGTTGCAAGTGCATCGGCTTCCACAGCGGGCGGGATTCAATGTTTTTTTTTGCCAAACCCAGTCGTATTCTTTCCCGCGTAATGCCACCCGACTGTAGCGGGTCGATTGTCAGACAAGTGAGCCAGCGGTTAGAAAAACTGCCTTCGGATTCCGGCTGAAACGTCAGACCAGGAAGATCGCAAAGTTCTTTCTTATAAAAGTCAAAATTGGCCCGCCTCTGGCCCACGCGTTCGTCAATTACCTCAAGTTGACCCCGACCGATACCCGCGCTCACGTTGCTCATCCGGTAGTTGTAGCCGATCTCGGAATGCTGATAGTGCGGGGCTTCGTCGCGGGCCTGGGTCGCCAGGAATTTCGCCTTTTTTATAAAATCTTCATTGGCAGAAAGCAAAGCTCCGCCGCCCGACGTAGTGATAATTTTGTTTCCATTGAACGACAGCACCGACATCCTCCCGAACGAACCCGCCTTTTGTCCGGAATACGTCGATCCCAACGCCTCAGCGGCATCCTCCACGAAAGGCACTTCGTACCTGTCGCACAAAGCTGTAATCTCCCCCAATTTGGCAGGCATTCCGTACAGGTGAACGCCGATGACCGCCTTCGGTTTTTTGCCAAGTTGCGTATAATATTTCAATGCTTTTTCCAAGGCCTCAGGGCAGAGGTTCCAGGTATCGGTTTCGCTGTCAATAAAGACGGGCGTCGCGTTTTGGTACACGATTGGGTTAGCCGAAGCAGCAAAAGTAAACGACTGACAAAGCACCACGTCGCCCGCCGAAACGCCCAGCATAATGAGTGCCAGATGAATGGCTGCTGTGCCGGAAGACACGGCGGCGGCGTGGCCCGTTCCGACGTAAGCGCAGAGCTCGTGTTCGAAACCATCCACGTTGGGTCCCAATGGCGCAATCCAGTTGGTATCGAAGGCCTGCTGCACGTAAGGCAGTTCGCGGCCGCTGAGGTGGGGAGAAGAGAGAAGGAGTTTTTTCATTTATTCAGAATTACCAACTACCCGCGCCGGATTTCCTCGTGCGGTAGCTCCATCGGGAAGATGCGTCGTCACCACGCTCCCGGCGGCAACTAGGCAGTTCGCGCCGATGGTCAGGTTAGGAGCCACTATGCTACCCGCGCCGAGCAAGGTTCCTTCGCCGACCCGCACCGCGCCGCAAAGTACCACGCCCGGCGCTAGATGGACAAAATCGCCCAAAATGCAATCGTGATCCACGGTGGCGGCGGTGTTGACAATCACGTGGCGACCCAGCCGCACGTCGGCCTGTATGATGACACCCGGCATGATGACGGTCCCCTCGCCGATGATTGCCGTTTCCTCCACGATAGCCGAGGGATGAATAGCTGTCCCGAAGCGGTGACGAATGTTTGCAGCTACTTTTCGGCGAATATTGTTGTAGCCAATAGAAATTATCAGCGGTGCGGCGGGCTGAAAATCGGGGTCGTAAACACCCACGACGGGGACATCACCCAAGTTTTTCTTGCCCAAATCATCGTCAAAAATGGCAGTCACTTCCTGCCCCACCGCCCGCAGAATGGAATTTATCACTTTGGCATGGCCGCTGGCCCCGTAGAGAAGCATGGTTTGGCTGTTGATTTGTGGAATTGTTGAACCGAAGTTGATTTGTAGGGTCGGACAGGCGCACCTGCGAACCCAGGTGATCGCCCAGCGTGCGTCAGCCATCGGGCAAACACGCCATCACTTTCCTACTCCCTTAAACCGCTCCATTGTCGCCGATGTATCAGAAGTGACTCCTTCACCCCTAAATACCTGGATGATCGTCAGCCAGAAGATTTTTACATCCAGTGAAAGAGAAATGTTTTCGACGTACCAGACGTCATGTTTGAATTTTTCTTCCCAACTCAGGGCGTTGCGACCGTTGACTTGCGCCCAGCCCGTGATGCCCGGGCGGACGATGTGGCGTTTACTTTGCTCCTCGCTATAAAGTGGTAAGTACCCGACCAAAAGGGGACGGGGGCCGATGAGGCTCATGTCGCCTAGCAGGACATTCCAGAGTTGGGGAAGTTCATCTAGTGATGTTTTCCTAATGATCTTTCCCAGCGTGGTCAGCCGCTCGGCATCGGGGAGTAGTTTTCCAGCGGCGTCACGGCGGTCATTCATGGTTTTGAATTTTATTAGAACAAAAACTTGGCCGTTTCGACCCGGACGTGGCTGTTGGAAAAATGGACTGCCCCGATTGGCTGCGGCTAAAAGCAGAGCAATGATTAGTAAAAAGGGCGAAAGAAGGATGAGACCCACAAAAGACATCGCCAAGTCGAACGAACGTTTGCCAAAGTGGGGATAGGGACTCACGGCACGCGTTACAAGTAAGCTGGAAATCGCTGCGGTTCAGCCTCGTGCAGTAAATTGTATGCTGCTTCGAAGACATTCTCGGCGTTGGGCTTCGAGAAATAATCGCCGTCGGAACTATAGGCCGCGCGGTGGGGCTGGGAGGCGATGGTTTTCGGAGCCGAGTCGAGCCAGCGGTAGGCATTTTGTTTTTCCAAAACCTCCTGCATCATAAAGGCCGACGCCCCGCCGGGAAAGTCTTCGTCGGCAAAAATTACCCGGTTGGTTTTCTGGATGGACTCGACAATCCTGTGGTCAAGGTCGAAGGGTAACAACGTCTGCACGTCGATAACTTCCACCTCGATCCCGACCTCGGCCAGTTGGGCGGCGGCGTCCAGCACGATGCGGCACATAGAGCCGTAGGTCACAATGGTCAAGTCGGTGCCTTCGCGGATTACCTCGGGCTGACCCAGCGGTACGTTGTAATCGCCGAGATTGTCGGGTAGTTTTTCTTTCAGGCGGTAAGCATTCAGGGGCTCCACGACCAGGGCGGGGTCGTCGCCTTGCATCAGGGTGTTGTACAGCCCGGCGGCTTGGGTGAAGTCGCGAGGCACCGCGATGTGTAGTCCGCGCAGACTACCGAGCATGGCCCCCATCGGGGAGCCACTGTGCCAGATACCTTCCAGCCGGTGGCCGCGGGTACGGATAATGAGCGGGGCTTTCTGGCCGCCCGCCGTGCGGTAGCGTAGCGTGGCCAGGTCGTCGGTGAGCGTGGCCAGGCAGTAGAATACGTAGTCGAAATACTGGATTTCGACGATGGGCCGCAGCCCGCGCATGGCAAGGCCAATGCCCTGCCCCATGATGGACGTTTCGCGAATACCCGTGTCGGTAATACGTATTTCGCCGTACTTTTCCTGCAGACCCGCCATTCCCTGGTTCACGTCGCCAATTTGGCCGACGTCCTCGCCCAAGGCCAACACGCGCGGATCACGGCCAAAGAGAACATCGAAATAGGAGCGGATCACCTCGCGACCATCCACCATTGGGCTGTCGTCGGAGTAGGTGGCAGCCACAGGCGGTACCCGCAGCGGCGACTCGTCCGACTCGCTGTATAAGTGGTCGTTGTAGCGGGCTTCATTTAGTCTCTGCTCCCGCTGCAACCATTCTTTCAACAGCGGACGACTAGGGATGAGCTCGTTACGCAACGCCCGCAGTGCCTTGCGCACCGCGCCGACGATGTCGCGGCGGATGGGGAACTGCGCCTTGTGCAGGGCGGCAATGCTGTTTTTGAGTTCGTCGGTATGGTCGTTGCTTTCCTGGGTGGCGGTTTCCAGTAATTGCTGGGCGACTTTCAGGTCCGTTTCGATGGATTTGCGATACGCCTTCCACGCTCGGTCGCGGGCGGCGCGGGCGGTTTCTTTGGCCTCGGTTTCAATTTTTTCCAACTCCTCGACCGTGGCGTAGCCATTTTCCAAAATCCACTCCCGAAAATGGGCATTGCAGTCGCGCTCGGCTTCCCAGGCCAGCCGCGCTTCGGGTTTGTAACGCTCGTGCGAGCCGGAGGTCGAGTGACCCTGCGGCTGGGTGAGTTCCTCCACGTGAACCAGCACGGGGACCTGCTCGTAACGGCAGAGGTCGGCGGCTTTTTGGTAGGTCTCTATCAGAGCCGGGTAGTCCCAGCCGTTGACGGTCATGATTTCTACCCCTTCCTCGTGGGCGTTACGTTGCAACCCGGCCAGGGCCTTGGAGATGCTCTGCTTGGTGGTTTGGTACTCGATTGGCACCGAAATGCCGTAGCCGTCGTCCCAGACCGACATCAGCAGCGGCACTTGCAGCACCCCGGCGGCGTTCATCGTTTCCCAGAACATTCCCTGCGAAGTGGAGGCGTCGCCGATGGTGGCGAAAACGATTTCGTTGCCGTGGTGGGAAAAAGTGTCGAGGTATTGGATCTCCTTATTGTAGCGGTATAGCTTGGAGGCATAGGCCAGCCCCAGTGCGCGCGGGATTTGCCCGGCGGTAGGCGAGATGTCGCAGACAGAATTGTAGAGCTTAGTTTGATCCAGCCAATGACCTTCGGCGTCGAGCCAGCGGGTGGCGTAGTGGCCGTTCATGGAGCGTCCGCCCGTGTGCGGCTCGTGGGCCAGGTCGGGGTGGGCGTAAAGCTGGGCAAAAAACTGTTGCCAGGTCAGGTTGCCGAGAGCGGCCTCGATAGTCTGGTCACGGTAGTAGCCCGAGCGGAAATCGCCGCGCCGGAATGCACCCGCCAGAGCTAGTTGCGCTACTTCCTTACCATCGCCGAAAATCCCGAACTTGGCCCGGCCCCCCATTGCGTCCTTACGACCCAATAGGCTTACCGCCCGACTTTCGCAGGCCAAACGATAGTCGGTCAGCACTTTCTCGACGGTGAACAGACTATTTTCCGACAGGGTTTCGTTTAGGAGCATAGGAATTTCAAAAAGGCCAGGGCGCAGATCGTGGGGTTAAGATACGTTTTTTACTGAATTGGGTCAAAATTAAAAATAAAAATATCCTTTCAAAAAAACGATTTTCCGCGTTACTTTGTTGAAAAAGTCCTGTCAGAGGAATTATTTGGCAAAGCTTTTGCTTCTAAATCCGTAACTTACGTAACAAACCATTTCTCAATAAACCATTTTTTCTATCTATCATGAAAAAGTTTTTTTCAGTCGTCGTCGTCCTGTTGACCATCTCTTCCGCGAGCTTTGCTCAGAAGGGTGTTATGAAGTTTAAGGAAGAAACCCACAACTTTGGTAAGGTCGAGCAGGGTAAGCCTGTAACGCAGGAGTTTGTTTTCACAAATACTGGTACCGAGCCGATCGTCATTTCCAATGTGAGCGCGTCTTGTGGTTGCACTACGCCTAGCTACACTGATAAGCCCGTACTGCCTAAGCAAACGGGAACCGTTAAGGCTACTTACAACGCCGCCGCCATGGGTACTTTCAACAAGTCCATTACGGTGTTCAGCAACGCCGAATCACCCAGCCTGACGCTTTTCCTGAAAGGTGAAGTTGTGGAAAAAGGCGCGGCTTCGAAGCCTTCTTCGGAGAAATAAAAAAAGAATTTTTTTAGTATAAAAGGCGGTTTCCAAACGGGGATCGCCTTTTTTTGTGCTGTGCAATAGTAAGGATTCCAGAAAAAAAGCTTTTAACAACACTATGAAAAAAATCAACGTCGCCATCGTCGGCCTGGGATTTGGGGCCGAGTTCATTCCCATTTACCAACGTCACCCTGCTGCCAATATGTACGCCATTTGTCAGCGTACTCAGGCCAAACTCGACGCCGTGGGTGACGAATTTGGCATTGAAAAGCGCTACACCAGCTACGAGGATTTGCTGGCCGACCCCGAAGTGGACGCGGTGCACCTCAACTCGCCCATCCCCAACCACGCCGAGCAGACCCTGAAGGCACTGCGGGCAGGCAAGCACGTGGCCTGTACCGTACCGATGGCTACTTCAGTGGAAGACTGCGCCGAAATCGTCAAGACCTGCCGCGAAACGGGCTTGAAATACATGATGATGGAAACGGTGGTGTACGCCCGCGAATTTTTGTTTGTTAAAGAGTTGTACGAGAAAGGCGAACTGGGTAAAGTGCAGTTCCTGAAAGCCAGCCACCAGCAGGAAATGGAGGGTTGGCCCGATTATTGGCCGGGGCTGCCGCCGATGCACTACGCCACGCACTGCGTGGGCCCGGTGGCGGGCCTGCTGCGGCTGGAAGCGGAGTACGTCTCCTGCTTCGGCTCGGGAACCATCACCGAGGAATTGGCCAAGATCCACAACTCGCCCTTCGCCGTCGAGTCGGCGCACATCAAGTTCCGGGACAGCGATTTGTCGGCCTATGTCTATCGTTCCCTCTTCGACACGGCGCGGCAGTACCGCGAGAGTTTCGAGGTTTATGGCACTAAAAAATCCTTCGAGTGGCCGCTCATCGAAGGAGAACATCCTGTAATTCACACCGCCAAAAAGCCCGAACCTGAAATCCCCGAGCGCGTCGAAACGCCGGATTACGCCCACTTACTTCCCGAAGAAATCCAGTCGTTCACGGGCCGCGGCGTGTATGACGCGGGCGAGAATGCCCACCTTTCCTTCGTGCAGGGCGGGGGCCACGGCGGCTCGCACCCGCACCTCGTTCACGAGTTCGTCTCGGCCCTGGTCGAAGACCGCGACCCGTTCCCCAACGCCATGCAGTCGGCCAACTGGACGAGCGTGGGTATTCTGGCGCACGAGTCGGCGATGCGGGGAGGAGATATTATTCGGGTGCCTTCGTTTTAAAGGTAGAAAGGGGGAAAGAGCTTGCGCCAGTTCCCTTTCCTCCTTTCTACCTGTTTTATTCCGACCGCAGCGACTCCACCGGATTCATTAGCGCGGCTTTGATCGCTTGAAAACTTACGGTAATTAGTGCAACGGCGAGCGTAGCCAATCCAGCGGCAGCGAATATCCACCATGGCATCGAGGTGCTAAATGCGAAATTGTCCAGCCATTGGTTCATCAGATAAAAGGCAATGGGCGAGGCGATGACGATGGCGAGTGTGACCAATATCAGAAAGTCCTTGGCCAGCAGACTCATGACGCTGGCTACCGACGCGCCCAATACTTTCCTGATACCAATTTCTTTGGTGCGTTGCGAGGTGACGAACGACGATAGGCCCAGCAGGCCAAGGCAGGAAACCAGGACGGCCAGCAGGGCAAAAAATCCAAATATTTGCCCGAAGCGTTCGTCGGCCTGGTATTGCTTGTCGTATTTTTCATCCAGGAAAGCGTATTCAAAAGCCTCCTCCGGAAAGAATTGCGCCCAGGCTTTTTTGACGGCCGTTACTGCCTCGTCTACAGTTTTCGTGTTCAATTTGAGCGAGATAGTACCGTTGACGTTAGGTTCTAAGCATAGAATGAGCGGTTCGTAAGCCTCGCGAAGCGATTCTTGGTGAAAATCTTCTACGACGCCCACAATCGTGCGAATATTTCCATCAAAATTAATTTTCTCACCCAGGGCTTTTTCGGGGTCATCGAAACCCAGTTGTTTGGCACCCATCCGGTTGAAAACTACGGCGTCTTTTTCGCCCAGGGCATTGTTGAAATTGCGCCCGGCCACGACTTTCAAACCAAACGAAGGAATGAAATCATAGTCTGTCCAGATGAATCGGTATTGCTTACCCGTGTTTTCGGGGGCGCTTTCCAGCCGAATTCCTCCGACGTTACCTATGACCTTTTCGCCCGGAATCGTGTTTGAAACCGTGACGCTTTTGAACATCGATTGCCGCAAAATTTCTTCTTTGAATGCCTTGGTGCGCGACACTCTGGTGGAATCATTGACGGGCCTGGAAAGGACAAGGGTTTGGTCGACATCGACGCCCAAATTTTGGTTTCGCATGAATTGGACTTGCCGGAAGACGGTAATGGTGCCGACCAGTAAAAATACGGAAGCCGCGAACTGCACCACCACCAGCGATTTGCGCAGAACGGCTCCCTGGCCCTGGCCAGAGGTACCGCCTTTGAGTACCTCGGTGGGCTTGAACCCCGACAGAACGAAGGCCGGATAAGCTCCCGAGAGAACTGTCCCCGTGATGAACATCACGCCCAGCCCCAGCCAGAATTGCGAAGTGTTAAACAGGGAATGCGTAAGGCTTTGACCCGTAAAATGATTGAACAAGGGCAGGGAGGTAGCCACAATGATGCAGGCTGCCGCGACCGCCACAAAATTCAGCAGGGCCGATTCAAGTAAAAATTGGCTCACGAGTTGGCTTCGGAACGAGCCAACCGCTTTCCTGACACCCACTTCCCGCGCCCGACGAATGGCGCGCGCCGTGGCCAAATTGACGTAGTTTACCCAAGCGATAAGGATGATAAACAGGGCCACGGCCAACAAAATGCACACCGCCTTGCCGTCACCGTTCGGCCCGGCTTCCATCATGTAGTGCGAGTACAAATGAATGTCGGGCAACGATTGCAGATGAAAGGCCAGCCCATAGGTTCCCGTCACCGTTTCGGGTTGGGCTTGGGCGATGAAAGCCGGAAATTCGGCTTCGAGTTTTTGGGGATTCGTCCCTTCCTTTACCAAAAGGTAGGTAAGGCAACCATCTCGATTCCAGGCGTTATCCAAATCTTGCTCAGGATCGTTTTCTGGATTCATCAGCCTCTCGAGTGTAGCGAAAGACACCAGGAACTCGGCCTGTAAATGTGTGTTGGTGGGAAAATCTCGGTATAGGCCCGTTACTTTGATTGGTAAATCCCGATTCAACATGATGGTCTCACCCAAAGGATTGCCGCTACCAAACAGGCGTTTGGCCAAAGACTCAGAGATAACCACGGCGTTTGGTTCATTCAGCGCCGTTTGTGCATCGCCGCTCAGCAAAGGATACGAAAACACCTTGAAAAAGGACTTGCTGGCGAAGGAACTCTGATCCACTTTGATCGCATTATCATTCACTTCCAATTCACTACGGCCATTCATGCTCATCTTGACATAGTCTTCCACTTCGGGTAGGGCGTCTTTCATGTGATTGCCCACGGCAAACGGTCCGCCTGCCCACTCGGTCGCAAGTACGCCCTTCTCGAAACGATCCGTTTTTACCCGAAAGATCCGGTCGGATTTAGTATGAAAGCGGTCGTAGCTTCTTTCAAAAGTCACGTACTGCAAGATCAACAAAGTAGCGGCCATCCCGACGGCCAAACCGGCAATGTTGATCAAAGAAAAGTGTTTGTCACGGATTAAATTCCGGTAGGCGATTTTGAGATAATTGCGAACCATAAAGCAAGTCTGGTAGGGTGGGCCACGCTGGGCGAACCTATGTGTCCGCCCGTCGTTGCCAAACAGCAGAGAAAAAGGTATGCCTGAAAAATATTTTATTGATAATCAGAATTTTAAATTAAAACACGAACAAAAAACTGTCCGATTTCGAACACTTGGGTTGCGAAAATGGACAGTCAGGACGGTCTTCGGTTCCGCTCAGACTGACAAGTTCCTGCCCTCTGTCAGTCTGAGCGGAGCCGAAGACCATCTATTCCGACCGCAACGACTCCACCGGATTCGCCACCGCCGCCTTCACGCTCTGGAAACTCACCGTCAGCAGCGCAATGAGGATGGCCACGCCGCCCGCTGCGGCGAAGTACCACCACGCCAGATCGATTTTATAGGCAAAATCCTGCAACCAACTATTAGCCACGTACCAGGCCAGCGGCGTGGCAATGACGATGGCGACTATGACCATTTTTAAAAAATCTTTGGAAAGCAGTGAGACGATGCTAGCGACGCTCGCCCCCAGTACTTTGCGGACACCGATTTCCTTGGTGCGGCTTTCGGCGGTGTAAGCTGCCAGGGCAAACAAACCCAAACAACCGATGAACAGGGCAAGGCCCGTCAGAATACTCAGCACCGATCCCGTTTGGGCCTCGGTGCGATAGAGCCGGGCGAAGGTGGCGTCCAGGAAATCGTAGTCGAAGGGTACGTTGGGAACTGCTTTTTCCCAGAGGGCGGTGGCTTTTGCGACGGCTTGTTTTTCGGTGCCGGGACGCAACCGCAGCGCGATGTAGAGAGCATTGGTTTGGTAAGTTTTCGATGCTTCGTGGAAAAGCGCCATCGGCTCGATGGTGGTGCGGACGGACGCATCGTTGAAGTCGCGCATGACGCCGATGACCTGAAAGCGCTGGTTAGCGTTGCCGGGATAGCGCAGCCATTGGCCGACAGGATTTTGCCAGCCGATGGCTTTCACGGCGGTTTCGTTCAGAATAACGGAGGCCGAATCACTCGCCGAGTTGGGGCGGAAGTTCCGTCCGGCCAAAATTTCGACGCCCAGCGTGGGGACAAAGTCCGCGTCGGTTAGGAATGAGCCGAGGGACAGGCTCGGCACGACCGAATGCGCCTCATCCCCTTGTTCGGGTTCGTAAAAGTCACCGAAATTCCCCAGGGAAGGCAGAAAAGTGGAATGCGTGGCGTCCACGGCTTCGGGCAGGTTAGCGAGTTGCTGCCGGAAAGCTTCCCGCGCCGAAGACGAAGTAAAATGACGCGTGTTCTCGATGACCAGCAGGTGTTCACGATTCAGGCCGGGCGTTTGTTTTTGGGCAAATTCCAGTTGCCGGAACACCACGAATGAACCCAGCATCAGCACGATGGAGACCGCAAATTGAAACACCACCAAGCCACTCCTGACGGAGAGCAATCCGCCCCGTCCCCGCCCGGATACGGGTTTGAACATTTCCACAGCCTTGAATTTTGACAAATAAAACGCCGGGTAAAGCCCGCCGAGTAAGCCCGTCACGAGCGGTAGCAGCAGCACGAAGCCGATGATTTTGAACGAAAAAAGATCGTTTGGTGCCAGTATGAGTCCCGTCAGGTTGTTGTAAAAAGGCAGCACCACGCTTGCCAGCAAAGCCGCCAGTAATAAGGCCACCGCGCTCAGCAGCAGCGACTCGACCAGAAACTGCGCGACCAACGCGCCTCGCTGCGACCCCAGCGCTTTACGCACGCCCACCTCCCGCGACCGCTTCATAGAGCGGGCTGTGCTGAGGTTCATGAAATTGACGCAGGCCAGAAGCAAAATCAAGCCGCCGATGAGGGCAAACATCCCAACTTGCCGTCCGTCGCCGAGGGTGCTTAGGCGCGACGAAAGGTCGGTATAGCCCAGGTGAAGTTTTTCCAGTGGTAAAAGTTTCACGTCGAGGCGGTCGCCATTATCGAGGTTTTTGGTCAAATCCTGCCCGAGGCGGGCGTAGGCGGCGGGGGCGTAGCGGCGTACCATCGCCGGGAATTTCTTTTCCAAGTTGGCCACTGATTGTTCCGTGGCGGGTTGCTTCAGCCGCACCCAGGTATCGACCTGCAACCAAACCCAGCTCCACGAGAAGCGCTCCACTACAGGGAAGTTGCTCATCGTTGCCAGAAACCCGAATTGCACTGTGGAATTGGAGGGCAAATCCCGCACGATGCCCGTCACTTTATAGGGATAGTCGTTGAGTTTTAAAGATCGGTCCAGAGCGGCTTGCTCACCGAAGTATTTGCGGGCCATGCTTTCCGTCAGCACGACGCTGCCCGGTACGTCGAGGGCAGAGAAGGCGTTGCCCTCCACCATCGGAAAGCCGAATAATTCCAGGAAAGCCGTGTCGGCGGCCAGGACGTTGTTGTACTCGTTGAAGGTAATGAGTTCTTTGCCCTGCATCGCCTCGCGTTGCACGATCACGCTGCCCAGATTGAACGTTCGAGCGGCCATTTCCACCTCAGGAAAATCCTCGGCCAGACGCGGCCCGACGGGCGGCGGCGTGTTGGTTGTCACGGCCTCCTGGTCGCCCATTTTGAGGTCGAAGGCTACCGCGCAAATGCGGTCGGCGTTGGGCAAATAATCGTCGAAGCTTCGCTCGTGCTGCACGTACAGCGCGATGAGCCAGCAGGCGGCCAGCCCCACGGCCAGACCCGTGACGTTGATAAGGGAGAAGAACTTCTGCCGCCGGAAGTGACGGAGGGCGATTTTGAGGTAATTCAGGAGCATGGTTATTTGGATTTATGGCTATCTTTGAAAAAACAATTTAATAATCATGGCAACATTAACCGAAACCCTGGCAGAGCGGGAAATCTCGGAGTACGAACTTGAAAGGGGGAAGCCTATGCCCAGCACCAATCACGCCTTCATTCAGGATAATATTTCGTTTCAGTTCAATCTTCGGTATCGCAATGAGTACAAGCTGATGCCCGAACTCAGCCTCGATACGCCCGGCAAGGGAACGGTACCCGACATCGCCATTTATCCTAAATTCGATATCGACTTGCGCCATGACGTCATCGAGACCGACAAGCCGCCCCTCGTAACAATCGAGATATTATCACCCGAGCAAAAATTACAGGACTTAGTCGACAAGACGTATCGGTACTTTGAATTCGGTGTAAAATCCTGCTGGATCGTATTGCCGAGTCTGAAAACGATCATGGTGTATTCCGGGGTCGATACCTTTGAATATATCAAGGGCGATGTCTCGCTTCGTGATCCGAATACTGGGTTTGAACTTCCGCTGAGTGAGATTTTTGATTGAGAAGTCCTCATCATCATTCGCTCCGCAAACTCTTCACCGGATTCATCAGCGCGGCCTTCACGCTCTGGAAACTCACCGTCAGCAGCGCGACGCCGATCGCCAGCCCGCCCGCCAAAGCAAAAGCCCACCAACTGATCTCTATTTTGTAGGCAAAATCTGCCAGCCAGGCGTTCATGGCGTACCAGGCGATGGGCGTAGCGATGACGATGGCGATCAAAACGAGTTTCAGGAAATCCTTAGAAAGTAGCGCGACGATGCTGGACACGGACGCGCCAAGGACTTTGCGAACGCCGATTTCTTTGGTGCGGCTTTCGGCGGTGAAGGTGGCGAGGCCGAAAAGACCAAGGCAGGCAATGAAAATGGCCATTCCGGCAAGGACCATGACCATGCGGCTCGTGTTGCTTTGCACTTCGTACAAGCGGCGGTACACATCATCTAGGAATGAATACTCGAACGGCCGATCGATTTTATAACGGTCGTAGACTTGACCGACTGCCGCAACGGTTTTCTCGATGGGGGCATTCTTGGCCAGTTTGACGTACAAATAGCTGCGGAAAGTGGTGTCGTTACCAATGAACATAGCCATCGGCTTGATGTCCGTTTCGAGCGACATGTAGTTGAAATCCTTTATGATTCCCACCACTTCCTTCTTCGAATCATTACCCAAATCCAGCGTTTGCCGGTAGTTTTTGGCGTCGATGCCCAACTGGCGGGCGGCGCTCTCATTGATGACCATTTCTCCGAAATCGGACAGCCCCCGCAACGAGGCGGGCGGGACCAGCCACTTGATCTGCATCGTGGGGATGAATTCTTTGTCGACAGCAAAAATGTTGACGTGCACTTCCTTTGGCTGGTCAAGACGCTTGACCGTGAACCCGTTCATGTAATAGTCATACATGACCAGCGAGGAAGCCGTCACGTTTTCCACGCCCGGCACCTGGCTTATTTCCCGGCGGATAGCGGCATAATGCTTGTCCAGGCCTTCCTCGCGATTGAGCGGCACCGTCATGACCCGGTTTCGATTCACGCCCAGATCCTTATCCAAAAATAGATTCAACTGCAATTTGACAATGATGGCTCCGATGATGAGCACGACCGACACGACAAACTGAAAAACGGTGAGGCCCGCCCGTAGCTTCGAAGTGCCCTGCGAAGGACTTTTGCCTTTCAAGGCAGAAATCGGAGAAAATGCCGAAAGTAATAGGGCCGGATAGCCGCCCGACAGCAAAACACAAGTCAGGAAAAGTAATAGGGCAGGAATCACAAAAAACCCACTGTGCAAAAAAGCCGAACTGATCGAGAGTTTTAGAACATCGTAGAAGAAAGGTTGAAAGACCGCGAATAGTACCCACGCCAAACAAAAAGCGAGGGTAACTTGCAGGGTGGACTCGATGTAAAACTGGCTGATGAGCGACTTACGCGTGGCACCCGCTACTTTCCGAACCGACACCTCCTTGGCCCGATTCACCGAGCGGGCCGTAGCCAGGTTGACGAAGTTGATAAGGGCCAATAGGAGCACGAAAACGGCTAGTACTCCGAAAAGCGCAATTCGATTCTTTGCATAAGCCGACCCGACTCCGAGGTGCATGTCCGCCAGTGGGTACAGGAAATAGTGGTCTTTCGGGTCGCGTTCGCCTTTCGGAACGGTCAGCAGGGTCGGAATTTTGGCGGCGACTTTTTGCGCCGAGGCATCGGGGCGGAGTAGCAGATAGGTGTCGTACCTTCCGCCTGATCCTACGTCATCTTTGATTGTGTCGAAGCCCTCACCGTAGCCCTCCTGCTCGATGGCCCGGAGGGCGTCGAGTTGCGCCAGAAAGCCGAACTGAATGGTCGAGTTGGGGGGAGGGTCGCGCAATACGCCCGTCACCTCGAAGAGGAATTTGGTGTTGTCCCGACTGGTGTACTCGACCGTTTTGCCGAGCGGATCGGCGGCACCAAAATATTTACGGGCCATGCTCTCGGTTAAAAGTACGGTGGCCGGACGAGCCAGGGCTGTGGCGAGATTGCCCTGCACGAACGGAAAGTCGAACATCCGTACAAAACCCGTGTCAGCGAAAGCAAAATTGTCTTCATAGAATTTGTGTTTCTCATCGCTTTTTACCGACAGACTACGCGATCCCGCCGGAACGAACCGGGCGAAATCCTCCACCTCGGGACTGGCGTTTTTGACCGCTTCGCCAAACCGGTACGACATCCAGGGAACCGAGTACGTCATGGTGGTATCGGTATGCTTCATTTCAACCTTCACGATACGGTCCACATTACGATGGAAGCGGTCGTAGCTGTATTCGTGCGTGATGTAGAGCACGATTAGCAACGTAACGGCCAGCCCCGTCGCCAGTCCCCCGATGCCAATGGAATTCAGAAGGCGGTTTTGGTACAAGTTCCGCCAAGCGATTTTAAGGTAGTTGGCCAGCATGGTTTCGTTCGATTTGGTTTTCGGGGTAAACAGTCAACGGTCAAAAGGCCAAACGGTCAAGGTCGCCACAAACGAAGTGTTGCCGCCGCCGTAATGCTGACAGCGTTTTGAACGCTGTCAGCGTTGAATTACTCACTTCGAAGACTCTTCACCGGATTCATCAGCGCCGCCTTCACGCTCTGGAAACTCACCGTCAGCATCGCGATGCCCACGGCTAGCCCACCCGCCAGGGCGAACAGCGGCCACGACAAATCGGTGTGGTACGCGAAGGTCTCCAACCAACTATCCAGCGCCCACCAGCCTAGTGGGACGGCCAGCACCAGCGCCACCAACACCAGTTTTAGGAAATCCTTGGAAAGCAGCGTCACGATGCTGGTCACCGTCGCGCCCAGCACTTTGCGGACGCCGATTTCCTTGGTGCGTTGTTCAGCGGTGAAGGCGGCCAAGCCGAACAGGCCGAGACAAGAGATCAAAATTGCCAGGATGCCGAAGTAATCGACCAGAGTATCGACCTGCTGCTCGCTACGATACATATTTTCGTATGCCTCGTCCAGGAAATGATAAGTGAACGGATAATTGGGGTTGAAATCTTTCGTCATTTTTTCCAGTTCGGCGATGGCGCGGGTCGTTTGTCCGGGGCGGGTCTTGACCAGCATATAGTTGGAGTGCGCGGGAGTATACATCACGACTAGGGGACTAATCGCCTGATGCAGCGAGTTGAGGTGAAAGTCTTTCAATAAGCCTATGATTTGGCCTTTCCCTTTCCAAAATTCGATCTCTTGCCCAACTGGATCGTCCATGCCCATCAGCTTGGCGGCGGCTTCATTGATCAGGTAGTTGGAGGAATCCGCCGGACTGTCTACCTGAAAATCGCGTCCCGCCAGGAGTTTGATATTCGTCGTTTTTATGAAATCTCCGCCCACGCTGTAAGCCCAGACAACGGCCTGTAGATTCGGGTCTTTGCCCGCCCATTCCAGATTGCTCCCGTTAGAGGTTATGTCGATCGGCAGATCCGTCGTCGGGGTGGCCGATGCGACGGCGGGCTGGCGCATCACTTCCTGGCGAAAGGCTTCCACTTTCTCGGGTTTGGCGACTTCACCCTCCATCGTTAGGTACAGGACATTCTCCCGGTCCAGGCCCAAATTCTTCGTGCGGAGGTAGTTCATCTGCCGCCCGATGGCCAGCATTCCGACAATCAGAAAAATAGAAAGCGAAAATTGAAACACTACCAGCGTTCGCCGGAACAGCGCTGGTCCCGCCGAGAAATGCAGCGTGCCGCGCAAAATTTTGATCGGGGCCAAAGACGACAAGAACAGCGCCGGATAACTACCCGATACAAAGCCCGTCACCAGCACCAGCCCCAAAATAATCAATAGCATAGTCGGATTGGTGAGGTCGAGCGATAGGTCTTTGGTAAAGAGCGTGTTGAACGTCGGCAGGACCAGCGTCACTAGCAGCAATGCCAGCAACACGGCCAGCAAACCCGTCAGCACCGATTCGCTCATGAACTGCCCGATGAGCGACGAGCGTTTGGCCCCCACCACTTTGCGAACGCCTACTTCCTTGGCCCGCAAAGCCGAACGCGCCGTGGCCAGATTCATAAAATTGACGCAGGCGATGAGCAAAATAAACAGGGCCACGAGCGAGAAAATGCGCACGTACTCGATGCGTCCGCCCACGATCTGGCCGTTTTTGTACTCCGAATAAAGGTGCATTTTCGTCAACGGGTGGAGAATTGGCACGGTAGTCTTGGCGTCCACTCGATCGGTGTATCGGCTGTACATATCCTTCATGGCGGCTTCGGCCTGCGCTGCGGTAGTGTTGGGCCGGAGCCGGGCGTAGGTCACGAAAGAGTTATTGCCCCAGGATTTCATCCAATCCTGTTCCTGCACCTTGAAATTGACCAGCCAGTCGAACTGCACCGTGGCGTTGGTCGGGTTATTCTCGATCACTGCGCCGACGGTGAAGAATTTGTCATTGTTCAGTTGCAGCGTCTGATTCAGGGCATTGCCGTTCGGGAAAAAATTCTCCGCCACTTTGCGCGTGATGACGATTTGGTTGGGCTGCGCCAAAGCGGCGCTCGGATTGCCGGAAACGACGGGCAGCTCGAAAACTTTAAAGAAGTCGGCCGTGGCGTAGCGTCCTTCTTCCTTGGCCGCTTTTTCGCCCACTTTGATAAGCATCGCAACGGGCCAGTTCATTTTCGTAACCGCGGCTACTTCGGGAACATCTTTGGCGATGGCTTCCTGCAAAGGGCCAGGCGTGGGATAGTTAGTAAAGGTTTCGCCGTTGAAGACAGCATTGAAGCGTACAAAATAGATACGCTTGACGTCGGGCAAAAAGCGGTCGTAACTGAGTTCGTCCATGACCCACAGGCCAATCAGTAGGGCGCAAGCCATGCCTAGGGCTAAGCCAAAGACGTTAATGGCGGAAAAGAGTTTGTTTTTCAGCAAGCTGCGAAAGGCGATCTTCAGGTAGTTGGAGAGCATAAGGTTTGGTTTTGTAGGGCGGGCCACGCTGGACGGACCTGTGCGTCCACCCCCACGATTGGAATAAACTTATGCCAATAAGCTAAATTTCTGAAAATCAGCACTTATGTAAAACAAAACTGTCCGATTCCGAACACTTCTGTTCAGAACCGGACAGTTTTGTTTGTACTTCACCTGGTTTATTCTCCCACTTTAACAAAATGAACCACTTGCCCGCCACCCGCCGCCAGGTCGGCTTCAATCGAATCGGTAGCCGTCACGATCTTTTCCGAAATAGCCAGGTGATTCGGTTGGGTAGCCACATCCGCCGCGTCGGAATAGACTTTTGCTTTGTACTTGCCTTTGCCCAAAAACGCCAGCGGAATGCTGATTTTTCGGGCGGTGCTGCTGTTGATGGTTCCCATGTACCAATCCGTGCCGCTGCGGCGGGCGGTGGTGGCGAAGCGGTCGAGTTCCGCCGCCGGAACTTTGGTTTCGTCCCAGGTGGTGGGGATTTTTTGCAGGAAATCGAAGCCGGGTTGTTTCAAATAAGCCTCGGGGTAGTCGGCCACCATCGCCAGGTAGCTTTCCAGCACTACGTACATCGCCAGCATGTGGGCGCGGGTGCCGCCCATCAGCGGACGGGTATACTGCGTCTTGAAATCGCCCGGCGGCACGGCCCGGAAGCCGCCGAGGTGGTAGTCGGTTGGCCCGGCCAGTCCGCGCGTGAAGGGCATGTCGAGGTCGTGGTCGGCCCCGATAGGCTTAGGGAGCCATTTGTTATTTTCGTAGTTGTAGGTGCCTTCGCGCGTCAGTTCGTTGGGGAAAGTGCGGCTCAGGCCCGTGGGCTTGAACGTGCCGTGAAACTGAATGAACAGCTTGTGCCGCGCCGCTGCCTGCAGAATCTCTTCCTGAATATTGACCATTTCCTGGTCGTCGCGGTCCATGAAATCGACCATCATGCCCTTGATGCCCCATTTCTCAAACTGCGTGAAGGCTTCTTCCAACTGCCGGTAGAGGGCGTACCAATGCACCCACACGTGGATGCCCACGCCGCGACTTTTGGCGTAGTCGCATACCTGCTGCATGTCCAGCGTCGGCACGGTGCGCGTCACGTCGGTGTTTTTGCCCACCGCCCCGTAGCCCGCCGCGTCGCTCACGTACCACGGAAAGCCGCCGTAGCCGATGACGGAATGGTAGTCGATGCCATTGTCGGCGCAGAAGTCGATGTAGTACTTGTTGGTCGCGAAGTTGATGCCCGGCGCGAAGGTCGTATCGGGCGTGATGTCGCCGTTCCACCAGTGGAAGGACGTTTTGCCCGGTTTCAGCCACGAAAAATCCTGCTTGATTTTCGAGTTGCAGAGTGAAGTGATCGTGGTGGACTCCATCAAATCGCCGATGCGGTCGCTGATGAGCATCACCCGCCACGGGCTTTGGTGCGGCAGCGTGGCCTTCACTTTTATCGCGGATTGCCCCGGCAGCGGTGAGAGTTGGGTCGTCAGAAAGCCCTCCTTTTTCTTCAAGTACATCCCGGCATAATCTCGCAAATTGGCCTCGGTGATGGCCATAAAAATATTGTTCGGAAGCTCGAACAGCGCGGGCATATCCATCAGCGTGTCGTTCCTGACTTCGCTCAGCGGCATTTTTGTGTAGTACTTCTCGTGCGAAGTGGTGTAGCTCCCCAGCAGCATGGCCCTGATTTTGGGATTGCCGCTGATGTTGAAGGTACTGTTTTCGTCCGTCAATTCGTAGGCCGCCCAACTGCTCTGCACCGGAAATTCGTAGCGAAAGGCCACCGCATCGTTGAACATCCGCACCACCAGATTCACCTGCCGCGCACTCGACCGCTCAATCAGCGGAATCGACACCGCCTTGCTATAACTGTACACGTACTTGGTTTTGCCCACCACCAAATCGTAGTTTTCCTCGGCGTTAAAGTAGTTGGGTGTTCCCATTTTGAGCCGCTGGCCGAAAGCTCCGCCTTCGGTAAAGTTCAGCCCCAAACTCGACTCGCCGATAACCTCGGTGCCTTTGTACTCGACTTTGTAGGTCGGCGTGTCGCGGGTAAGTTGGAAGGTGAAAGTGAGCTGGCCGTTGGGGGATTTTAAGGTGATGGGTTTTTGGGCTTTTGTGAAGGAGGAGAGGAGGAGGGAGAAAAGGAGGAAGGATATTGTGGTGCGCATTTGGGGATGGTTATCAGAAAAATTTATTGAGTTTGTGGATTTATTTCTTGCGAGTGGCTGCGTCCAGAATCTGCTTGGCTATTTGCTTGTACGCTACGCTTGCCACATCGTTGGGATGCCGCCCCCACTCTTCCAGAGCCAGCATTTTTCTTTCTCTGGTCACTCCTTCGACAGTCTTTGACTTATGATAAGGTAAGAATTGGTACTTGCTCAGATCCTTTGAAGAAACCTCAGTTTCACCGTCTGTTAGGCTAGTTTGGAACATTTTCTCTATAAAACTCCATTGATCCCACAGGCAGTCCCTTACCAACACACAAATTATCTTCGCTTCTCCTGCCTCTGCCATTTTGATGCCTTTTGCAATTTCCTGGTTCATAATATAATCCGACGCTAAGAAATCTGAGGAAACCATATAGACAATAATTTCAGCCTCTGCCAATTCATTTTGAATTTGACTATGCCATGTTCCAGCCTGAATTTCCTCGCAAGACCATGCTTTCAAAAGGCCGTAGCTTTCAAGAAATTTGAGCTGCGTTTTCAACTTATCCGTAAAGTCGTAATCTTTATTAGAATACGAGATAAATACTTTGGGGTATTGCTGGGTCATAAGGCCAAGTAGATTAAGAGTGAGGTTGTCGAGTTTTATTCTTTTTCGGCTTTTGACGCAAATCCCTATCGGGAAATCGTCGGTGTTGTTGCGCAGCGTTTCCTTGATGTCGATGTAGTCCTCCCGATTGATGGATAGCTGTGCGCCTTCAATGAGATCTTCTGGAATTAGTCGTCTTTTCATTCTTTCTCCAATGAATTTTAAAAATGCATTTGACCTTTCAACCTCTTCCATTGAGGGTTCATAATCCGGACCTGGATTAACGCTATGAAGAGAAGTTAATACAAAATTCCCTTGTGCTATTACCCTCTTTGTGAAATAATTAAAGACTCTCTGAGCAATTTGTATTCTACCTTTCTTATTTTCCAAATGAACAAATACCGTTCTCTCCTCCTGATTGTAGTACACCAGCGCATTGACATGGTCTATAGTAAACACCAGCCCGTAACGCCAGTAAGAGGTTTTGTCATCGGCATACTCACCGTATTCCGAAATGAATTGAAAGATGCGGCTCTCATGGAAGAAATCGGCAAAGCGCAAGCAAAACGAATAGGGGATCAATTCCAGAATGAGACGCTTGAAGGAGTTATTGTTTTCGGGCAGAAATTGCGGAATGACCAGATTGTCGTCGTTCCCTTTTTCGGTAAACATGAGATTGAACTCTTCCATAATCCCGAGGAATATCTTAGCCTTGTCCTCTCCTATCTTTTCTTGGATGCTACTGTACTTGATGATTCCATTATTCTTCTCAAGCATTTTCTTGTTTAGCACCGTCCCGTAAATCCATGCTGACAATTTGGGCGGATCGGGAAAAACATAGTCGGATAGCGAGGAAGGCCTTGGGAACTTGATGATATTTCCGGCGAATTCCAGATAATCCAGCAAGCCAGCTAATGCCGCTTCGTCGAACTCGGGTACGTACTGCTCGTGAAATGCTTCTTTGGTAAGGTTGATTTCTTTGATCGGGTTTTCGTCCAATTTTTCTTTGATCCTCAGCCATTTCTCCGAAACTTCCGGCAGCAACTTCCGCGCGTGTTCTATCATTTTTTGGTACACGCTGTTCCTGAAATAATCGTGTCGTACTTTCCATGGCCCGGCTTTTGCGCGTAACTGCTTGATGTCTATCACAAAAACATCGTCCAGCGTCACGCCGTACTTTTCCATTTTTTGACTATCCGGGAAAACTACCTCATCGGCTTGGTGGGTGGTACTTTCCTCCTTGTCATCTGTCTCCGTCCAGACATTCTGCACCAGTGCTACGGGAGCGAGGTGCCCCTGCTTGCTGGGTTGGGAAAAGTTGCGGGCCGTACCCAGCCAATAGCCATAGTCAGGCTTCTTCTCGGGATCATTGCGCCAAAGTACCAGATAAAAATCGTTGGGACGCAGAAATACATGATGAAAGCCGTGGTGATACGCCTGCCCCCCAAAATCCCAGACCGTAGCTTTGTAGTTGCTTTGAGGAATGTCAAGTGTAGTCGTCAGCGTCCCATGGGTGGCTTCCTGATTTGCTTTGTAGCGTTGCTTGCTCCAGTATTTGAAAAGCTGCGTTTTGCCAATGCGTCCCTCCCCGATGATATTGACTTTGAGATGGTAGTTTGGCACCAAAGTATCCTGCTGACTTTCTAAGTACCCCTGAATTGCTTTCAGGCTGCTCCAATCGATTATGGTCGTTCCTTCAATTGGATTATCAGACAGATCAATAAATTTAAGCTTTTCAAGCTTGCTTAACAATTCAATAGTTAGTCCAGACAGACTAGTAATTTTATTGCCGGAAAGCCATAATTCCGTCATATTAGTCAGCGCGTCGAGATTTTTGACCTCGCTGATTTCATTATCAGAGATCTGTAATTCCATCAGAGCGGTCAGTGCGTCGAGGTTCTTGACCTCGCTGATTTGATTGAAGGAAAGATCTAATTTCGTCAGGGCGGTTAGCGCGTCGAGGTTCTTGATCTCACTAACTTTATTTTCGGAAAGATATAATTCCGTCAAGGCAGACAGGGTGTTGAGATTTTTGATCTCGCTGATTTGATTGAAGGAAAGATCTAATCCCGTCAGGGCGGTCAGCGCGTCGAGGTTCTTGATCTCGCTGATTTGATTGTAGGAAAGGTTTAATCCTGTCAGGGCGGTCAGCGGGCCGAGCTTCTTGATTTCGCTTATTCGATTGCCGGAAAGATCTAATTCCGTCAGAGCGGTCAGCGCGTCAAGGCCCTTGGTCTGGCTGATTTCATTGTAGGAGAGATCTAATTCCGTCAGAGCGGTCAGCGCGTCCAGGTTCTTGATCTCGCTAATTTGATTTTTGGAAAGATTTAAATTTTTCATCCAAACCAGATCCACTAATTCGGATGGAACTTCGGCCAAGTCACATTCAGATAAATCAAGTTTTGGCTTCCTGGTAGTGCGGCATTCTTCAATGCGGCGCAGGGCTTCGGGAGACGTGGTGCTGCTCATAGGAAAACTACCTGATTTCGATGGGTTTGTAATATAGCAAAGTACCCTGCTGCTTCCTTCTCACATCCCTAACCCTTTCCGCATTGCTACAAATTTCAAACCCTTTCTTGAATGAAGCTCATCACCTCGTCAAAACTAATGTCATGGCTTTCTACGACTTTACCATCAGCCTCGTGGCGATGGTGCGGAAAAGTAGTGAGATCAGGAAAATGGGGGGCGTTGTCCCAGCGGGCAATCAACTCAGCGGAGGCACTCTGCCAGTGGAACGAATATTTACGGTGTTCAAGATCGACGTACTCCCGGACGTGCAGTTCGGTGCCGTCCACAAGAAGAATTTCCAAATTCAGGTATAGAGCCGAATCTGAATTTTTAAAGTCATTGACTATATAGGAAGAAACCAGCGAATGGTCGTCAAGCCATTTGAAAACGTCCATTCCTGATGTCCTCAATTTTGCTCAACAATTCTGACAAAAATTTCCGGTGCGCCATCCATTCGATGTAGTCGTCCCAGGCGGCAAAGTCTTCCGTCGTTGCCTGATTGACCTTTTGCTCGAAGGATTGAAAATCAGAGGAATACTTCTTTTCCAGGAAACTTATTTTCTCTTCGAGTACGTGCTTCTGGGCAATGCAATCCAGCAAAACCCAACTACCTACTTCCTTTTTTGACAAAGTATGCATAATCTGATGTCGATCCGTTCGACACGAAGATACGATATGTTTAAATTACCCCTGAAAATCGACACGTTATTGATACATGTCGATTCGATCGACATGTAAGGCGGGCTCTATCTATCTCGAATTCCATTCGTCAGCCTATTTTTGCCTAAACTTGTTTTCTCCGTTTTAAAGCCAACCAGAAAGATAATGACATGGACACCACCGCCATCCGACAGGGCCTAAGCTACGTAACCAACAGCCAAGGAGAGAAAACCGCTATCCAACTGGATTTGACCAACGAGGCGGTTCAGGCACTGGTCGAAGATCTCATCGACACATTGGATGCAATGGAGCGGCGAAACGAGCCAACCCGCCCTTTCGAGGAAGTGAAGCAGGAAATACTGCGTAACCGTGGCGTATAAAGTCGTCATCACAAACAGCGTAAACTACTCCAACCGCTTCCGTATTACCACAAACTCCAAATCCATCTTCGGTAACCCAAAGCGCTCGTCGTCTATCGGGAAGGGCCGCGTCTCGCCCGTGAGCGCGTAGCCGCGCCGCTCGTACTAGGCGATGAGTTTGGCGCGCTGCGAAATTGCCGTCATTTCTACCGTGTGGCAGTTCGGCGAGCGGGCGTATTCCTCCGCTTGCAACATCAGTTTTTCACCAACGCCCCGCGTCTGAACTTCTGGCGATTCACGCTTTGTACACGTTCAATGGAAAGTCAAATATAGTGCTGCAATGGCTAAAAACCCCCATCCATCTGTTCGCTACGAAGACCTATCCAGATCCTCCTTTGACGGAAAGGAGAGGCCCGGCTACGTCCTGCCTGGCCATGCTTGTGGACCGTCCTGTGTATCGGCTCTGGCCCACCTCAGCGCGCAGGTCGCGGGGCAGACATGATCTTACTATGGACCGCCCGACCCGCCGACGGGGTCCACAGACTGCCTGATTTCATGTAGGCACAATTATTTTTTTGATCCGGCGCAGCATTATTACCTATTGACCCGTACAGTCCAATAAATGCCAAAGGCAAGTCAGGGCTGCCAGTAAATCCAGCCAGTCAGTGGGGGCCGGAGCGGGTACAGCCAATAGGCTCATTCGCTGGTGTGCGCCTGACCGGAGTGTTGAGTAAAAACCTTGAGGGCCGATCATTAAACCAACCATTTATTCTGTGGCAGCACATCTCGTGTCAACAAATTTGGCTGAGCTACTAGCGGGTTGTCGGCGCAACAACAGCAAGAGTCAGGAGCTGCTCTACGATCAGTTCTACCGATATGCGATGACCATATGTCTACGCTACACACCTACCCCCGAAGAAGCAATGGATGTATTGAACGATAGTTTTATGAAGGTATTCACCAAACTCGACCAGTACAATCCTGAACTTCCCTTCAAGGCGTGGCTTCGGCAAATTTTAATCAATACGGCCCTGGATCAGTACCGGCAGACTGTCCGGCACCAATATCATGATGACATCGACCAAGTGGCCGATCAGGTCGTTGTTTCGGCTGCCGACACCTACAGTCAGATCGCCTACGAAGAGTTGCTGGCGGTAATCGGTCAGTTAACGGCGGGCTATCGGCTGGTATTTAATCTGTACGTTATCGATGGCTACAGCCACGAAGAAATTGCAGACCAACTCAATATTTCAGTGAGTACCTCCCGGTCGAATCTGACCCGGGCGCGGGAAAACCTAAGAGCCATGCTTCAAAAAAAAAACCACAATGAACACGCAAAACTGGTCCGATGACGAGCTGGATGATCTCTTCAGGAAATCGGCAGAAAGAGCGAATCCTGCGAAAAATCCTGCCGCCTGGCAAGACTTACAAGCCCGAATGAATCACCCTCGCCCGCCGTTGGGTGCCAAACTGCTGCGGTGGGGGCTACCCGCAATTCTGGCGTTGATAACAGCAGGCGGTGTTTACTGGTACAGCCGCCAGACCGAGACCGGTACGAACGGGAAAGTGCCTACCACCGGATACCCGATAACGACAGCCAGTCAGCCCATCTTGTCCCCCACGGACCAGCCGGACAGTCGTAATCCAGTGTTCCCGTCGGCAAAGCAAACTCAGCAGGCTCAGGGTGAAACTGCCAGCCGCCCTGTTGGCGCACAGTCGTCAGACCTACCCAACAACCCAACGCCTGCGTTGACCAACCAGCCTCATCGTCATCCATCATTTACCACGACGCCGCCCCGCGAGGTGCCGCCTGTATTTGACAAAGCCGTAGTGTCCGAAACCTCCGCACCTAAGCCTGCCGTCACACAGTCGACCGTAGCGATTCGTAATCGGCCGGATTCGGTTGGGGATGAGCTTACTTCAATGCGTCAGCAGACCGCTGCTTTCGCTTTTTCCCAGCCTTCCGGGACCGCGAACAGGCAGGCGGAACCAACCGCCAAGATGGACCGCTGGTCGGGACTAACCCTGGAAATACGGCCCATCAGAGGAACAAAATGGGTAGAATCGGCGGCACCCGAACCAATTGAACCGCCCGTTGCTCCCATCACCCCGGTTCGTTTATCTGCCAGACGTTCGGCGGCTGACATCCTGTCCCGTTTGAGCGTGCAGGCCGTGCTGTCGCCGGATTTGAGCAGCGTCGGTCTCCACAATCTGAACCAGCTAGGCAGCAACGTCGGCGCGATGGTTCAATACCAGGTCTTGCCACGACTTAGTTTACAAACCGGAGCACTTTGGAGCACCAAACGCTACGACGCATCGGTGGCCAGTTACACCTGGCCGCCGGGGGCTCTGAAATACCTACCTGTGCTACCAGAAAGTGTAACGGCGAAATGTATGATGGTCGATGTGCCACTAAATCTGCGTTACGACATTTTTCGTCAGCCCGGCGGCTCGGCGTGGGGCCCCACCCGGTGGTTTGTCAGCACTGGCGTTACCAGCTACTACTTCAACCGGGAGGTGTACGATTACCAGTTTGCTCATCCCGATGATCCCGCGATTGGATCGCGCCAGTACGACAATAAGGCACTTGGGCGGAAAGGGGGGCGATTTGGATTTAGTAATGTCAACGTCTCGGTTGGCTACGAACGTCCCCTGAGCCGACACCTGTCGTGGCAGCTTGAGCCATTCATGAAGATACCCATCCGGCCAATCGGCTATTTCAACGTGCCCCTGCTCAGCACGGGTGCTTTTCTATCCCTGCGCTACCATTTATAATTCCTATTTTCATTCATTCATTCTATCCATCCTAATTTTATCTATTTCCTATGAAAAACCAGCCAACAATTGACGTGATGAAGCGGGGCGAGTTTATGCGTACTTTGGGTCTGAGCAGTTCAGCCCTGATGGCCTTCTATTGCATGGGCACCCTGTCGTCCTGCTCGAAAGACAGCGATCCTCAACCTGCTCCCCCTACCCCCGCTACGGGGCTAAACGGCAATGCGTCGCCTAGCCAGGGTAAGGTAAACTTTACCCTCGATTTGACGAATACTACTTACAAACCGCTCAAAACGGAAGGCGGCTTTGTCACGCCGGGCGACATTATCGTGGCCAACGCAAAGGGGGGTAAATTCATCGCCCTCAGTAAAGTGTGTACCCACCAGGGTACCACCATTGAATACCGCTTGGGGGAAGATAATTTTTACTGCCCCAATCACGGCTCCCGCTACAATGACGATGGCACGGTGAAGAATGGTCCCTCCAACACCGCCCTGAAAGTATACAAGGCTACGCTGAGTGCCGATGGCAACACCCTGACAGTGACCGAATAAAACCGAATGCGCTTTCCTGCTGCTTCTTAATTGAGCTTTTTGTGATACTAACCAACTCGAACGGGTTGGTTTAAAACATACTTCCCATGTACCGACTAATGCTGACTTTTTTGAGTTTCCTGCTGTGGCATAACGGTCTGGCGCAGGATACGACGACGGTTTCCAGACTGCAAACGGCCGATACCACGTCGGCTAATGATCTGCTGGATGGCCTGACTTCCGATGTAGAGTCACAGCCCTTGCTGCCTCCCAAAATGATGCCCTCGCAAAGCGTCTTCTGGGGTCCCAAAGGATTACTGCGGGTCATCCACGTAGCCCCGTTGACGGTTGAGGGCCGTCAAAAAGAACTAAGTATTCGCCGGACGATGCTGGTTTCCCACCAAGTGATGGGCTTTGTCACCCTGGCCGGTTACGTGGTGCAGGGCATTCTGGGGGCCAAGCTCTACAATGCCAAAGGCAGTGATTACACGCGGTTGCGCAGTACCCACGAAACCTCGGCCACCGTAATCAACATATCCTACGCGACCACCGCATTGCTGGCTTTCACGGCTCCGCCCCCGCTGATTGCCGAGCGGCACGGCCTTAGTTCGATCCGGCTGCACAAATACCTTTCTATCGTCCACCTGACGGGAATGATTGCCACCAATGTACTGGCGCGCCAGATCGACAACCATCCCGATCTGAAACCCTACCACCGGGCAGCGGCCTACACCACGTTCAGTGCCTTCGCTGCCTCAATTATTGTTCTTCGCTTTTAACCCGTTTCGCTATGTTTTCAATCAACCAAATCCGCTACGGCCTGACCGTAGCGGCCCTTATCCTACTGACCGGTTTTATCCGGTCCAATACCAGCCGCAAGGTAGTGGCCGACCGGCGGGGCTCGACGGTGAGTTACACCATGAACCACGCTATCCACACCTGGGATGCGGTGAGCCACGACGTGAACTGCGCCATGAACTACAATGACCAGACGAAGCATATCGACAACGTGGCCGTTTCGATTAAGATAGCCTCGTTCGACAGCGGCAACGGCAACCGGGATTCGCACGGCATGGAGGTTATGGAAGGGCTTAAATACCCCAATGTGACCTTTGTGAGTCAGTCGATTGAGACCGGTGCCGATGGCAAGCTAACCATTAAGGGAACGCTGACATTTCACGGCGTGGCTAAGCCGGTGGTCATACAGGCCACCGAGAAAGCTACCAAAGAACAGCTTAGGGTGGAGGGCGGCTTCGATGTCAGTCTGACGGCCTATGACGTGGAACGCCCCTCCTTTCTGGGAGTAAAAACCGACGATAACGTAAAAATGACCTTCGTCATTCTCTTTCCGCTTTCGTAGTCCGGGGCCGCCCCCGCGTTTTCTTGGTTTATGTATCATTGGGTTGATTTACACCCTGGAAAATGAGCTGGTGAGCAATTTCTAGAATAAAAATTGCTCACCGGAAGGAAGCTTATTGAAACCGATTAAGATTTGTGTCAAGCGCTCCCTGACGGAATCTCTTTCCGCATCACCACAAATCCCAACGTCGTTTTTGGCAACCCAAAGCGCGGATCGTCCATCGGAAAAGGCCGCGTCTCGCCCGTGAGCGCGTAGCCGCGCCGCTCGTACCAGGCGATGAGTTCGGCGCGTTGCGAAATTACCGTCATTTCCACCGTCCGACAGCCCAGGGAGCGGGCGTATTCTTCGGCTTGCTGCATCATTTTTTTGCCAAGACCCCGCGCCTGAATTTCCGGCGAAACGGTCAGCATCCCGAGGTACATCAAATCTTCTTTTTTTTCGAGATACACGCAGCCGATGAGGGCGTTGGTGGCTTCGTCGCGGTGCAGCAGGATGGTGGCGTCGGGCTTGGCCAGCGTCTCGGCCAGGCTGTCCTCGCTGGTGCGGATGCCGCCGAGTAGATCGGCTTCGGTGGTCCAGCCCTTGCGGGAGCTATCGCCCCGGTAGGCGCTATTGATGAGGGCAGTGAGATCGGGTAGGTCGGAGAAAGCAGCGTGGGTCAATTAATATTGAATGATAGAATGATAGAATGATAGAATGATAGAATGGGCGAATACTCTTGCGGCAGTCCCCATTTGCCCCTTTGTGCCTCCAAGACCTCAATGCTTGAAATGCCGCACCCCCGTCGTTACCATTGCCACGCCATTCGCGTCGCAGTAGGCGATAGAATCTTTGTCGCGGATGGAGCCGCCGGGCTGGACGACGGCTGTGATGCCCGCTTCTTTGGCGATTTCGACGCAGTCGGGAAAGGGGAAAAAGGCGTCGGAAGCCATCACCGCACCTTGCAGGTCGAAGCCGAAGTTTTTGGCCTTGTCGATGGCCTGGCGCAGGGCATCCACGCGGGAGGTTTGGCCCGTGCCGCTGGCGAGGAGTTGATTTTCTTTGGCCAGCACAATGGTGTTGGACTTGGTGTGCTTGCAGACTTTCGTCGCGAATTCCAGGGCGCTCAGTTCGGCGGCGGTCGGCTCTTTTTCCGTGACGGTCGTCATGTCGTCGACGGTTTCGGTGACGTTGTCTTTATCCTGTTGCAGCACGCCGTTCAGGATGGTTTTGAACATTTCGCCAGGTAATTGGAGTGGTTTGCGTTTTAGCAGGATGCGATTTTTCTTGCTTTGCAAAATTTTCAGCGCGTCTTCCGAGTAGGCGGGGGCAATCAGGATTTCCATAAAGAGCTTGTTCAACTCCTCGGCGGTGGCGGCGTCCACGTTGGTATTGGTGATTAGCACCCCGCCAAAGGCCGACACCGGGTCGCAAGCCAGCGCGTTGACGTAGGCCTGGCGGGCCGTATCGGCGGTGGCGATGCCGCAGGCATTGGTGTGCTTAATGATGGCGAAGGTCGGCCCGGCGTCCTGAAATTCGTCGATCAGGCCCACGCAGGCATCCACATCCACGAGGTTATTGTAGGAAAGCTCCTTGCCGTGCAACTTGACGAACATGGCGTCCAGATCGCCGTAGAAAGTAGCATTCTGGTGTGGGTTCTCGCCGTAGCGTAGGCTTTGCGAAGGCAGTTTTTCAAAATCACGGACGCTGTCTACGACGGACGAATCGCCCTCCAAAAACCAGCGGTTGATGGCCGTATCGTAGTGCGACGACACGCCAAAGGCCGCCGCAGCGTATTTACGACGGTCGGACAGGTCGGTTTTGCCTCCCTTTTGGGTCAATAAATTCAGCGTATCGGCGTACTGGTCGCGCGACGAAACGATGAGCGTGTCCTGAAAATTCTTGGCCGTAGCCCGAATGAGCGCAATGCCGCCGATGTCGATTTTTTCGATAATCTCGGCGGGATTAGCTCCCGAAGCGACGGTTTCCTCGAAGGGATAAAGGTCCACGACCACCATATCCAAAGCCGGAATATTGTACTCCGCCGCCTGCGCCTGGTCGCCTTTGTCGTCGCGACGGTAGAGAATGCCGCCAAACACCACCGGGTGCAACGTCTTGACGCGCCCGCCGAAAATAGACGGGTAGCCCGTCAGGCTTTCCACCGCCGTTACGAGCAGGCCGAGGTCTTCAAGATACGTTTGAGTGCCGCCCGTGGAGTAGAGTTTGACATCGTTCTTGTGCAAAAGCCGCACGAGCGGTTCGAGACCTTCTTTGGAATAGACGGAAATGAGGGCGGAGGAGATTTTTTTATGCATTTTTTTGGCTTTAGGCCGTAAGCTTTAGGCTATAGGCTGTTCGTTGGTTTATGAAAAAGACGGTATGAGGTTGTATGATTACGTAAATTTGAAGCTAATTCTCAGAGCCTACAGCATAAAGCCTACAGCCTATGGCTTTCACAAGCTTCAAATATAGGGCAAACCAAACGAAATTATCCGCTATGCAAACTTCATCCGAACCCGTGCAAGAAGTACCGCGCCAGCGTGGGTGGCCTTTGGTGGGTAGTACTTTCCCGTTTATCAGCGATCCGCTGGGTTTTTTACTGCGCTTGCAGGAGCAGCATGAGCGGCTTTCGGTAGTGAATGTGCTGCGGCGCGACTTGACTATTCTGCAAACGGCCGAGGACGTCAAGTACGTTTTGCAGGAAAATAACCGCAACTACCACAAGAGCGAAGCTTACGCCATTCTGGCCACTTTCCTGGGTAACGGACTGCTGACGAGCGAGGAAGATTTCTGGCGGCGGCAGCGCAAACTGGCCCAGCCCGCTTTTTACAAACAACGCCTGGCCCTGATGACCGACATGATGGCTCAGGAAGCCGAGGCCTTAGCCGCCGATTGGAAAGATCACGACGCCGCCCAACCGCGCGATATCAGCAAAGATATGATGCGGCTCACGCTCAACATCGTGACCAAGGCCCTGTTCAGCACCGACGTGGGCGACCGCGTGGCGGGTATCTCACCCGCCATTGACGGCATCATGCACTTTGCTGACCAAACGCTGAAAAGTTTTATCCGTCCTCCGCTGAGTATTCCCACGCCACGCAATAAGAAATATCTGGCGGCGGTGGCGAAGGTCGAGGAGGTGATTTACGGCATCATCAACGGTCGGCGCGAGGAGCGCAAGCGTAATTCCAACCTGCGGCACGACGACCTGCTGGATATGCTGATGCACACCCGCGACGAGGAAACGGGCGAGACGATGTCGGATGGCCAGCTCCGCGACGAGGTGACGACCATTTTTATGGCGGGCCACGAAACCACCGCCAACGCGCTTTCCTGGGCTTTATATTTGTTGGCAAAGCACCCCGGTGTCATTGAAAAATTCAGGGAGGAGGGCAAGGTAGTTTTTGCCCAAAAAGAAACTTCGACCTACGAGAAAGCGCGGGATTTGAAATACACCATGCAAGTAGTGCAGGAAGTGTTGCGACTTTACCCGCCCGCCTGGGTGATTAGTCGGCGGTCATTGGACGAAGATCAGATTGGTCCCTACGCTTTTCCGGCTAATTCGTACGTGCTCATCAGTCCCTACACGCTGCACCGCCGCTCCGAGTACTGGGACGCGCCGGAGGTTTTTAATCCCGACCGTTTTTCGGAAGAAAACTCTAAGGACCGCCCCACTTACGCCTATCTGCCCTTCGGTGGCGGGCCTAGGCTGTGCATTGGCAACAACTTCGCGCTGATGGAAATGCAACTCGTGCTGGCGATTTTGCTGCGTGATTTTGACGTGAATTTACTTTCCAAAAATCAGGAAATAGTGCCGGAGCCGATGGTGACGCTTAGGCCCAAGGGCGGAGTTAAACTGCGGATTAAAAGTTCAGAAAAAGGAATATGACATCAAATCTCAGGCCACAGAATCTCACCCCGCAAATTGCTATCGTCGGTTTGGGTTACGTCGGCTTGCCGCTGGCGCTGGCTTTCAGCCAACGGTTTCCGGTCGTGGGGCTGGATACCGACGGAGCCAGAATTGCCGAACTGCGCCATTACCATGACCGGACACAGGAAATTACCGACGACCAACTGCGGACCAATGAATCTTTACGGTTTACGGGCGACTCGGCTGATTTAAAAGACTGCACCGTGTTCATCGTCACGGTACCCACGCCCATCGATGAGTACAAAAAACCAGACCTGCGGTCGCTACTGGCGGCCAGTCGCACGGTGGGAACTGTGCTGAAAAAGGGTGATATCGTCATTTACGAATCGACCGTCTATCCCGGTTGCACGGAGGAAGACTGCGTTCCGGTTTTGGAAAAATACAGCGGCCTGATTTTCAACGTCGATTTCTTTTGCGGCTACTCGCCCGAGCGTGTCAATCCGGGCGACAAGGTCAATACGTTGACCAAAATCAAAAAGGTTACGTCTGGCTCCACGCCCAAAACGGCCAGATTTGTGGATGAACTCTATGGCTCCATCATCGAGGCCGGAACGCACCTGGCCCCCAGTATCCGGGTGGCCGAGGCGTCGAAGGCCATCGAAAATGCCCAGCGCGACGTGAACATATCGTTTATGAACGAGTTGGCCCTCATTTTCGACCGCATGAACATCGACACCACCGAGGTGCTGGAAGCCGCCGCCACCAAGTGGAACTTCCTGCCCTACAAACCCGGATTGGTAGGCGGCCACTGCATCGGCGTGGACCCGTACTACCTGGCTTACAAAGCTGAGTCGCTGGGCTATTACCCACAGGTGATCCTGTCGGGTCGTCGCGTCAACGACCACATGGGCGTATTTGTGGCCAATAAGTTAATCAAGTTATTAATCAAAAAAGGCCACAAAATTGAGGGCAGCCGGGTGCTGATTCTGGGCATTACCTTCAAGGAAAACTGCCCCGATACCCGCAATACCCGCGTGGTGGACGTAGTAAGTGAGTTGACCGACTTCGGGATGAACGTGGATGTGTACGACCCCTGGGCGGCACCGGATGAGGTCGCCGAAACGTACGGAATCCAACTGGCGGAACACCCGGCGGGCAAGTACGAGGCGGTAGTACTGGCCGTGGCGCACGATGAGTTTGCGGCGCTCGATTTTACCGAATTCACCCACGCCCACTCGGTAATTTTCGATCTGAAAGCGACTTTACCTAAAAACGCCGTCGATGCCCGGCTATAACTACAAAAGCCGAGGAAATTACAAGCCGTACTTCACCCGGTTTTTTACCTTCACGCGCCAGGGCAGTTTGTAATAGTTACGAAAAGCTTCCACCACCGCCGGTTCGGGCTGCAAGTCAGGATTGAAGCTCACTTTTCCGGGGGCGAGTTCCTGCCCGTAGGCATTCGTCGTGAAGGTAAAGTTGGTCCCCGTGCCATCGGTGCCGATGTTTTTTATTTTAGATTTGGCCGGATAAAGTCCGTAAGCCGAATGCTGCATTTGGGCCAGGGTCCAGCGGATAGACCAGGAATCGATGACGCCCCGTTGCTGCTTGACCAGCATGGGCCACAGGTCGTTACCGCCCTGGTTTAATTTTTTCTGCCGAGATGGGTCATTTTTTATTTTGTCAAAATCTTCAATTTGCCAGTCCGCCTTTGCCCAGCGGTCGCGCCAGGTCCCCCAGCCCCACGAACTGCTGCGGGGAGCCAGATATACCTCCCCGGCGTAATGGGCGGGAAGCGCAAAAGGCGGGGTGTAGCCCGTGACCGAAAAAATGTCCCGGCGATTTTGGTACACTTCCAGCGCGGTATTCATGTAGTTCAGAAAGTCCGGCGTGCAGAGTATGTCATCTTCCAGCACAATGACGCTTTCGTGCGTCTCGAGAACGCGGCTCACACCGTCGATGACGGAGTTGGCCAGGCCCTTGTTCCCTGGGGCAGCGACAACTTCCACCGATCGAAAGCCCGTCGTTTCAGCCAGCAGTTCCCTGACTTCCTGGACCGACGTTGCGTCGGATGTTCCTTTCGGCCCGTCTGAAAACACGAACAAGTCACTCTGCGCCGCCAGAGGATTACGTCGCAGGGCGTCGAGCGTCTGGCGCAGGTGTTTTGGGCGGTTATAGCAAAAGACGACGATGGGGGCGAGTCTATCGGGCATTCGGGGACGTTTTTGCGCGTTTGGAGCGATCGTTTTTTGCCAAATATAAGGTTAAAAGATAGGGTAAAGTGCTGATAGCCTTTCAAGGGCCGTTAGCCTTGGAATAGGTTTCGTACTTTTGCGCAAAAACAAGCCTGCTTTTTGAAAATTCTCAGCATCGTCGGGGCCAGGCCCAATTTCATGAAAGTCGCCCCGCTGCACCGGGCGTTCGCCAGACACGAGGGGCTGGAGTCGAAGATTGTCCACACGGGCCAGCACTACGACGCCCGGATGTCAGACGTCTTTTTCAAACAACTGGAACTGCCGCAGCCCGACTATTATTTGGGCGTGAGCGGCGGGAGCCATACCCAGCAAACGGCCCGCACCATGCTGGCTTTCGAACCCATCCTGGAAGCAGAAAAGCCCGATGCCGTGCTGGTGGTGGGCGATGTGAACGCTACGCTGGCTTGTGCCCTGGTGGCCGCGAAAGCGCAGATTCCCGTCGTCCATGTGGAGGCGGGGCTGCGCAGTGGTGACCGCCGGATGCCCGAGGAGATCAACCGCATCCTGACCGACCACATTTCGGACTACCTTTTCGTGACCGAACAGGCGGGGCTGGATAACCTGAAAGCTGAGAACGTGCCGGACAAGAAAGTTTTTTTCGTGGGCAATGTCATGATCGATTCTCTGGTGCATTACCGCGAAAAGGCCCAACGGCTTTCATTACTGGAAAATCTGGGCGTGAAACCCGAAGAATACGTGCTGATGACGATGCACCGTCCGGCCAATGTCGATCACAAAGTCGGACTGCGGAACATTCTCGACATAATAAAAAATACCGCAACGCAGCGTCCGGTGTTGTTTCCCATCCATCCCCGCACCCGCAACAATATGGTGCAGTTCGGGCTGTGGCAGGAAATGGCAGCCATTCCCAACCTGCATCTGCTGGAACCGCAGGGGTACCTGGAATTCCTCCACCTAATGGAAAACGCCAGTCTGATCGTGACGGATTCGGGCGGAA
The DNA here is from genome assembly GCA_038235275.1 of Cytophagales bacterium. Lineage (GTDB taxonomy): Bacteria > Bacteroidota > Bacteroidia > Cytophagales > Spirosomataceae > Persicitalea. The sequence continues at coordinate 25,943 of JBBSUC010000014.1, read as the reverse complement.
TCCAGGAAGAAACTACTTTTTTGCAAGTCCCTTGCCTGACCTTCCGCGACAGCACCGAGCGGCCTGTCACGGTGGAACTGGGTACCAACCTATTGCTCGTTGACCTCGACCCGCAGACGGTTCACCGCCATGTTTTGGATATATTAGGTGGCAAAATCAAACAGGGAAGTATTCCGCCTTTGTGGGACGGTCAAGCCGCCGGACGCATTGCCGATGTTTTGGCTGGGAATTTGCGGAGTTGGGCTCGAAGCCGTTGAAAGCTAACAATTTGATCGAAACCCATTGAACAAGTTTTTCAAAATCATCAAGCCCATTATGGACCTCACCGCCCGCAAAAAGGGGTTTCAGCGGCTGTACTCGATGGTGTACCACCTGGGCTTGTACGGCATGAACTACGGCGTAAGCGGCGACATCCACAGCAACGGCGAAATGAATCTGCTGCAAAACCTGCGGGCACGGATCAAATCCCCCAATCCGGTGCTGTTCGACGTGGGGGCCAATGTGGGCGAATATGCCAACCTGCTGGGCGATGTTTTCGGGCCGGAAGCCCGAATTTATGCCTTTGAACCCTCCACGCCCACCTGGGAAGTGCTGAGGACCAAACTAACGCACGCAAATATCGAGGCTGTCAACCTGGGACTTAGCCACGCCGTCGAAGAGGTCAAGTTGTACCGCAGCCAAGAGCTATCTAGTTTAGCGTCGGTTTATCCGCGTCAAATGCAGGAAGCAAAAATAGAGAATTTTGAGTTGGTGTCGCTAACTACCCTGGATCGGTTTTGCGCTGAACGGGGAATGACTACCATTGACTTCCTGAAAATAGACGTGGAAGGCCACGAGATCAAAGTGTTCGAGGGAGCCGCCGACATGCTGGCCCGGCGGGCCATCCGCTTTATCCAGTTTGAGTTCGGCGGCACCAACATCGACTCCCGCGTTTTTCTGCGGGATTTTCTGAATCTGCTGTCGCCCAATTACCGAATCTACCGGGTAGTGACCGACGGCGTTTATCCCATTGTTTACACCGAAACGCTGGAAATCTTTTCTTACTCTAACTTCTTTGCCGAACTAATCTCCGAAAAATGAGTAGTCCCAAGCGCTTGACCGTCATTCCGTTCGGAGGCCTGGGCAATCGGCTGCGGGTGCTGAACTCCGCCTTTTTGCTGAGCCGCGACCTCGGGGCAAAACTGGAACTGCTCTGGTTTGTGAAACCAGAATTGAACAGCGAACTTGACGACCTGTTTGCCGCCACGGGCTTCGACTACGTCCCGATGCCGCGCTGGAAAAGGGCTTTGCTTCAACCCTTTCTGAAACATATTTTTATTCAAAAATACGAAAAGGCCTACCGCCGATTTCTTCGGCTTTTTTACGATAAAGTCTATTTCGATGGCGACCTAACCGCCCGCTCGCCCGCCCAACTGCACGCGGACATGGCCCGTTACCGCCGGGTGGTGGTCGCTACTTGCTACGAATTTTATGATTTTAAGAATTTTGACAATTACGTCGTACAGCCGCATTTGCAGCGGCGAATCGACACCTTGACTGCCCGTTTCGACCGCCACACGGTGGGCGTCCACATTCGCCGCACCGACCACGCAGCCTTGATCGAAGTCTCGCCGATTGGGCTGTTTACCAGTGAGATGAATCGCCTGGCGGCGGAGAATCCCGCAGTACGATTTTTTCTGGCCACGGATGATTCCGAACTGAAAGCCGCGCTCCAAACTCAATACGGCTCGCGGCTCATTACGCAGGCTATCCCACTCAGCCGCGCTACCGCCGAAGGCATGGCAGGAGCGGTCGTGGATATTTACGCTTTGTCCAAAACAAAGAAAATTATTTGCACCACCCGCAGTAGTTTTGCCAAAATGGCCGCCCTCATCGGCGAAAACAAAGAAATCATCGAAGTCTGTTAAACTTTGCACTTTTATTGCGAACCCCAAAAAAGCCGAAAGCTGACCGCCGACTGCTGTTTACTTATGAAACTGCTCTATTTTGCCCTCGACTACCTCGGCATCGACCCCCGAAAAGCTTTCACCAATTTCAAGGGGCTTTTCTGGTACGTCCGGGATATTTCAGTTTTCAAGAAACAGTTTGCCGCCTCCGATCAGAGCTTCAAGGTCCGGTACATTCCGGTGTTGACCGACAAGCACGACGCCAGCGGCAAGGCAAGGGGCCAGTATTTTTACCAGGATTTGTACGCCGCGCACCGGATTTTTGTCGATAATCCCGTCCGGCACATCGACATCGGTTCGCGGGTGGACGGCTTCGTGGCTCACGTAGCGGCATTTCGCAAAATCGAGGTCTTCGACATCCGGCCCTTACCGGGAAAAATCAATAACATCGAATTCGTCCAGGCCGATCTGATGCAATTCGACCCGCGCCTGGCCGAATGCACCGATTCGCTCTCCTGCCTGCACACCATCGAGCATTTCGGGCTCGGGCGCTACGGCGACCCCATCGACGTGGACGGCCACCTCAAGGGCCTCGACACCATGCACCGACTGCTCAAACCAGGCGGGCGATTCTACTTTTCCACCCAAATCGGCCCCCAGCGCATCGACTTCAACTCACACCGGATTTTCTCGCTGCAATATTTGCTGGATTATTTTGCGGGGAAGTACGACATCGAACGCTTCGCCTACATCGACGACTACGATAACTTTTTTGAGGACGTGGCACTGACGCCGCAGCTCATTGCCAATAACGCGGGCTGCAAAATGGGTTGCGGGATTTTTGTGCTGGTGAAGAAGTAAACTGCTACTTCTCCCGCCGTTTTTGAAGAAAAGAAAGCACCCCACGCACCAGCGAATTAATATCCTCCGACACATTCATCCAGAGAATCCCCGACCCAAAAGCACCACCCACCAGCGCCGTGCGGTAAGCCAGCGTGGCGATGCGCTCCCAAGGGCCATCGCCAAGCGACGGAAGCTGGAAACCCAGGAAAAGTAATGCCGCTCCCAAAGCCAAAATCTGCCATTGCACCCCGCTAAAAGGCTGGATGCGAAAGAATTTCCAGATCAGGAAAGTCCGCATGACGTTGTAGTATGTCACCGAAGCCACGGCAGCCAGGGCCGCGCCGTCGAGTCCGTAGCGGGGGATCAGGAAGCGGTTGAGCAGGTAAAGTACCAAAATAAAGAGGGCGATCAGCACCGAGTCCAGCTTGTAATACTTGGAATACGCCAGAATCAGCGTATTAATGCCATTGGCTAATTCGAACAGCTTGCCCAGTCCAATGATAATCAACGCGTACTTCCCGGCGGCATATTCAGGTTTAATAAAGGTGAACAGAAGATCGATGTTCACCCAGGTCACGAGCAGAATCAGGCAGCCCAGGATAAGCTGCGTCACGCCGCTTTTTTTATAAATACTCGCCACCTTGCCGTAATCTTCGCTGTGCATGGCGTCGAGGACGATGGCCGTGGAGGCTTTGGCGGTAATGTTGTAGGAGAGGGTCATCACGCTGCCGAACAGAATGCTGGTGGCGTAAATCCCGGTTTCGCTCAGGCCGAGGAATTCCTTGACCATCAGCTTGTCCAGTTGGGTGATGACGATGGACGAAAACCCGGTGGCCACGCTGAACAGAGAAAAGCTCAGGAACTGCCGCCGAAAACCGGACCTGAAGAAAAAGCGATTGGGGGCCAGCGAGAAATTGCCCAATCGGTAGGCCCGAAACAACATCAGCAGCGTGGGCAGGCAGATCCCGAAGGTCCAGAGAAGAATAAATATTGAGAAGTCGATCAGCCCCATCGCCACCAGGCAAGCCGAAAGAAAAATCAGGAATCGTTGCAGAAACTCTTTGTAAAAATTACCGTGCGCGGTATCGTACAGGCCCTTGGCGTAATTATCAAAAAGATAAAACAGCAGCGTGGCCAGCGACAGCGGCAACATCAGGTCAAAGTACCGGTTGAATAGCAGCCGGTCAGCCTCGGCGGAACCGATGATTTGCTCCCGAAACAGATAAAGGGCCAGCGTCCCCGCGCCGTAGCCCACCGCCGAGAAAAGCAACCCGGTAAAAAGGTAGCCCCGGTGTTGGCTTTCGGCGTCGCGGAATTCCCCAAAAAACCGCGTCCCGGCCTGATTGAAGCCCAGACTGGCAAACTGCGCCACGATCAGCGCGTAGGCAAACAGCACCTGGAGCAGGCCGTTTTCCTGAGTAGTAAAGAAGTTGGGGATGATTAGCGCCTGCGTAAGCATCCCGACCCCAACCCCCATATAGGAATAAATGGTACCGAGAATAGTCTGTCGTTTAATGACACTCATGCAGGGCGGCCGAAAGCGGGGAGGGTATTGGAAGCGAACGGGCCGCAAAGGTAAGGTTGTAGGGCATCAAACCAATAGTTTGCCGTAGGTCAATTTCTGCGAGGGCCTCCCGCTCAGGTTTTCTTTGAAGCGAATCAGCGACGGCTTTTCTTTGCCTTGATGGTCTAGGGACACACCCAAGTCGATACATTCGACGCCTTCACTTTGGGCGTATTCATACAAGGCACAATTCAACAAAACCGTAGGGCTGAAAGCGCGGTAGTCGAGGTTATCGGCCGGGCAAAAATTGTACAGGATACGCTGATTGACCCGGATGGCAACGGTCAGGCTGGCGATTTTAGGGCCATCTTTTACCACAAAAACCTTGATATCATCGGGTAGTTCAGTGAGGAGTTTTTGGAGTTGGACAAAATCCAGCGACAGCGCGTAGCCCTGCCGCTTCCGGCTGTGGGCCAAAAAAGAATAAATCTGCGTCGGGTCGGGATTTCCCCAAATTTTCGCCGTAAATCCTGCCCGCTGGCACTTCCGCAATCGCTTCCGCTCGGAGGGATGGATTTTATCAATAAAGGGTGTCTCGTCGACCGGAATATGGTGGTTGACAGAGGAAATGATCATTTTAAAGCCCTGGCCTTCGTACACTTCTCGCAGGAAAAGGAACCTCTCTTCATCGTAACCGCCGGGTGGAAGCTTGACATTCAGTCGACTGAGGTTGCGTTCTCGACAGAATGTCTCGACTGCCGCAAGCATATGACCTAAAATTTCACCTGGAACATCCGGCGCAAACTCCATTCCGCCGAAAGGGGCATGCGGCAACGAAACGGCTACTTCGCCGTCCTGGTCAGCGTGGAAGAGGGCGACGATTTGTCGCGTTTCGGTACCCCATAGTTCTACCGAGAAGGGGTGAATGGCCCGCTGTGTAGCAAGATGCCGAATTGTATTGTAGAGGTAAGGATCGAAATTTGGTACAGGGCGTTCGGCAATCGGCAGCGCCATCCTGATCTCGTACTTTCCCGACACAGCCAATATCTGGCTTTCCGTCTTCTGTTTCTGCTTGTCGGTCATCGCCCAAAGTACGCCAAATAATGGCTGATTTCAAGGGAGACGGAAATGGAAAACCAGGATTTTACCTTTTTTTTAGTTGGTCTGAAAAATTATTTTATACAATATAAAAAATTAAATATCAATGAGTTAAATAATATTTTATGTGAAATATTTATTCTGAAAGTTACTGAAAACAAAAAATGGCACAGTCTTCGCGGAAACCCTAAGCGAATGTAAATACTGCAACCCATGAAAATCGTTTACCAAGGCTCACGAGCGTCGAAGCTCCGTCGAGGCTTCGACGCCCAAACTACGCTCTTCTGGCTATTTTTTCTGGCCTTTTCTCCGGCGGCAATCGCCCAACTCAGCGGCCAGGTTTACCGCGACTTCAACGGCGATGGTATCCGCCAAACTTCCTTTCCAACCGAGCCGGGAATTGGTGGCATTCAGGTAAAGGCTTATGGGGCTGGTGTATCCAGTCCGCTTACCACGACTACCGACTCACTGGGTAACTTCAGCTTTGCCATTGCCAACGGGCAGCAATTCCGGGTTGAATTCAGTAACCTGCCCCACGAATCCTACGAAAGCACGCCGGGCCTACAAAATGGCTCCGCCGTGCAATTTGTCACTACGCCTGTTTCTACCGTCAATCTGGGCGTCATCGATCCCTTGTCTTACTGCCGCGACATTATGCCCAACGTAGTAGTCTCCTGCTTCCTAATGGGCGACCCACTGGCGGCAGGGAGTAACTCGGGACCATTGGCTTCTATAGTCCATTTTCCTTACAGTGCCTCGGGCCAAGGTACGGAACCCAACCTGTTAGCTTCCAATGCTATGACGGGTACCGTCTGGGGCGGGGCCTACCGTCGGCAGGATAAAGCCCTTTTCTTCTCCGCCTTTTTAAAGCGACACAGTGGCCTGGGGCCGTTGGGCCTGGGCGGTATTTACCGCGCCGACCTTTCGGGCGTTTCGCCCACTACGGCACCTTACCTCGACCTTGCCAAATTTATCAAACTAAGCAGTCCCGCCGACAGCATTCTGCTTACCAAACGCGCTCTTCCCGCCGATTTCAAGGTAGCCAGTCTCGATTCCAGCGCTTTTGGGCTGGTGGGTAAGGTGGGCCTGGGGGGCATGGCCCTTACGCCGGACGAGAATTTCCTGTGGGTCATCAACTTATTCCAAAAGACGCTGGTGCGCGTTCCCCTCAGCCAGTCCGCCGGGCAGTTGGTTGACGCTGACATAAAATCTTTCCCGCTACCCAACCCCGGCTGCGTAGCCGGGCAGGCCCGGCCCTGGGCGCTGGAATACCACGAAGGCTCACTGTATGTGGGCATGACCTGCGACGCTGGTGCCGACGGCGGAACACGCGACCAGTTGCGGGCCTATGTTTATCGCTATGAACTGAAAACCAGTCAATTTATCAATTCTCCCGTCATCAGCGAACCCCTGAATTACCGCAAGGGCTGGATACACGCCAGTGTACCACAGAGTGAATACTGGGAACCCTGGACGGATAAGTTTGCCGACCTCACCACGTCGCTGCTCACTACGGAAGCTGGCACCCCCATTTACCGCGCCTCACGCCCACAGCCAATCCTCTCCGACATCGAGTTCGACACCGACGGCTCGCTGATTTTGGGCCTGATGGATCGCACGGGCCACCAGACGGGCCGCAACCAAATAAGCATCCCTGCCAATGCAGCCCGCTACAGCGGCTATATCGGCGGCGATATTTTGCGCGCCCAGGCCTACGCCGATGGCACTTATAAATTAGAGAAAAACGGGAAGTCGGGCCTGCGCGTCGGAAACGGGGCGGGCAACAACGAGGGACCGGGCGGCGGCGAATTTTACGGGGACGATCTGTACAAAGATGTTTTTTCGGGCCAGGTCATCCAGCAAGAAACCTTCATGGGTTCCATGCTGGTGGTGCCGGGCAACGACGAGGTGGTCGCGGCCGTCGTCGAACCCTTCACGGTTTGGACGGGCGGTGTGGCTTGGTTCAGTAACCTGAGCGGCAACCGGATGAAGGCTTTCGAGATCTACAACGGCGACGCCAACGAACAGTACGTGGGCAAAGCCAATGGCCTGGGTAGCATCCGCGCGCTCTGCGAAGCGGCCCCTATCTTAATCGGTAACCGCTTGTGGGTGGATGCCAATGAAAACGGCCTACAAGATCCCGACGAAACTCCCCTGGCGGGCGTATTAGTCGGCCTTTACGACGAAAAGGGCGGATTAGTAAGCCAGATTACAAGTGAGGAAGACGGCACCTATTTGTTCGGCGGCACCACTGTGCTGCCCAATACCACCTACTATATCGCGCTGGGTGCGAATGGCAACGCTCCGCAGTTCGACAAAAATCAGGAAGTGTTGTTGGTCAAGAACAACGCGTATAGATTGGTGGCTACCGCCCAGCCTTTGGCCCAAAAAACAGCCGATGACCAGATTGCCAACCGCGCTCAGATTGCGACTTCCGGCGTCCCCGCCAATCTAAAAGGCTTTCCGATTATGATGGTCAAAACTGGCGCACCCGGCCAAAATCAACTGTCACTCGATGCCGGATTCGACGACTGCTGGGTCGACGCGGGCCGTGACACGACGGTCTGCGCGAGTACGGATTCGCTTAAACTACCCGCCGCCACGATGGGACAAATCTGGACGGCGGCAGTCGGCAATCCTTCGCCTGCCACCATCACTCCCTCGGGTTTGGTGAAAGGACTGGCCAACGCGGGGATTTATACCTTTATCATGTCCCAAAACCAAACCTGCCGCGATACCGTGCTGATCACTGTCAGTGCCGCCCCTAAGGTACAGGCCATCATAGAGCGCGTGACCTGCACTAATCTACAAGCAAATAGCGATGGGAATATTCAACTGATTGGCTTCAAACCAGAGGAAAAGTTCAACGTCAGCGAGGGGGGCGCGGCGGGAAGTTTCGTGTTCGATACGCCGCAACCCATTCCTGCCAATGGCGCAATTATAAAAGATTTGAGCAATCCCACCGCCGCCGGCCAGGCGTATTTTGTAAGGATTTACAACGACACCGGCTGCACGCAGGATATCCGGCTTACAATGATGCCGCGCGACTGCCAATGCGGCGATTTCAAAGCCCTATGCATCCCGGTAACGGCCCGGCGGATTAAGATTCAGTAGGTTACCAATAAGCCCAAATCGAAAAGCCGCTCACAAAATAGGCGGCTTTTTGCATTATATTTAGTTTATGGTTTCCACCTGACGTTTGATGTTTGCGTAGTTATGCCTAGTTTTGCCCCCGATTTGCCAAAAGGCATAGGCTAGAATTAACAAGAATTCCACAGATCGCAGTTTGTGGATATGGCCCGCAGCAAATCAACGAATCAATAAATCAAAAATCAACACTCCTTGAAAATACTGGGAATTTCGGCCTTTTATCACGACTCAGCGGCGGCTCTGATCGATGATGGCGTAATCGTAGCGGCGGCGCAGGAAGAACGTTTTACCCGCAAGAAGCACGATCCGGGCTTTCCGACCAACGCTGTGCAGTTTTGTCTGGAGTACGGGGGCGTAACGCTCAACCAGCTGGATGCCATTGTTTTCTACGACAAACCGCTGCTCAAATTTGAGCGCTTATTGGAAACCTACTACGCTTTCGCGCCCAAGGGCATTCGTTCCTTCATCACGGCCATGCCAGTATGGATTAAGGAGAAAATGTTTTTGAAGCGCCTTATTAAAGAGGAGTTGGTGAAGCTGGGCTACGACAAGAAAAAGCCCGTCAAGATGCTCTTTCCCGAGCACCACCTGTCGCACGCGGCTTCGGCTTTTTATCCTTCTCCCTACGAAAAAGCCGCGATTCTGACCATCGACGGGGTAGGGGAGTGGGCCACGGCTTCCATTTGTTTGGGAGAAGGCAAGGATATTACTATTCTTAAAGAACTCCGTTTCCCGCATTCGCTGGGACTTTTGTACTCCGCCTTTACGTATTTCCTGGGCTTCCGGGTCAACTCGGGTGAGTACAAACTGATGGGCCTGGCCCCCTACGGCAACCCCTCGTCGCCGGAGGTGGAGCGTTATGTGGACATCATCCTCAAAGAGCTTATCGAGCTGAAAGAGGACGGCTCCGTTTGGCTCAACCAAAAGTACTTCGACTACGCCACGGGCCTTAAGATGGTGGACGAACCCGCCTGGGAGCGGCTTTTTGGTTTCAAAAAACGCAATCCAGAGGATTCGCTGGAAGCCGAACATTGCAACCTCGGCCTGGCCATTCAGCGCGTGACCGAAGAGGCCGTCATCCGCATGGGCCGGGAGGCTAAACGCCTGACCGGGGCCGATTACCTCTGCATGGCGGGTGGCGTGGCCCTCAACTGCGTGTCCAACGGCAAGATTCAAAAGGCTGGCATTTTCAAGGATGTGTTTATTCAGCCCGCTGCTGGCGACGCGGGCGGCGCGTTGGGTGCCGCGCAAGCCGCCTACCATATTTTCTTCGGCCAAGAGCGGAATATTACCTGGAAAAACGACAATATGCGTGGGTCCTACCTCGGCCCAACTTTCTCCGATTTGGAGGTGGAACTGACCGCCAAAAAGTACAATGCGACTTACACGCATTTTGAAGATTTCAAAGAATTGAGCAAGGAGGTAGCCAAGCTATTGGCCGACGGCAACGTGGTCGGCTGGGTGCAGGGGCGCATGGAATTTGGCCCCCGCGCTCTGGGTGGCCGCAGCATTCTGGGCGACCCGCGCAATTCCGAAATGCAAAAAAAGTTGAACCTGAAAATCAAGTACCGCGAGTCGTTCCGGCCCTTTGCACCCTCGGTGCTGGCCGAAAACGTTGCCGAGTATTTCGACTACGACGGCATTTCGCCCTATATGCTGCTGGTGCATCCCGTGGCCGAGGATCGGCGCAAGCCCCTCCCGGCGGGCTACGATTCGATGGACCTGCGCAATAAGCTCTACTTCGAGCGATCGGACTTGCCCTCGATTACGCACATCGACTATTCGGCCCGCATCCAGACGGTCCATAAGGAAACCAACCCGCGTTACTGGGAACTCATCAATGCTTTCAAAGAACTGACGGGCTACGCCGTGGTCGTGAACACAAGTTTCAACGTCCGTGGCGAACCCATTGTATCCACGCCCAACGACTCCTACCGCTGCTTCATGCGTACCGAAATGGACTACCTGGTGGTGGGCAATTACGTCTTCGACAAGCGCCAACAACCTGAATGGCAGGAGAAGGATAACTGGCAGGAGGAGTTTGTTCTTGATTAATTTTGAATGAGTGAATTAGTGAATGTCGGAATAAGGGAATCTGGCGAAAGCAATATTCACTAATTCACTAATTCCGACATTCCAAATTGATTTTCAATGTCAAAAGCAATTACCAGCCTCATTCGTCTCGCCCTGCTCGCGGTGTTGTTCGTGTTTCTTTTCTATCCCGATAAGTTTCACGTCACCTTCGGCTATCCGGGTTTTCCGCAGAGCGACAGCTTTTACATTCGGCTGACCAAGACGATGTTTTGGCTGCTGTTCGTAATCGAGATCTTGCGGATATTTTATTATGGCGTAGTCAAGAGCAAAGCCAAAGGGCTGGTGGCTAATATCGTCACCTTAGTGGTTCCTTTGGTCGTGGTGCTGGTGTTTCTGGAAATAGTCTTCATGTATATTCCCCAAAGCCACGAGGGTGTGCTGTCCAAAGCTTCCCAAATTTGGTGGGAAAAATACTGGCATCCCGTCAATGCGCAGGGCTACCGGGACAAGGAGATTGAAACAGGTAGCAGCAAAACGAAGGTGCTGGTCATCGGCGATTCGTTTGCCGCCGGCCACGGACTTGAAAACTTGAACGATCGCTTTTCCGATCAGCTGGAAGATAAGTTGGGCAAAGACAGATACGTGGTTTACAACCTCGGCGTGTCAGGATCCGATACCCGCGACGAAGCGAAGCGGCTCATGGAATTTCCCGTGAAGCCCGACGTGATCGTTTTGCAGTATTTCCCCAACGACATCGAGAAAGCGGCCCGCGAAAATGGCCAAACCCTCACGGGAGTTGAGCCTTACAACGACTTGCACGGTCCGTGGGCCACGCTGGTGAAGCGGTTTTATTTGCCTAATTTTGTCTATTGGCAATTGCCCCATAACTCGTTCAGCACGTTCGAGAATTTTGTGCAAAAATCATATACGGATTCGACGGTGCTGAACGCGCACTTTCGGGACCTGAACCAAATGCTGGCCTACCGCGACAGCACGGGAGCCAAAATGTACGCCGTATTCGTACCTTTCCTGTTCCAATTGGACAAAAGCGCAAAATACACCCGACCCGTGGAAGATTATCTGAAAGTCCACGGCGTGAAAGTAGTCACGCTCACCGATGGCATCGAGAAAATAGCCGACAAAGACCGTGTGGTCGGCAAAAACGACGGTCACGCCGGCCCGGCTGTGAATGCCTTGATGGCCGAGCGGGTGTATAGGATCATGAAATAGGGAGGGAAGCAGAAGGGAGACAAGGATGGGTATTGACGCCTAAACAACTAAATATCTTAACATCATCGCAGCGGCGAACCGCTTCAACAGTTAAACGATTCAACGATTAAACAAATAGTCAACAATGGATTTCATAAACGACCTTTTCTCCTTCATGAAGGAGCGTAAAAAATGGTGGCTGGCTCCGGTCATCATCGTATTGTTGCTCATCGGCGTCCTCATCGTCATCGGCGGCGGATCAGCAGTAGCACCTTTTATTTATACGTTATTTTAAAATTAATTGTGATTTAGTGATTGAGAGAATGAGAGAATAACCTGGCGAAAGCAATATTCTCTCATTCTCTCATTCTCTCATTCTCTCATTCAAAATTGGAAAAAACCTCCGAAGCCGACAAGGCCAAAGCGCAGCTCGTCATCGTAACCGGGCTGGTCGTGATTTATTTTATTTTCAAATCCCGGTATCCGTGGATGCTCTACGCGGCGGCGGTAATAGGCGTGCTGTGCGTCGCCATCCCCATCGTGGGCGACTGGATCGTGAAAGGCTGGTTTAAGATTGCCGAAATCCTGGGGGCAATCAACGGGCGGATTCTGCTCTCGATCATCTTTTTCGTGATCCTCTTCCCGATTGCGGTTTTATCGCGGATGGGGCGGAAAAACCCACTCTCGCTACGGAGCGAGCATAAAGATTCGGCCTTCACCGAGCGTAACCACCTGTACACGTCCAAGGACCTGGATCAGGTTTGGTAGGTCGGGCTACTTCTTTTTGGCGGCCTTAAACTCGTAGAGTAACTTCACTTGCAGCCCTACGTCCGTGCGGTCGTCGAGGAAGGGAAAGGTTTTAAATCGTGTATTCAGGAATGAACTGACCTGTAATACGATGGGACTCCAGCGCTTTTCCACGCCTACGAGTGCGTTCACATTATTAATCAGCGGAAAGGGGATATTACGTTCCTTGCTTTCGTGCCCGTAATCCCTGGAAGGACGCTTATAATCGAAAGAAAGCGTCTGTTTAGCAATCAAATTCAGGTTGGTACCCGCTCCGACAAAGTAGGTAAAGCCGCTGCTTATCTCATTTCGGTACGTCAGATTGAGGGGAATCCGGGTAACGTTGGTTCGGGCGGTAATGTTGAAAATATCGAAACTGGGCGGCAATTTTCCGGCGTGATCCTTCCGAAAATCCGATCGCATTTTTTGATCGAAAATTTTTACGTCAAAAAACTTTTGGTCTTCCAGCTTCTGCCAACTCAACCCGGCCTGAAGACTCCAATGCGCCCCGATCAGCACTTCGTTCCAAACCGAAAACGACTTGGTACGCCCTTCCCACTGCTGGCCCGCGCCCACCCGAAACGGTAGGTTTAAGCCGAATTTAGGCAGCAAACTTTCCTCTTTCGTAACTTTCTCGACTCCTTCTTCACTGGCTGGCTTTGAAAGCGCAGCTCTGCTTTCTACTGCCTTTTCTGACGTAGCCACCACCGCCCCCCCCCGTTTCCGTATCGCCCTGGGCATCCGATTCATCAGGCGGCGATACTCGGTTTTACCAGTCTCGGGCAACGAGGGAGTGAGCAAAGGCTGGATTTTATCCAGAGTCAGGCGCTCCTGCGGCAGGCGTCCCTGCGGTTTGTTTTCAGTAATGGCCGGAGTGCTTTTTGATAAAGCTTCGTCCGGCAAAGTGTTATCTGACAAAGCCTCATCTGTATGAAATTTGCGACTGTCGGTGAGCGCTAGGTCGGTACCGCTTTTTCTGCTGGCTACTGCCTTGTCGGGTCGAATATTGGTTTCAGTTACTGCCAGAGGTGAATTTTCCGCGACGATGTTACTTGCTGCTGTCCTTTCCGGGTTTTTAGATTTCTGACGGTCAAAATTCTCTTCCAAATTCAAAAGCGACCGGCCGCTGGCAGATTCAGCCAACTCAGCACGCTCGGCCCTGTTTTCATAAACAGATCGATCCCGATAAATTAAGCGGGGTTCGATAACATAAACCGTGTCGGTAGGTGGTTGTGGTACGGACGGTCCGCCGCGCGGCCGGTTCGCCGATGTGGGTTCGCCCGTCGTTGCTGATTCATTGGTAACGACGGGCGAGACGGCAACCGTTGCTCCGACCGTACCACTTGCAATCTGCGCCCGTAGTTCCTTCATCTCCCGCAGCAGCGCGTCGTTCTGTCGCGACTGACTGACGTAAAGTACGGCCACCGTGGCAGTGGTCAGCACCGCCACCGCGTAGCCAAGCCAATGTCCGTAAGTTTGCCAGAAAGAGGGCGCAGCGTGCTGCTGAAAAGACTGGAATTTGTCCCAGTCCTGCGCTTGAAAGTCAGGTTTCAGGCTTTCGAGTTTCCGGCGTAAAATTTCTTCAAATCGGTTAGTTTTCATTTCGTCTGTATGACTTCATCTCCCAGTCGGTCGGGAAAAGGTCAGGATAATACTGCTTAATCAGGTGTTGCAGCCGGGCGCGGGCGCGGGCATAATGCGAGCGTACCGTGGCATCGTTGATGCCCAGCATCTCCGAAATCTCGCGGTGGCCGTAGCCATCCACGGCGTACATCAGGAAAACGTTCCGATAATCGGGCCGCAGTTGCCGCACCAAGTCTAAGATTTCGTCCGCCGTGATGTTTTCCAGAATGTTGTCGTCGAAGCGGGCGACGGGCGCGTCTTCCAATGCCACAGTTTCGCGCTGCTTTTTGCCGTACTTGCGGTAATGGCTGATAGCCAGGTTAACTACTACCGTGCGCAGCCACGGCTTGAAGGGCTGCTTCTCATCATACTTTGATAAGTTCTGAAATACCTTCAAAAAGGCTTCATTCAGTACGTCCTCTGACTCCTCCGGCGAGGAGGCGTATCGCAGGCAAATGCTTTTAACATAGCCAAAATACTGTTGGAAAAGCACCCGCTGGGCCTGAGCATTCCCCTCCTGGCAGGCTTTCAGCACGCTCGCGAGATCACTCTCAATAAAGGGGGTATTTTTTCGAAATAGCAAAGTGGTCGGAGTGGGGCGTGCGCTTTTAAGTAATACTGAATACGTCGGGAGAAGTGGATTTGTGGCAGCAAAGCAAAGTTAATTTTCTGAAAATTATTTTTTAAGCCGCTCTGCCACAAACGCAAACGCAAAAGCGTACTGTTTTTGAAGCCGGATTCACCATCAAGTTTACCTAACTTTTATTTGAACCATTTTGAACATGAGAATCACCGTTTTTTTAGTGGCATCTTTCCTTGGTGCTTTAATGATGAGCTGCCAGAAAGACAATCTGGACCCCAGTGCTAACACCGACTTTGCCAGTATGGTGCTGTCGGCAGCCCGTTACTCAGTCGAGGCCGACTCGACCACCAAAATGCACTGCAAGGGAAAAATTACCGAACTGGCCGAAGCCGACATCCCGGCCACTGTCTCGGCCTATATCGTTGCCAATTACGCCGATGCCACGCTGAAATTTGCCGGTAAGGACGAGAAAGGCAACGTCGTGGTGGGAATCACGCTCGCCGATGGCACCCAAAAGGGGCTAATCTTCGATAGCACCGGGAATTTTGTGAAAGAACTCTCCCGACGGTACAAAGAACACGCGAAACTGACCGAAGTGGCTGTGGCCGACCTGCCCGCCACCGTGAGCGCCTATGTAGTAGCCAACTACGCCGGAGCTGCCATCAAACACGCCGGCAAGAACGAAGCGGGGGAGTATTTTGTAATGCTGGCCATCGCCGACAAGCCCGTGATACTGCTCTTCAACGCGGACGGCACTTTTGCTAAGGCGCTGGAAAAACCCAATCATGGCGGCAAGCATTTCGGTCCGGGAAAGCATAAGTAGAACAGAAACAATCGACTATCTGGTAAGGCGGAGTGAGTGAATGAATAGGGGAATCCGACATTGGGTTCCCCTCTTTTTTGTGAAATAGATTTTAGTTTCAAAATATTTGTCGTTACTTGATGGCCGATTTCTTGATTGATTAGTGAAGCTGGCATGACGCAAAAAGTAACACGATACCTGTCCGGTTACGAATGGCAGAAATTCATCTTTGTTTTTCTGTTAGTTTCTATTTCCCAGGGCCTTTCCGCCCAGATTTCCATAGATTTTCCTTACAGCCGGATGGTATTGCAGCGCGACAACGCGGGGCAAACTTCGGTTTTCGTTCGGGGCCAGTGCCCCGCCGACCTGGATCGAGTCGAGGCCCGGCTGGTCGCTCGCGTGGCGGGTCAGGGAACCACCACCAATTGGCAGACAGTGGAAGAAACACCCATTTCGGGCTACTATTCGGGTACCGTAACGGGTGCAGGAGGCTGGTACGATTTGGAAGTGCGGGGGGTATTGAACGGAACGCCCGCTGCAACGGTCACCACGCTGCTTCGGGTTGGAATCGGCGAAGTTTTCCTTATCGTGGGCCATTCCAACGCCCAGGGCGGGGCCAGTCCATCGCACGGCAGTACGGACGACCGGGTGAGCAGCGCTCAGTTCCTCAGCAAGCAACAGTGGAACGACTACGACCAAACGGCGGATGTCGCTTATCTGCCTTTTAATTACGGTCACCTTACGGATACCATCGCACCTTTTCATAACGAACCCTGGTTTTGGGGACAATTGGGCGACTCGTTGGCCCATCGACTCAATGTGCCTATCTTATTCTACGGCGCGGCCTTTGGCGGCTCTAACATGCTGCAAACCTACAACGCAGCCTACGATATTCCTTTCACACATGGTTTTATAAAGTACTCTATAAGAATGCCTTATGTTAATATTCGCAATACCCTGACCCATTACGCACCAGTCAGTGGCCTGCGTGGCATTATTTCCGCTCACGGCGTGAACGATGGCGGGAGCAGCACCGCCGAATTTAAATTTAATTCCGAGCAAGTCGTGGCCAAAACCCGACTGGAGTCTAACCTCAGTACTTTTCCCTGGATGGTGGCCAAATCCGCCTGGAATAACGGTCCGCAGAATCATATTCTGGCCGCTCAAACTCAGTTGATCAATGACGATCCTCAAACTTACGAAGGACCTAGCCTTAACCAAATCGAGAACTGGGGCCGAGTCGATAACCTTCATTTCAACGAGGTAGGGCAGGTGGAGGCCGCCCGCCTGTGGGCCAACGCCATCGTCGGCAGTCCTTTCCTCACTCAAACGACTATCATTACGCCCAAACCTCAGGTCGCCGGATTGCCACCCGTGAGTCTTGGTTCGGGTGCCTGGAACACGACCGCCGTCTGGCGCAACAGCAACGCTCCACAAGCCGTCCAGCAGGTGTTTATCAAGCAGCCCCACACCATCGAAATCACCGCCCCCCAAACCGCCAAAAGCCTTTTCCTATCAGGAAATCTCAATATTACTGGCAGCGGGCAGTTGCAGTTGACGGGGAATTGATTTTGAGAAGCGGGGCGCCCCGTGGCGCACAAAGTGGGCTGGTGCAAGCAAACTTTGTGCCTTCGCCTCTTTGTGCCTCCTCCCCCTAAACCTCAATCACCGAATTGTTCTTGATCTCCCCCATCACAAACAGGCTGTGGGTACTGCCAATATTTTCCAGTGAACCCAGTTTCTGCATCAGAAACTGCTGATACTCGGGCATGTCGTTTACCAGGATTTTCATTTGAAAATCGTAATCGCCCGATATATTGTGGCATTCAAGTACTTCGGGAATGGCCATGATGGCGTCCACAAATTTCTCACCCATTGCCAGCGTATGTTCTTTAAGAGCGATTTGGCAAAAGACCATTAGCTTTTTGCCAACCTTTTCCCGATCGATCAGCGCGACGTATTTTTTGATGACGCCCTCCCGCTCCAGCCGCCTTACCCGCTCGTACACGGGCGTGTAGGAAAGGTGCAGCCGCTCGGATAACTCTCTGGTTTTCAAGGTAGAGTCTTCTTGTAGATAGCGCAATATCGCGCGGTCCGTATCGTCTAGATTATGCATTTTTTTTGTGAAAATTTTGACTCAAAATAAAGTGGGCTGTTGCAACTTAGTCATATTGTCTCTTCTTTTTCAAGGTAGATAAATATTCTGAAAAATCTGCTATTATTCCTGTTGTTAGACTAATTACTCAATCAAAGCCATTTAACCAGATAGAATCACCAATAATAAGCCTCAATTCTCAATAAAGTAGGATTGATTGTATTTTTGTATTTTTAGTATAAAACCAAGGAGCCGCCCAATAGCCGTTCAGAAGCTTTCTTTTTTGGGTCCTTTCTACATAGATCAGATGAACACAGTTGCCACTAAAACCGATATCCGAGAAATTCTTAAATCCCGTATTCTCGTCCTCGACGGCGCGATGGGTACCATGATTCAGCGCTACAAACTGGAAGACGAAGATTACCGGGGCGAAAGATTTAAGAACTGGTCGCACGATGTAAAGGGCAACAACGACCTGCTCTCGCTCACGCGGCCCGACATCATCAAGGAAATCCACGCCGCCTACTTCGAGGCGGGTGCCGACATCGCCGAGACCAACACCTTCTCCGGCACCACCATCGCGATGGCCGACTACGCGATGGAGGAATTCGTGTACGAACTCAATTACGAATCGGCCCGAATCGCCCGCGAAGTCGCCGACGAATTCACCGCCCGTGAGCCGCATAAGCCGCGCTTCGTGGCGGGTTCGATGGGACCGACCAACCGTACGGCTTCACTATCGCCTGATGTCAACAACCCCGGCTACCGCGCCATTTCGTTTGACCAATTGGTGGAAGCTTACTACGAACAAGTGCGTGGCCTGGCTGACGGTGGTGCAGATATACTTTTAGTGGAAACAGTTTTCGACACGCTCAACGCCAAAGCCGCGCTGTTTGCGATCGACAAGTTTTTTGTAGAAAATCCCCAGCACGAGCCGCTGCCGATTATGGTGTCGGGTACCATCACCGACGCCTCGGGCCGCACGCTTTCCGGGCAGACGACCGAAGCGTTTTTGACCTCGGTGTCGCACCTGCCGTTGCTGTCGGTGGGCCTAAACTGCGCTTTGGGAGCTGACCTGATGCGTCCTTACGTGCAGATGCTGGCCAACGAGTCGCCATTCAATACCTCGGCCCACCCCAATGCGGGCTTGCCCAACGAAATGGGCGAATACGACGAGTCGCCCGAGCAAATGGGCGCGGTCATCGAAGGATTTTTGAAGGATAATCTGGTCAATATCATCGGCGGCTGCTGCGGCACCACGCCCGACCACATCCGCGTCATTGCCGATCTGGCGGCACAACATCGCCCGCGTCCGCTGCCGATTTTTGAGAAAAATATGAAGCTCTCGGGCCTGGAACCCGTGAAGATTACGCCTGACGCCAACTTCGTCAACATCGGCGAGCGCTGCAACGTGACCGGGTCCAAGAAATTTGCCCGCCTCGTCCGCGAAGGCAACTATGACGCCGCCCTGAGCGTAGCGCGTGAACAGGTCGAGAGCGGTGCCCAAATCATCGACATCAACCTCGATGAGGGTATGATCGACGGCGTAGAGGCCATGAAAACCTTCCTGAACCTCATCGCCGCCGAGCCGGATATTTCGCGGGTTCCGATTATGGTCGATTCGTCCAAATGGGAAGTTATCGAGTCGGGCTTGAAGTGCGTGCAGGGCAAGCCAATCGTCAACTCGATTTCTTTGAAAGAAGGTGAGGAGAAATTCATCGAATCCGCTAAAACAGTGTTACGCTACGGAGCGGCAGCGGTCGTGATGGCCTTCGACGAAACCGGACAGGCCGACAACTACGAGCGACGCATCGAAATCTGCCAGCGGGCTTACGATATTTTGGTGAACAAAGTCGGCTTTCCCGCCGAGGATATCATCTTCGACCCCAACATCCTGACCGTGGCGACGGGCATGGAGGAACACAACAACTACGCTGTGGACTTCATCAACGCGGCACGCTGGATAAAGAAAAACCTGCCCTACGCTAAGGTGTCGGGCGGTGTGTCCAACGTGTCGTTTAGCTTCCGGGGCAACGAACCCATCCGCGAAGCCATCCACACGGCTTTTCTCTACCACGCCATCAAAGCCGGACTGGACATGGGCATCGTCAACGCCGGGCAAATCGGTATCTACGACGAAATCCCGAAGGAAACGCTGGAATTGGTCGAGGACGTGCTACTCAATCGCCGTCCCGACGCCACCGAGCGGCTAGTGACTTTTGCCGACACCGTATCCCAAAAAGGCCGCGTTCAAACTGGACCCGACCTGACCTGGCGGGAACAGCCCGTTCGTCAGCGCATCAGTCATTCGTTGGTGAAGGGAATTACCGACTACATCGAAGAAGATACCGAGGAATGTCGCCAGCTTTTCGACCGCCCGCTGGAAGTGATCGAAGGACCGCTGATGGACGGTATGAGCATCGTGGGCGACCTGTTTGGGGAAGGTAAAATGTTCCTGCCGCAGGTGGTGAAGTCGGCGCGGGTGATGAAAAAAGCCGTGGCGTACCTCCAACCTTACATCGAAGCGGACAAAAGTGCCGAAGCCAAAGCGGTGGGTAAAATTCTGATGGCGACCGTTAAAGGCGATGTCCACGACATTGGTAAAAACATCGTAGGCGTAGTGCTGGGCTGCAACAGTTACGAAATCATCGATCTCGGCGTGATGGTACCGACCGACAAAATCCTGGCCGCCGCCAAGGAACACAACGTGGACATCATTGGTCTCTCGGGCCTCATTACGCCCTCATTGGATGAAATGGTGGGCGTTGCCAAGGAAATGGAGCGGCGCGGAATGACCATGCCGCTGCTCATCGGCGGCGCCACGACCTCGCGCATCCACACCGCCGTGAAGATCGACCCGCATTATTCCGGTCCGGTCATCCACGTGCTGGATGCCTCGCGCTCGGTACCCGTGGCGGGCAAGCTGACCCAAAGCGACCAGAGCCAAGCCGAAGTGTTGGCCGAAATAAAGGCTGAATACGCCCAACTCCGCGAAGACCACGCCAAGCGACAAATCGATAAGCAGCATTTGCCCATCGCGAAAGCCCGCGCGAACGCGGTGCAAATCAATTGGGATGAATACATTCCAACCCGCCCGCAGTTTCTGGGTACGCGCGTTCTGGAAGATTACGATTTGGCCGAAATTGCCAAATACATCGACTGGACGCCTTTTTTCCAAACCTGGCAACTGCACGGCAAGTACCCGGCGATTTTTGAAGATAAAATCGTGGGGACAGAAGCACAAAAACTCTACGAAGACGCGGCAGTGCTGCTGGGCGAAATCATCCGCGATAAGTCGCTACAAGCCAAAGCCGTGATCGGCTTTTGGCCCGCCAACCGCATCGAGGACGATATTTTGCTGCACGATTTCGAGGAATTGAGCCAGGAAATCCCCTGCGAGCGCCACGGCTCGCACACCCACGTGGAGTACAAGATCAGCCGGAGAAACGCGGAGGAGGTGGCGTCACCGTGGTCTGTGTCTTCACAGACCTCCACTCCCGACATACTCGACGGCGGTGCGGTCGTGGCCGACACGCTCACGGTACTGCATCACCTCCGCCAGCAAAGCCAGAAAGCCGCGCACCTGCCCAACTACTGCCTGTCCGACTTCGTGGCTCCGCTCGAAAGCGGCCATACCGACTACCTTGGTGGCTTCGCCGTCACGGCAGGACTAGGTATCGAGGCTCTTTTGGATAAATACGAGCGTGAGCACGACGACTACAACAGTATCATGGTCAAGTCGCTGGCCGACCGCCTGGCCGAAGCCTTCGCCGAACTATTGCACCAGCGCGTCCGCAAAGAATTCTGGGGCTACGCCGCCGACGAAAGTTTGGACAACGAACTATTAATCAAAGAAAAATACCAGGGCATCCGCCCCGCGCCGGGCTACCCGGCCTGTCCTGATCACACCGAAAAACGCGCCTTGTTTGAACTTTTGGACGCCGAAAGAACAGGCATCACCCTCACCGAAAGCTACGCCATGTACCCGGCCAGCAGCGTGAGTGGCTGGTACTTCGCCCATCCCGACAGTCGCTATTTCCCCGTCGGCAAAATTCACAAAGACCAGGTTGAGGACTACGCCCGGCGGAAGAATATGTCGATCGAAGACGTGGAGCGTTGGCTGTCGCCGGTGCTGGCTTATTGAGTCCGTTAACTTCCCGAAAGTTCAAAATTTTCGGAAAATTGCCTTATGAATTGCCTTATGGCCAGTGTTTCAGGAAGCTGACGGGGCCTGCTATTGATGCAGAATATCTTCATCATTTTCACTAGTGTAGTAACTCAAAGGTGCTACCCGCCGGATTGCTGGTTGGGTATCCCGCTTCTGGTTTCTGATTTTTTGTGTTGTAAGGATTTTATTGCCATCAACAATTTGATTTTTCAAAAATTTTTGATAAAAATCACTTGATTCACACAGTTTTCTGGTAACGTATTGCTCAAAGGGATAGCATCTTCTCCTGTGATATCGAATTTCTCGTTCCTTGAGAACTGTCTTGCAGCCTGGACAATGGTGGAGAGCACTACTCGGGTGAAAAGGTCGCTTGTGAAGAAGTTTTTTCTCAAACTTATCCCAGCTATTGAAAAAATACTCCTGCGATTTTCTTTTCTTGATGTGAAGATGTATCTTCACTTTGTTTTGCAAATTGAATAACTTGGAATTGATCAATTCAGAGAGAAGTAATTCAATTTTCGCTTCTGAATTTATTGGCGAGTACTGCGAGATCAGGGAGGCAAGTTCCATATTTGGTAAGGGTTTCTGTGAAAAATCAGGTTTTAAAGAGGGTTCTAAATTTTCGCCTGTTCTGTTTTGTGAGTTCATCAAACATAAATTGGAAAGGTAAGTTTCGGTGAGATTTATTTGTTAGAATGATGACAGAAAATGATCTAAAAATATGATAGTCAGTGCGTAAATGAATTAAAAAAGGCCGACGAGGGCAAATAAAATTGTATATCACTCAATTTCGTTATATTTGGCTCCCTGTGAATTTTGCAATTATAAGAGAGTCGAAAGCTGTGTGTAGCTATGAAAGAAATTGTCTTTTTGGTTGAAGAGGCTGAGGAGGGTGGATATACCGCCCGTGCGCTAGGAGAATCCATTTTTACGGAAGGTGAATCCATGCAGGAACTGAAGGATAATATTCAAGATGCGCTGGACTGCCATTTTGATGATGTATCAGAAAAGCCGAAAGTTGCTCATTTGCATTTTGTGAAGAACGAGGTGTTAGCTATTCACTAAGCAAATGAGAGTGCCTAAAGACATCAATGGCAGAGAGGTGCTCAAACTTTTAGAAAGACACTACGGCTATTATAAAACAAGACAGTCAGGGAGTCACATAAGGGCGACAACCCTAAAAAACGGGCAGCATCACGTTAGTATCCCGGACCATTCCCCAGTAAAAGAGAATACATTAAAAGGCATTATCAAGGATGTAGCATCTCATTTTGATACTACCCCAGATGATGTATGCCTTGTTTTATTTGACGTTTAATAGAGACTTCTTCTCACAGCAGAAGCCTTGCGCTAACTCCCAATCAATTATCCCACCTTGAACCTAAAACAAAACCTCCTGACTCACTTGAAAGAACTCCTCGACGCCCGCATGGCCGCGTCCATGAAAGCGATGGAGTTCGCGCAGGAATCCGCTAACTCCGAAGGCAAAAGCTCGGCGGGCGACAAGTACGAAACGACGCGCTCTATGAGCCAGCTTGACCGCAATATGCACGCCCGGCAATACGAGCAGGCGCGGCAGGAAAATACCATCCTTGAACGCCTGGAAGCCACGCTTGAGTCGGGTTCTCATGAGCGCGTGGCGATGGGTTCGCTGGTAAAAACCACGGCGGGCTATTTTTTCATCGCCGTAAGTGCCGGGGCCATCAAGATTGAGAATCAGATAGTCATGGTCGTTTCGGCGGCATCGCCTGTGGGCAAATCCATTCTGGGCAAACAGGTAGGGGAGACGGTTGCCTTTCGGGGCAAAAACTGGAAAATCGAGGAGATCGAGTAGTCCCTTTCTCTATTTTATTTTCTCAAAACGATGCTCCCGTAGGCGGGCAGCGTGAGTTGATCGTATTTCCGACGGGTTGAGTCATTCGTTTGGAACAGAACCTGCGTAAAACTTGCTTCCTCTTCTCCCAAAGGCACCCGCTTTGTTCTTCCCGAAATATTGTGAATAACCAAAATTGGCTCCGTCGCATGGGTGCGTACGTAAGCCACAATTTTATTCACTCCTCCCAAAGCTGACGCCAAATTAGGCCGCTGAATTTGAGCCAATGCCGGATGCGCTTTCCGTAGAGCAATCAATTTTTTATAATGATTGAGCAAAGAATTCTCATCTATTAACTGCACCGACGCGGCTCGCACCGACTCAGACCGGGAATACAGCGGTTCAATCCAGTGGGTGCGTCCAGGGTCGTCGGGTTGGTCGGTCCAGAGGAACGGTTCACGGATGTGCTGGTCGGGCTTCATGCCCAGCATCCCGATTTCTTCGCCGTAATAAAGATAGGGCTGGCCGGGTAAGGTCAGCAGCATCGCCGCGGCTAGTTTCATCTTGTCGATGTTGCCCTTTGCCACGCTACCAATACGATTCTGGTCGTGGTTGGTGAGCATAGTCGCGTCGATAAAGTTGGGATTGTGGGTGCCGAAGGTGCGGTAATCGGCGAGCAGTTTTTCCACCAGCCCCGGATCTTTCCCGGTCTGGATAATCCGCTGAATGGCAAAACTCAGGTCAAAGTGGAAATTGGCTTTGAGTCCTTTGAAGTAAGGCGCAACTTCCTCGGCTTTGGCCCAGACTTCGCCCACCGTGTAAGCATCGGGCTTCGCCGCTTTCACAACTTCACCGAATTCTTCCCAAAAACCAATGTTCTTTTCCCGCAACCAGGGCGGATAAATGTGCCGGGCGGCGTCGAGTCGGAAGCCATCCACGCCCACCTCGGCTAACCAGTAGCGCACGATCTTATAAATCTCCGCGCGCAAAGCCTCGCTTTCGTAATTCAGGTCAGGCATTCCTTTCCAGAACATAGCGTAAAATTTCTCGGGATCACCGGGGTTTCGGTGCCAGGGGAATACCACGTGGGCATCGGCGGTTTCTTCCCGCTGATTTACACCCAGCGCGTCGATCATGGCGGGCGTCATCCACCAGTAAAAATTCCGGTAAGGATTACTGGCTCCCAGCCGTGCCTGCTCGAACCACGGATGTTGGATACTCGTGTGATTAACGACCAAATCCATGTACAGCTTCATCCCGCGCGCGTGAACGCCGTCGAGCAGTCGCCGGAAATCGTCCAGCGTGCCGTACTCGGGATCGACGCCGTAGTAGTCCATTACATCGTATTTGTGGTAGGTGGACGACGGCTGAATCGGCGTGAGCCAAATGGCCTCCACGCCCAAATCCTGTAAATAGTCCAGCCGTGAGGTGATGCCGTTGAGGTCGCCAATCCCGTCGCCGTTGGAATCACAAAACGAGCGGACGAAGATCTCGTAGCAAAGTGTTGAATTGTGTAATTGTTGAATCGTTGAATTGATGTTTAGTTGTTTATTAGGAGAGCCTTCTCTGGCTGGATCGAACTACCCAATACCACTTTAATCTAAAAAATACGGCCTGAGTATTTCATAAACCAGATGGGTGGGCAGACCCATGATGGTATAATACGACCCTTCGATGCGCTCGATACCCGTCAAGCCGATCCAATCCTGAATGCCGTAACCGCCCGCCTTGTCAAAAGGCCTTTGATTTTTTACGTAAAGTTCTAATTCGCTTTTAGAAAATTTTCGGAAAGTAACCGTCGCGATATCGGTTTGGGTGATAAATTTATTCCGATCCATTAAACAAACCCCGGTAACCACGCGGTGGGTTGCGCCAGAGAGAAGTTCCAGCATTTCAATGGCGGCCATTTCGTCGGCGGGCTTATTCAGTATGAGGTCGTCTTTTACCACGATTGTGTCGGCGCAGAGGATCAAATTGTCCTGGGCCTCATGCTGAAATTCCACCGCCTTCTTGCGGGCCAGGTAGGCGGGAACTTCGTCGGGCAACATGGTGACGGGAAAAATTTCGTCGGTGGGCCGCACTTCCGTCGAGAACTTGAAACCGCACTGCGCTAATAACTCACGACGACGCGGTGAATTGGAAGCCAGAACCAGGGGGCGGGAAAGGGGGATATGCATTGCGTTATTTTTGCAAAATCAAACGGGCAATCTACTCTACCCGAGTATTTTTATAAAATATTGATTGTAAGCTATTTGCAATTGAATCCATCTTATGAAGGAACTGATACAGTCCTGCCAAAACTGTGTAAAATCTGCTCTGGGGTTTTTCATGCCGCCTCGCAGGATGTCG
>JBBSUC010000013.1:0-112505 GCA_038235275.1 Cytophagales bacterium | reverse complement strand
GGCGAATAAAACGTTATCGAATTGCTTCAGACCGTTTGAGAATGCGCGATTTTGAGAAGTATGACGACACTTTGGAGGTGTGTGCTGGCCTTTGGAATTTCTATTCAATGAATTGATTTATAATATTGCAACAAGTCTACTTATTGAAATCTGTTTTAATGACGCACTACTGGAAAAAAATATTAAATATTTATACTCTGATTTAATGGTCAAACATCAAGCGAATTTAGGTGCAGTAGAATACGATACGATATTGAGTGGACGCTTAAATTCAATTGATGTGACAATGAAGTGGCAGAGACATAACATACATAACTTGCCTATTTCTCCAGAATATTATAAAACCTTTTTTGACCAAGTGCTACTATGTGCGTCTTAGTATCGGGGAAAACATTCTTCAGAGCAAGACTTACTTATCCATTACTCCTCCTGCGCCAAAATATGCTTCACCTTCGTCGGGTTCGGATTCACCTCGTCCGACTCTACCAAGCCGTCGCGTAGGCGGATGACGCGGTGGGCGTACAGGGCGATGTCCTCCTCGTGCGTCACCATCACAATGGTATTTCCCTTGCTATGCAGTTGGTCAAAGAGGTCCATGATCTCGTAGGAGGTCTTGGTGTCGAGGTTACCCGTGGGTTCGTCGGCGAGCAGGATACTGGGGTCGTTGACTAGGGCGCGGGCGATAGCCACGCGTTGCCGCTGTCCGCCCGAGAGTTCATTGGGGCGGTGGTGGCCCCGGTCGCCCAGACCGACATTGACGAGAGACAGATTGGCCTTTTCGGTGCGGTCGGACTTATTCAGACCCGAGTAAATGAGCGGCAGAGCCACGTTGTCGAGCGACGAAATGCGCGGCAGCAGGTTGAAAGTCTGGAATACGAAGCCAATTTCCTTATTGCGGATTTCGGCCAGTTCGCTTTCCGTCATGTCGCTCACATCTTTATTGTTCAGGATATAAGTACCCGAAGTCGGCGTATCCAGACAGCCGATGATGTTCATCAGCGTGGACTTTCCCGAGCCGGACGGTCCCATAAAGGCAACGTACTCGCCCTTATTGACCGAGATGGTAACGGATTTCAAAGCGTCCACAACCTGGTTTCCCATGATGTAGCGGCGCGATATTTCGGAAGTTTCGATTATCTTTTTCACTTGTTCAATAAGACAGTTAGCAGTATTTCTTCTTGGATCGCGTTACAAACGCGAAGTGAACCAACGGCAGCGGCCGCCGCAACGATTACAAATCTGTGTTAGCCACTATTTGTTTAGGCGTCAGCAGCTTTGTGATTTTGGAACTTTCCCCCTTTGTGCCTTCCTCTTACCACCCTACATACTTCGGCGGAAGCACCCCATTCAGCCTTAGATACACGATAGCCTGGGCCCGGTGGTGGGTCAGGTGGTCGTTCATCAAATTGATTATCTGCCGCTTGGTCAAGGGGCCGCTGAAAAACTTGACGGTTTCGTTGAGTTGCTTGGGGTCAAACCCTTTCAAAGTGGCCGAGGCGTAGTCCAGCGATTCTTCCAGGCCTTTCAGTATCTCTGCTTTTGATTTTTTGGAATCGGCTTCGATTTCTTGCCGGCTGCGTGGCGGCTTGGTGGTCGTCAAATAATCAGAACACAGCCACACCATGTTCGACGAAAGGTGCGTCAGTTGCTCGGCGAAACTCATTTCTCCTTCCACCGGGCGGAAATCATATTTTTCGGCGGGCATCGACTCGGCCAAAGCCATCGTGTAGGCTTTGGCGTTGGTCCATTTCTGCTGTAATTCTTTCAAGTGCGCCGCCTCGGATTGGGCAAAGGCAGTGAGCGACAAACCTAGAAGTGGCAGGAGTAAAAGGTATTTCATGCAGTTTTTGTAAAATCAGGTTAGTCGTTGGGCGACGGGGTGTCTAAGGTTTTTAGTATTTCCAGCCTTTCTTTTTCGTCACTAGAAAGTACCTTTTGTTGAAAACCACTCAGCATAGATTGCAAGAATGTGCTTTCAACCGTAGTCAGGTCGTCAAAAAAGAACGTCAGTCGGGTGCGGTCGCCGTTTTTATCGGTGGCGTAGAGGGCGTAAGTTAGCACAAATGCCGTCGAGCCGCCCTTCGCGCCCAAATGTTGGTACTTCTTTCGGTTGCTGTCAAAGGCTTCCATCGGCCATTCCATGATTTTTTCCAGGGTTTGTTGCGTCGTGGAATCGAAGTAGGTGCGGTTCTGAATTTTTTGCAAAATGCCATCATACTCGCGCACCGTGCTACCAGGCAGACGGTCGGACCATACGCGCTGCACGGAAGCAGTGACTTGGGCTCGGTTGAATTTCTCTTTAATGGTGGTGTCCATCTTCAGCACCTCGAAGTATTGCAGGGCTTTCTTTTTATACATATCCATCCCCATCAATTTTAGGCCCTTGGCCGAGTTTTCCTCCGAACAAACGTACAGCGCCGACACGAAAGGATACAGCGAATCGTGCTTCGTCAGACCCAGCTCGGTCAGTTCCGCGTTGATGGGGGCCAGCCCCAGCCGCCACATCAAGTACTCGGTGTTGGCGTTGCTGCTGTGGCGAATCATGCCTTTGGCGATTTCGAGTAGTGAAGCCGTGCCGTCCGCCACCAAGTTTTTTTCCTTCATCTGCTTCAGCCAGGCCGGATGCGCGCCGCCGTCGGTATCGGCGATGTAGAACCGCGACAACTCGCTCAGCGGCACTTTTTCCTGCGGATTGATCTTGCCGGAAGAAACCTGCTCGGCGAACTCGATGGCGATAATTATTTTGACTGTACTGGCCAGCGGCATTTTGCGGTCGGGGTTCTTCTCAGCGACCAGGCTGTCGTTGCGGATCCAGTACAGGGCGCTTTTATCCGGATTTTTGGCAATAAAGTTGGCGACGTAATCTCCCTCGAAATTGAAATAAGTGAAATACGCGTAAGCCGCCAATCCGGCGAAGGCCAGAACGAGGACGCCCACGATTATTCCAATGATTTTCAATGCTTTCATGCCTGTTTAACTTGAATCAATTCGCAAAGGAACCTATGAAGAGCCCGGCGATAAGACCCGCTAAAAATAATCCGGTGAGGATTAGAATCTGTTTTTTTAAAAAATAACCTCGAACGTACAATCCCGCCAGCAGCACGACTGGCGGCAGGTAAGCGTCGGTGATTTTTCCCCGGCTTCCCACAGAACCTTCGGCCAGGTAGCGGGATTCTTCTTCTTCGTTGCCAACGGTCCAGCTACCACGCGGCTTTTCCTTTAAAGTATTCCAACCAAAATTTTCGCCTTCGTAAGTAACACTGGCCGCTCGGGGCGAGGTCTTAAACTCAATATTACCCAGCACCTTCACCCCTTCAATGTCCAAAATTCGGGCTTCTTTTTTACCAAAACCAGCACTTTCAAACCGCACTAAAAAGCCTTTAAATTCCCCATAAGCCTTCCGATTCCAGAAATCATTCTTCAAAATCCCAATAATCTGCTTGCCGTTGAAAAGCCGGTATTCCCGCGCTAATCCCAGCATTCGCCATGTCAAGTCTATGAGTTCAGGGGTTTATAAGTTCCAAAGGCACGAAGAAAAATTATTTTTAGCCGACAGCCGACAGCCGACAGCCGACAGCCAAAACTACACCATCACCGAAACTCGGCGCGTTGTTTTTCGATGAGTGCCCGCATGGGTTGATAGCGATTCAGAAACGCCTGATAGTAGGCAGCGGTGGCGAGTTGCTCCACTTTGGCTGCGCCCTCCTCCGACTGAGCCAACAACCCCTGTTCAACGCTCAGCAGGGCGTATTGTTCCCAGATTTGCGGGGAACTCTCATTGAATTGTAATGCCTTCGTCACCATTTCGTAAGCCCGCGCCGTCTGCTTTTGCTGCCGGAAGTAGTTGGCTGTCGCCGCCACGATGCGCCCGCTGAATGGATTGGCCTGTAATGCCTTTTCGTAAGCGGCAACGGAAGGGCTTTTCTGCGCCACCAATAATAGCGAATCACCCAAGACGGTGGGTTTGAAGCCGCTGTCCAAGGTTTTCCGCAGAGGGGCCATCGCCGCTTCTGCGCCCAATCCGGGCAGTCGTTCGATCAAAACGCCCGCCACGGCTTCTTGGCCCCTGAAAGCGTTGGCCAGGATTTGGCCGATCAAGCCTTCCGGGCCTTGCACCTGGCCAAATTGCTCCGCCGCTTGTTCGTATAACCCAAGTTGCAGTAACCAGTGGCCGAAGACTTTGCGGTAAGTTTCGGCTTTTTCTCCACCATTTTCCACCAAAATCTGCATGGCTTCGATGGCCCGTTGGCGATTACCGCTGTAAAACTCAGGATAGAGCGAGGGCAGGAGCAGGTCGTCCGCCAGGAAAGGATTTTTCACCGCCAGCAAAGACGCCAGCCGCACGGGCGTGCTGTCGTGCCGCGCCTGGTTGAGCGCGTAGTTGACCAGGTACGCCATGCCCGACACGTTGAGCAGCGAGTCTTCTGGAATTGCTTTTTGGATAAAATTCTGTTTGTCAAACTTCTGCCGCAGATTTTGCACGGCCAGCCAGTTGGCTTGCCAGGGGTAGTAGCTGCGTTCTCCGGCGGTGCGGGCGAGGGAGTCCAGTAGTTCGTCATCGGTGCTTTTGGCGTAGAGGGCCAGCAGATTCGTGGCCGGAACGTCATCACGGCGGCTGGCGCGCTGGGCGCGGTCAAGGTAGTAGTAGGCTGAGTCGGCCACGTTGGTACGGGCGTAGAGAATGCCGAGATTGTTGAGTAGCTCGCTGCTTTCGGGAAATTTGCGGATGCCTTCCTGATAACTGGAAACGGCATCGAAAAACAAACTTTCCTGCGAAAGCACCCCGCCCAGGCCGACGTACGCTTGCGGCGAAGGGTTTTTCAACGTCGCCTGGTTGAAGTAGTAGGCTGCCGCCGTACGGTCGTCCTGCCGCAGAGCCAGCGACGCCAGACCGTAGTTGGATTTGTGGTTCTGGAATTCCTGCTGTAGCGCCATTTTGTAGTACTGCTCGGCCAGCGTGTATTCTTTGGTTTTGGTGTAAAGATCACCCAGGCCGTTGAAATAGCCCGCAACGGTTTGGTAAAACGGCAGCATTTCCTGCGTGGCGACAAGAAACACCACGCCCGCAAAGCCCAGCAGCCGGGTTTGGGTCAGGCCGAATTTTAGCGGTTTGTAAAGTACCTTATGCACCGCCAGCTCCTGCCGGAAAAGGGGCAGAAAATTGGCCAATACATAAAAGAAAAACAGCGCGCTCATCGCCAGTTGGCCCTCCACGACTATGTCTTCCAGCACTTCCAGCGTTGGGTCATTAGCCGTGGCCGCCGCGTAACTACCAAAGGCCAGCGCAACGATAAATAAGCCAACGTACAACCAAAAGCCCACGGCGCGGTAGTTTAGCGCGTCGGTAGCAGCGACTTCGGTGCGTCGCCGAAACCCCCAAATTCCCAGTAGCCCCGCCGCCAGCGCCAGTACCGCTGGACTCAGCACAAAGGTATTCCACTCGATGCGCTGGGTATTTTTGAAGAAAAGCAGGAGCAACGTCAGCATATAAAAACTGCTGATGACTAGAAAATTGACGAGCGAAGGTTTGCCCTTCTGTCCGCTCGTACTCAGCCACACCAGCCCGACCAGAATTTCGGTGGCGGTCATCAGGATGAAGCCGATCGCCAGCAGCAGCCACAGCGGATAGCTGAACACCGCAAAGGTGAGCATTGGCTGCGCGACGGGAGAGGCGAAGGCCACCAGCAGAGCCACCAGAACTGTCAAACCGACAAACGAAAAAATCCTGATACGGATGCCCCAGTCGGGGCGGAAAGCGTGGAGATAGTAGCTGAACCCGCCGTAGGCGACGACGGCAATAATGAAGAAAAGCCGCGAGCCTTCGCCGAATAGTCCCAGGCTTTCCAGCCGACAGGCGGCCATTAGCAAAATGAAAAGTACCATGCTTCCCAAGTACCAAAAACGCGGTAACGCGGTAACGGCGGCCAGAATCACGCACAAACCAGTGAGTGCCAATACGCCAACGAAGCGAATCATATAGATGGGTAGTTCCATCGGCGCGGCTCCGAACTGCTCCATCGTCAGATAAGAAGGAACCGTGACGCCAAATTGCCAACCGTCGAGCCGCAGAATATCCACGACCGTCGGGATTTCGGAGAGTTCGCTCAGTACGTCCCAGTGCACGGCATTTTCGAGAGGATTGATGATATTGGCCAAAAAAGCGAGGAGCGCCAGGGCCAGGATTCCCAGCACCCAGTGGGCCGTGCGGGCTTCGGCGGTAGGCCAGGTGCGCCAAAAGAGGAATTGTTTCATAAAATGCAAAACGCCTTTCCCGAAAATTTTAATACGTATCTAGCGAAATTCGGGCTTTTTTCTAAAAAATATCCAATAAATGAATAGCCGCCCTCTTGGTACTGACCTAATTAAAGGCTAATTTTGCGGTCTGAAAATCGACCTCCTGAGCAAAATTTACTCATTCACAATTCAATAATTCAAAATTAAAGATGGTAAACATAGGCAAAGTTACGCAGGTAATTGGCCCCGTAGTTGACGTATCATTTGAAAACAGCGAGTTCATCCCTTCCATTCTGGACGCGATGGAAGTCGTGAAACCCAACGGCCAGAAAGTCATTCTGGAATGCCAGCAGCACCTCGGCGAAGACCGCGTCCGCACCATCGCGATGGACGGCACCGAGGGTATGCAGCGTGGTATGGAAGTGAAGTCATACGGTGAACCGATCAAAATGCCGATCGGCGAAGCCATTAAAGGACGTCTGTTTAACGTCGTCGGTGACGCCATCGACGGCTTGCGGGATGTTCCTAAAACCGATGGGATGTCTATCCACCGCCTGCCGCCTAAGTTCGAGGATCTGGCGACTTCCACCGAGGTGCTTTTTACCGGAATTAAGGTAATTGACCTGCTGGCGCCTTACGTAAAAGGCGGTAAGATCGGTCTGTTCGGCGGTGCCGGCGTGGGAAAGACGGTGCTGATTCAGGAACTTATCAACAACATTGCCAAAGCCTACGCCGGACTTTCGGTGTTTGCGGGTGTGGGAGAACGTACCCGTGAGGGCAACGACCTGATGCGCGAAATGATCGAAGCCGGCATTATCAAGTACGGCGATAAATTCAAGCACAGTATGGAGGAAGGCGGTTGGGACCTCAGCGCGGTCGATTACGACGAGCTGAAAGACTCACAAGCCACCTTCGTGTTCGGCCAGATGAATGAGCCGCCCGGAGCCCGCGCCCGCGTGGCCCTGTCGGGACTGACGTTAGCCGAATACTTCCGCGATGGCGACGGCGAAGGTCAGGGCCGCGACATCCTTTTCTTTATCGACAATATTTTCCGCTTTACGCAAGCGGGTTCCGAAGTATCGGCTTTGTTGGGACGGATGCCTTCGGCGGTGGGTTACCAGCCTACGCTGGCCACCGAAATGGGCGCAATGCAGGAGCGCATTACCTCCACCAAGCGCGGGTCCATCACTTCGGTGCAGGCCGTGTACGTTCCCGCCGACGACTTGACCGACCCGGCCCCCGCCACGACTTTTGCCCACCTCGACGCCACCACAGTACTA
Source organism: Cytophagales bacterium (assembly GCA_038235275.1). Taxonomy (GTDB): domain Bacteria; phylum Bacteroidota; class Bacteroidia; order Cytophagales; family Spirosomataceae; genus Persicitalea. The sequence continues at coordinate 104,991 of JBBSUC010000013.1, read as the reverse complement.
AGCCGGAAAGTAGCCGAGAAGGGCATTTATCCCGCCGTGGATCCGCTCGACTCCAACTCGCGCATTTTGAACGCCGAAACGCTCGGCGATGCGCATTACGACTGCGCCCAGCGCGTGAAAAGCGTGTTGCAGCGCTATAAGGAATTGCAGGATATCATCGCGATTCTCGGGATGGAGGAGCTTTCCGACGAGGATAAGCTGGTCGTGTCGCGCGCCCGCCGTGTGGAGCGTTTCCTGTCGCAGCCCTTCTTCGTAGCTGAGCAGTTTACGGGTCTGAAAGGTGTGTTGGTTGATATCAACGACACGATTAAAGGCTTCAACCAAATTATGGACGGCGAGTTCGATCACCTGCCCGAAATGGCGTTCAACCTGGTAGGAACCATCCAAGACGCCACAGTTAAAGGTGAGAAGATGATGGCCGAGGCCGCGAAATAATCCTCTTTATTATGAATTTAGAGATAATAACTCCCGATAAAAAGGTGTTCGCCGGTGAGGCGAATGCCGTAACTTTTCCTGGCACCGAAGGACAGTTTCAAGTACTCAACAACCACGCGCCGCTCGTGAGTACGTTAGGCGTGGGCGATGTGATCGTGGAAACGACTCCCGGCGCGACGAAACAAGTCTACCGCATCGACGGTGGTGTCGTGGAGGTTTTGAAGAATAAAGTGCTGGTGCTGGCGGAGGCGATTATATAGTTGACCTTCGATTTTTCTTTATTATAAACGCAAAGAGCGCGGTCCTTTGGGCTGCGCTCTTTGCGTTTATTCCTTTTTGCACAAAAGCCTTACCTTCGTGCTATTCCATTCTCCTGATACATATTGATCCCAGGTTACGCCGGGTGGCTACGGCTCACTACCATGCCCGTAACCTCCTGACTCGCCAACCATAATCTGGCGGGTTCAAGTCTCTTTTTGTCAATATTTATCAAGAAAAATCATGAATAAAAAACCGAAAATCGCCGTCATTGGCGGTACCGGGAAAGCCGGGCGGTACCTGGTCAAAGAATTACTGCGTGAAGGTTTTCCCCTCAAACTCCTTCTTCGACATCCCGAAAATTTTAAGGTCGAAAATCCGCTGCTTCAAGTAGTGCCAGGCGACGCCCGCGACTACGAAACTGTGCGGACGCTTACTGAGGGCTGCGCAGCAATCATCAGCGCGGTAGGCTTCCGCGCCGGGGAAGCCCCCATTTTCAGCATTACAACCGCAAATGTCCTACGGGCTTTGCAGGAAACGGGCAGCACCCGCTATATTTCTCTGACAGGCTTGAACGTGGACACGCCTTTCGACCAGAAGACTGGACCGACGCAAGCCGGGACCGAGTACATGAAGGCTAATTTCCCCAAAACGACCGCCGACAAGCAGGTCGAATACCAAAAACTAGTCGAAAGCCAGGCGGATTGGACGTTGGTCCGATTGCCGTGGATTCAACTGACGGAGGTAGAGGAAGACGTAAAAGTGAGTTTGGAAGATTGTCCCGCTGAAGCGGTGAGTGCCTCGGCGTTGGCGCGGTTTCTGGTGGCGCAGTTGACGGACGATAGATACATGCGACAAGCACCCTTCGTCGCTAACTGAGGGTAAAAAGGGCAGTCGTTCGGTCAGCGACTGCCTTTCTTTTTCATCCGCTTGCGGCGACCGTCTCTCAATTCGTAATAAGCAGCAACCGGATAGACCGACAGACCGTAGCTGTAATAAATTCCTGAAAATTGTTTGCTAAACTTTGGGTCGAATAGGACGCGGCGGTAACCGACGCGGGCGTTCACACCCAACCAGGGCACGAATCGATAGGAGCCATAGGCACCCGCCTGCGCCAACTGAAATCGGGATGTGCCTTTCTCAGGAAGAATACTGCCAAGGTAGCGCGTCGTTTCGCCCCCGTAGCCGAACTCAATAGGAATGGCAGCGTACCATTTGGGCTTATTGACGAGCGGGTACCAATAGCCCAGGCTCACAAAACGGGCATCCATCGAAGTGAAGTAATCCAGGTCGATGCGGCGCGGCAGCCACCCGCGCCAGATCACATAACGGGTGGGGGCATCGAAACCCAGCCAGTAGTAGCCTAGCGTCAAAATATGCCCTTTCGGCCCGAACCGCAGACCCGTCAGCGCCCCGTTGATATTGCCGGGTCGCCCTTCCAATTGCGTTCTTCTCAAATCGAGGCTCAAAACCAAACTCAGGTTCGACTGCTTCTCGGCAGTGTCAGTCTGGGCCAAAAGCGGCGCGTCCATCCCCCAGCTAATAAGGCCGAGCAGATGGACGAGCCAAAACAGTTTCTTTCGTGATTTTGCGGTCATTTCAAGTGAGGGCATTGCCCCTCACTAACGTAAATGCCGAAGAAATCGTCGGTTCACTGTGTTACTTTTTCTTGGGCGGGGCAGCGGGTTTGGGAGGAGCCACCGGAGCGGGGGCTGGTGAGGGAGGGACATTCTTAAAGGTGACGGACCCACGAACTGGTTTAGCCGGGGTCGGGGGCGCGGTAGGTCTGGGGGGGCGAGCAGGGCGGACAACGGGTGCCAATTCAGAATCGTGGTCAATAAAATTCATGGTTTCCAGTCCCATTTCCTTGCCAATTGCTTCCATTTTGCGACCAATGATTTCCACTTTTCTGCTAATCTCCTCCATCTTACGATTATAGACCTCCGTCTCGCGATTGATCTTTTCCATTTCCGAGTTCAGGTCGTCCATGGGCTTCTCAGCTTCTTTTCCTTGTACACGATTCTGCTTGATTTGGTCGTTCAAGGTGTTGATTTCCTGCTCCTTGGTTTTGATTTGGGTTTCAAAATCGGCCAGTTGCTTTTCTGTATCGGCAGCGTTGGCTTTGGCCTGGCCATTTTTGGGGTACATCACCGCCGAGCGTTTTTCCATGAGTTGGTGGCGGGCTTCCATCAGTTGGTCTTTTTTCCAATCGAGTTTTTCCTCTTCGCGTTGGAAATGCTCTACTGCAAAATGTTCCTTTTGCACTTGTATATTCAAGTCGGCGATGCGCTGGTGCAACGGCTCCATCTGCTTTTGCAGATCTTGGATTTCTTCCTGGTAAGGCTGCATTTCTTTTTGCAGGGTTTCCATTTTGGCTTGGTACTCGGCCATTTTCTTTCGCAGGGTGTCGGTGTGGAAAGGTTTCCTATCGAGCCTCCTGACTGTTCTTGCTTCACTTAGGTAAAGCGGTTCGCCATTCGGCCAGGTTATCTTTTTGACAGGGCCCCATTCAATTGAGGTACTAGGCTCCTCCTGTTGCACGGCCAGTTCGACATTTTTCTGCTTATCCAATTGTTCATCGACCTGAACTTCTATATTGTGTTCTATAAGGGTATCAGCATTTGATTCTATTATTTTTATTCTCTCGGTTTTCACTTTGGCTGGTTGCGGCTTCTCTTCTGATTTTTTCCCCTGAAAAGCATACACCGACGCCCCCACGCTCAGCGAAAGCAGTACCACCGCCATCGGCAGGTAGCCAGCAAACCGCCGCGTTGCGGGTTCCGCCACGCCCAACACCCGCCGGACGCGCGACAGGAGTTGCCGCTTGTTAGCCGCGAAGGCTACTACCAACGCGGGTTGGTTGCGGAACTCGGCCACCCGCACCAGGGCGTGGGCGAGCGACAGGCGGTCGTCGCAGACGGCCATCGCCAGGTCGTCGCAGCAATGCTCTCGCTCGGCCCGGATGTGGGCCGACAGCCACCATAGCACCGGATGGAAGAAGTACACCACCTCCACGAACGACTGCACCAGATTCACAAGGTAGTCGTGGCGGCGGATGTGCGCCAGCTCGTGCGCCAGAATCGCCTCGACCTGCGCCACCGAAAGTCCCGCCAACAGACCAATCGGCACCAGCACCACGGGCCGCAACACACCCACGACCATCGGTGTGACGATGCGGGCGGTTTCGCGCAGCTCCACCGCTCGGCCAATGTCCAGCCGCGCCACCAGCACGCCGAAGCGGGTCTGCCAACCGCCGTCCCGCACGGGCCGCGACACGAAGCGCAGCCTTTCCAGATAAAACCAGCCGCCCGCAAAGCGCAGCAGCAATACGCCCACACCGATGAGCCAGCAAACGACCAACTCATTCAGGTGCATCGCCAGCCAAAACTGCACTTGAAGCAGGATAGGCAATGGCGCAATGGGGCCGATGACGCCCGCCGGAGTATTTACAAATTGGTAGTTCGTGAACACCGCAGCGGTGCTTTTTTCAAGAGAGGAGGGTAAATAGTAAATGTACGTCGCCACGGAGGCAAGAATCTGCGTACTCAGCGCCGCCACGCCCAGCGCGTAGCGCGACTGCGCCGAACGGCGACGCAACAGGTAAAAGCCCAGCGCGGCGACCAAGCCCAGTAAAGCGGCTTGCCAAAGCGAGTGCAGCAAAGTCCAGCCTAGGGCCGGGACGTAATTGGAAGTGAAAAGGTTTAGGAGGTTTTTCATGGCTAACGGTTGTTTTCAAGATTATCTAATAGATTTCGGATTTCGTCCAGTTCTTCGGCGGAGGTTTTGTGGTTGCCCAGGGCCTGCATCACCAATTGCGCCGCCGAGCCTCGGAAGGCGGTTTCCACGAAGCGGCCCAGTAGCGACTGCTGCGTTTCTTCCTCGCTGACCTGCGCAGTGTAGATGTGCGAGCGTCCTTCTTCAGTACGGCTTACCAGACCTTTTTCCTGCATGATTTGCATGAGTTTCAGGGTCGTTGTGTAGCCCGCGTCTTTGGTTTTGGCTAAAAAATCGTGGACTTGCCGGACGGTACTCGGGCCTTGCTGCCAGAGGTAAGCGAGGATTTCCAGTTCGGAGTCGGTGGGTTTTATCATGGTAGTTCAATTTGAGGAGCCTAATATGGTTTCTGCTTGAAACGCCTACTTACGAAAGACTTCGTAGCAAAGGTCTACGAAATAATTCGTAGATTCAAATTTAAACTACGATTTTTTTCGTAGATAGAGCCAAATTATTTTTGGCTTACTCTTATTTTGACAATAACTACTTGATTAATAAACTTATCACTCCCTAATCCCCAATCGAAAAGAACCGCACATCGGCCTGTATGCTTTCCAGAATGCGGCGGGAACGCTCGGGGCGGGCATCGGTGATGAAGACCTGGCCGAGGGAGCCGTCGTCGATGAGTTCGATAAGTTTGTGGATGCGCTTGTCGTCGAGTTTGTCGAAGATGTCGTCGAGAAGGAGGATGGGTTTCGTTTCTTTTTCGGCGGCGAGAAGTTCGTATTGCGCGAGTTTGAGGGCGATCACAAAGGATTTCTGCTGGCCCTGCGAACCAAATTTTTTCAAAACCACCCCGTCGATTTCAAAAATATAATCGTCCTTATGAATGCCGCGGACGGTGCGCTGGGCGTGAAGGTCACGGGAGCGGTGCTTACGGAACTCGGCGGCAAAGTCGTCGGTGGCGATCTCACTTTCGTAAATGACCGCCACACTTTCTTTTTCACTACTCAGAAAGGCGTAGTGTTTTTTGAACAAAGGTAGAAAGCTGTCCATAAACGCCCGCCGCTGCGCGTGAAGGCGCAAATTGAGGGCAATGAGCGGGTCGTTGTAGGTTTCGAGTAAATCCACATCGAGGTAGTTGCGCTCAGCGAATAGTTTCAAAAGCCCATTTCGGTGATTCAGGATTTTGTTGTATTGCAGGAAATCTTCCAGGTAGCGCGGATCGAGTTGTGAAAGGACACCATCGAAAAACCGCCGCCGCAGTTCGCTGCCCTCACGAACAAGGTCGGTATCGTCCGGCGCGATCAGCACCACCGGGAACCGGCCAATATGGTCGCTCAAGCGTTCGTAGGCTTTCTTGTCCGACATCATCACCTTGCGCTGTCCGCGTGGCAGGCTACAGGTGATTTGGACGCGCTCCGCGTCCAGGTGGAAAATTCCGTCCAGCACGAAGAAATCGTCCTCATGACGGATGCTGAGGGCGTCCTGGTTCTGAAAAGCGCTTTTAGTGAGGGCTAAAAAATAGATCGCGTCCAGCAGGTTGGTTTTGCCGCTGCCGTTCTCGCCCACCAGGCAGTTGACACGCTCGCCGAAGTTAAAACTTCCCTCTTCGTAGCTTTTGAAATACGTAAGATGAAGTTTTTCGAGCCACATGCCTTTCTTTGTTAGGGAGTTTATTGTTACTTTCGCAGTTCAAGCGGCCCAAAAACCGCCCGAATCGGGTTTTATCCCAACAATTACCAAGATGTAAAGTTCCTAGATCATAGTTATGAGTATCCACGCGGACTTTGTCTCATAATTCATAATTCATAATTCATCATTAGAATAAATGGCCACGACCAAAGAAAAGAAAGCCCCCGCCAAGAAGGAAGCGCCTAAGAAAGAGGCCGCCCCGAAATTGCAGCATTCCAAGGAACGCTATATGTTTTGGTACGAGAATATGCTGTTGCAACGCCGATTCGAGGAAAAAGCGGGGCAACTTTACGGCCAGCAAAAAATCCGGGGATTCTGTCACCTCTATATAGGACAGGAGGCCTGTTCGTCGGGAACGGCCACGGCCCTCACGCCCGACGATAAGTACATCACCGCTTACCGTGATCACGGCATGCCGCTGGCGCTGGGCACCAGCCCGAACGCAATCATGGCCGAGCTATTTGGCAAGAAAACCGGCACGACTAAGGGTAAAGGGGGCTCGATGCACATCTTTGATAAAGAGCATAACTTCATGGGCGGCCACGGCATCGTGGGGGCGCAGATTCCGTTGGGGGCGGGCATCGCCTTTGCCGAAAAATACAACGAGACGGGTAACGTCTGCATCTGCTTTTTCGGGGACGGCGCCGTGCGGCAGGGTGCGTTCCACGAAGCCCTGAACATGGCGATGACCTGGAAACTACCCGTCATTTTCGTAGTCGAGAATAACGGCTACGCGATGGGTACCTCCGTGGGCCGCTCTTCCAATGTAACCGAACTCTACACCCTGGGCGAATCCTACGACATCCCCTCCGAACCCGTGGACGGCATGAACGTGGAGGCGATTCACGAAGCCGTGAGCCGTGCCGCCGAACGCGCCCGCAAAGGCGAAGGGCCAACTTACCTCGAATTCCGCACTTACCGCTACCGGGGCCACTCCATGTCGGACCCGCAGAAGTACCGCACCAAGGAAGAGGTGGAGGAGTACAAACTCCGCGACCCTATCGAAAACGTGAAGCAGGTGATCCTGAAACATAAGTTTGCGACGGAGGAGGAACTGGATGCCATCGACAAGCAAATCAAGGCTACCGTGGCCGAAGCCGTCAAATTTGCCGACGAGTCCGATTTCCCCGACGCCAAGGAAGCCTACACCGACGTATACGCGCAGGAGGATTATCCGTTTATTATGGAGTAAGGTGTTGTTAAACAAATTTTTCCCTACTTTTGCGTTCCAAAAATGAACCCAAACGCATGAGCAAGAAAAATACGGCCAATTCCGGGATTGATATTATTGAAAGTCCGGAGGCACTAGCCAGTCAGATTAGCCGGGCCGAAATCTTTTTTATCAAATACAAAAAGGCGCTCATCGGCGTAGCGATTGCCATTGTGGCGGTCGTGCTATGTTTCGCAGCTTATCGCTTTTATATTGATAGCCAGGAAAGCACGGCGCAGTCTGCCTTGTCGACTGTAGTATACGATATGGAGGCCGATTCTGTACGTCGGGCCTTGAATGGTAGCGGCGGCAACGAAGGTTTGCTGGCGATTGCGGATAACTACTCGGGTACCGACGCGGCCAACTTAGCCCACCTTTACGCGGGTATTGCTTTGATGAAAGAAGGCAAGTTCGACGACGCCATCGGACAGTTGAAGTCGTTCAGTTCGTCGGATCTGCTGGTGCAGGGCCGCGCTTACGCGCTGACGGGCGATGCTTACATGGAAAAAAATCAACCCGAGGAAGCGGTCAGCTACTACAAAAAAGCGGCGGATTATAAATCGAACGAATTCTTCACGCCCGTTTATCTGATGAAGTTGGGTATCGCGCAGGAAAAGGCCAAACAGCCCAAGGATGCCATTGCTTCCTACGGAAAAATTATCGAAGAGTACCCTTTGTCGGCCGAAGTAACCAACGCTAAAAAATACAAGGGACTTCTCGAAGGAGAAGCCGGCGAGTAATGGAAACCCATTGCCTTCCTGAAAAAGGATAAAGCCGACTGCGGTTTTATCCTTTTTTTTTGAATCCATAAAGGCCCAAAGTTTGCGAACGAAGCGGTCCAAAGTCTAAAATCAAGAGTCTAGAATCTACATAATGTCAACCGCCCACAAGAATTTAAGCGAATTCGCTACCATCGATCTGCCCGATATCAGCGCAAAAACATTCGCCATTGTCGTAGCGGAGTGGAATCAGGAGATTACGGAAAAACTCTTTGAAGGCGCGTACCAGACGCTCCTGGAATACGGAGCGAAACCCGACAATATCATCCGCGCCAATGTGCCGGGTAGCTACGAACTGAGCTATGGGTCCCAGGTTTTTGCCCAAAAAGAAAACGTAGACGCGGTCATTGCTCTCGGCTGCGTGATTCAGGGCGAAACGAAACACAACGACTACATCAATAACGCTGTAGCAAACGGACTGACGCAAGTCAGTCTGAAATACAACAAACCCGTTATCTTCGGTGTCCTGACGCCCAACAACCAACAACAAGCCCTCGACCGCGCGGGCGGAATCCACGGCAATAAAGGCGACGAAGCAGCGATGACGGCGATAAAAATGCTCAAATTTTAGGTTAAACGGATATTTGGTTAAAGGGTTAAACGGTCAAAGCGGGGAGCCCCGTAGCGTTAAACAGCGGTCTCAGATTCTCAAAGGGCATCCGGGACTAATGTTGTACTTTTGAAGAAAAAATACCCTTCACCATTCAACCGTTTGACCTTTTAACCCAGAAAAAACGGTCAAAAGAAATGCAGGTTTGGAAATTTGGGGGTACTTCCGTGGGGAAGCCTGAGCGGATGCACGCCATTCGCGATTTGATTACTTCGGACGATTCGCGTAAGATCGTGGTGCTGTCGGCTTTGTCCGGCACGACCAACGCGCTGATTTCTATTGGTGAGTCCGCCAAGGCGAATCAGAACGATGAGGCTATTGAGAAAATCAAGGCTCTACAGGATCACTACGATGGGTTCGTGAAGGAGCTTTACAGTACCGAGACCGGGCTGGAGAAGGGACAGGAGATCGTAAAAAACGAGTTTTCGTTTATTCGTTCTTTGGTCAATATCAGGCCTTTCACGGTTAAGCGGGAGAAGGAATTGGTGGCCGAGGGTGAATTACTCAGCACCCAAATGTTTGAGGCGTACCTCGAAGAACAGGGGGCGAACTCCATTTTGCTGCCCGCGCTGGAATTCATGCGCATCGACGCCGAGGGTGAACCCGAATTGGCCTTGATTGAAGAACGACTAACGACCATGCTCGACCAGCACCCCGACACGCAGCTGGTCATCACGCAGGGCTTCATCTGTCGCAATCCACGCGGTGAGGTGGATAACCTCAAGCGCGGCGGCTCCGACTACACGGCTTCGCTCATTGGCGGAGCGATTCGCGCCGAGGAAATCCAGATTTGGACTGACATCGACGGGATGCACAACAATGACCCGCGCATCGTGAAGCGGACGTTCCCCATTCGGGAGTTGACCTTTGAGGAAGCGGCGGAGTTGGCGTATTTCGGGGCTAAAATTCTGCACCCCAGCACCATTACGCCCGCCAAAATGCGCGGCGTTCCCGTGCGGCTGAAAAATACCATGCAGCCCGATGCTCCCGGTACGCTCATCGCCACCAGCAGCAGCGACCGAGAAATCAAAGCCATCGCCGCCAAGGACAACATTACGGCCATTTATGTCCACTCGACCCGGATGCTGAACGCCTACGGTTTTCTGCGGCGGGTGTTTGAGATTTTTGAAAAATACAAAACCCCGGTGGACATGGTGACTACCTCGGAGGTGTCGGTGTCGGTCACGATCGACAACAACGAACACCTGGACGCCATCACCGCCGAACTGCGCGAAATCGCCGACCTGGAAGAGCACGACCGCGACCAGACGATCGTTTGCATCGTCGGGAATTTCAGTGCCGACAAAGAGGGCATTGCCATCAAAGTGCTGGAAGCCCTGAAAGACATTCCGCTGCGGATGATTTCCTACGGTGCCTCGGAACATAACCTTTCGATTCTGATTCATTCCAGTTTGAAAGAACGGGCGTTAAATGCGCTGAACGAGCGGCTTTTTTATTATGAAGACGCGATGAAGGATATTTTTACGGCACCGTAAAGAGAGGCACAAAGGCGGTTCGCCGCTGCGATCCAAAGGCACAAAAGTGGTACGATTCCCAGGATCTGAGAACGTTCCACGTTTAAAAAGGTTAGAATAATCCAAAAAGAATGCTCCAAACCACTTTCATCCGCGAGAACAAAGAAGCGACCATCGCCGGATTACAGAAAAGAAACTTTCCCGAGGCCGAAGATGCCGTGGAACTCATTATCAAACTCGATCGCCTGCGCCGCGAAACGCAGGGCGAACTTGATCGGGTACTGACCGAGTCCAATGCCAAGGCCAAAGAAATCGGCGGGTTGATGAAGCAGGGCAAAAAGGCGGAAGCCGAAGCCGCCAAGGTAGAGACCGCCACGCTGAAAGAGCGCTCTAAAGAACTGGACGAGCAGCTCAAAAAAGCCGAGGTCGAACTGCAAAGCGAACTGGTCAAGCTACCCAATCTGCCGCACGAGAGCGTTCCAAATGGTCGCAACGCCGACGACAACGTGACGGTTCTGGAATGGGGCGAAAAACCCACGCTGCCTCCCGAAGCGCTGCCGCACTGGGACTTGATTAAAAAATTGGACATCGTCGATTTTGACCTGGGCAATAAAATCACGGGCGCGGGCTTTCCGGTGTACAAGGGTAAGGGCGCACGGCTCCAACGCGCGATGATTTCGTTTTTCCTCAACGAAGCCGCCGCTGCCGGGTATCTTGAAATTCAGGTTCCACTGTTGGTCAACGCCGACTCGGGCTTCGGCACCGGGCAACTGCCCGATAAGGAGGGTCAGATGTACCACGTCACCAATGAAGACCTGTACCTGATTCCCACCGCCGAGGTACCGATTACCAATCTGTACCGCGACGTCATTTTGCAGGAAAGCGAGCTACCCGTCAAGAACGTCGGCCACACGCAGTGCTTTCGCCGCGAGGCCGGGAGTTGGGGTGCCCACGTCCGCGGGCTGAATCGTTTGCACCAGTTCGACAAAGTAGAGATTGTGCAAATTAGGAAGCCGGAAGAATCCTACGCCGTGCTGGACGAAATGATGACGCACGTGCAGGGGCTGTTGGAAAAATTGGAACTTCCCTACCGCATTCTGCGCCTGTGCGGCGGTGATATGGGCTTTACCTCGGCCCTGACCTACGATTTCGAGGTGTGGTCCGCCGCCCAGGAGCGTTGGCTGGAGTGTAGCTCGGTGTCCAACTTCGAGACCTACCAAGCCAATCGCCTGAAACTTCGCTACAAAACGGAGGGAAAGACACAATTACTCCACACGCTCAATGGCTCGGCATTAGCTTTGCCGCGTATTTTGGCGGCTTTGCTGGAGAATAACCAGCAGGCAGATGGCAGTATCCGGGTGCCACAGGTGCTGGCGGGGTATTGTGGGTTTGAGGTGGTTGGGTGATGAATTGGCGAAACATTTCTTATCCGATTGAAAGCTCCTGATTTTTTTGTAAAAAAGCCTCGACGAACGCATCGTCGGTCAGTTCCGGGTATGCCCGTAGAATACGGTCGATTTCGGCGGCTTGTCCCGGCGAAAGTTGCTCCTTGGGGTTGAGGCACCAGGTACCTTCCAGAATCCCCTGCTTTTTCAAAATTTCGTGAATTCCCGCGATGCAGCCATGAAAGGAATTTTTGGCGTCAAAGATTGCGGCGTTCATGTCCGTAACTGAAATGCCTTTGGCCAATAAGGCTTCCGAGCCTTCGAAATTATTGGCGACACATTGTTTTATCTCGGTTAATTGTTCCACTGCTTTGGCCGTCCAAACGGCCCAGTGGCCCAACAAGCCGCCAACAAAGCGCTTTTCGACCTTCTCGCCGTTTATAAAAAAACGGTAGGGCGTCAGCAAGTCAGCGACTATGTTATCGTCGTTTCCGGTGTAGAGGGCGATATCGTCGCGCCGGTCCGAGTCACAAATTCCCCGTACCGCGTCCAGCGTTTGGTAGCGGTTGAAGGCCGCAATCTTTACTCCAACCACGTTGGGCAGGTTGGCCATCTGTCGCCAAAAATCATAGCTCAGAAGTCGCCCACCCACGGCGGGTTGCAGGTAAAAGCCAAAGACGGGAATAATCTCCGAAACTTCGCGCAAGTGAGCAATCAGCTGCTCGTCCGAGTAGTCATTCAGTCCACCCAGGCTGACCAGCCCGATGTGGTAGCCGTGCTTCCCGGCAAGTTCAGCCTCACCCAACGCCTGTTTGGTGGGGCCGCAAACGCCCGCTACTTTCAGGAAGGGGCGGGAGAGTTGGGCAGCCGCAATTTCATCGGCGGCCAGTTCCAACACCCTTTCCAGCAGGTCGATTTCCGATTTCCTTATCTCGAACTGGGTAGTGTGGACGCCCACCGCCACGCCACCCGCGCCGCTGGCCAAGTAGTAGCGAGTCAAGAGCCGCTGCCGCTTTTCGTCCAATTGGCGGGTTTCGGCCAACGCCAGCGGGTGCGCCGGAATTACCGTGCCGTCGTGTAAAAACTGCCGGAGTTCACGGCTCAATGTTGGGGTCATCACTAGTTAAAATTTTCCGGTTCGTTCCTGAAAATGCGTAGCCTTGTCGATCGTCTTGCCGCCCTGGGTAATCCAGTCGTAGATCAGGCGAATCATTTGTTGGGGACCGGTGCGGGGATAGCCGAACAAATTAACGCATTCGGTGGCATTGCTCAGCAGGGCGGTAGGCCGCTCGTCGTTTACGAAAACGGGTGCTTTCTTCGCTAGCTTGCCGAACTGTTCGGCGATCCAGCGTACCGAAAGCTGCTCGGGCCCCGTCACGTTGAGAATTTTGGCTGGCGTCGCGGTATGCAACAGGCAGCGCAGCGCAATTTCGTTGGCGTCGCCCTGCCAGATCACGTTCACCATGCCCATGCGCAGGTCGATGGGTTTTTGTTCGATCACGCTTTTCGCCAGTTCCAGTAGCACCCCGTAGGTGACATCGTTGGCGTAGTTGAGGCGGTAAATCAGGACAGGCGTTTGGTTTATTTTATTAAAATACTGAAAGATGCGCTCCCGGCCCAGACACGACTGCGCGTACTCGCCCAGCGGTTCCGGTATCTGGTCTTCCGTAGCCCCGCCCATCGTTGCCGGAGTTAGCGGATACACGTTGCCCGTTGAAAACGCCACGATGTTGGAATCTTTGAATTTATCGGCCACCCGACCCGGTAAATAGCTGTTCATGGCCCAGGTGTGCGGCTCATTGCCCGTGGTGCCAAACTTGGTACCCGCCAAGCAAAGGATATTCTTCACTTCCGGCAAGGCTTGCAACTCCTCTTCTGCCAGTAAATCGGCGGCAATAGTTTCAATGCCCAGTGCCTCCAGTTCTTCGGACAGGCCGGGTTCCGAAAAGCGGGAGACGGCGATAATCCGTTTTTCAATCCCCACCTTTTCAACCGCCGCTCGGGCGAGTTTGGCCAGGGCTGGTCCCATTTTTCCGCCCGCTCCCAAAATCATGATATCACCCTCGATTTGGGAAATATCGGCGATCAGTTCCGGGGAGGGTTGTAAAAGGGTTTCGTAGCGTTCTTGAAGATTGTTCATTTGGGACGGAGTACCTAATTGAAAAATAGCGTTTTGACATTGACGAACGCCAGCCCAATGATGAGCGCCAGCCCCAGGCCACCCAAAATTTTAGCGCTGACCGTATTTGTCAAATCGCCCATGAGTTTACGGTCGTTGGCGATCATGTACATACTGATTCCAATGAACGGGACGACGAAGATGGTCACGCTTTGGGCGAAAACGATCAATTGCAGGGGCAGTTTCCCGAAAATAATGGCGATCACCGCGCCGAAAACCATCACCAAAGCGATGAAGTATTTCACGGGTCGGGCGCTGAGCTGCCTGCCAAATCCCAGGGCGTCGCCCAGCAGAGTGCCGCCCACCGTGGCGTTGCCGATGATGGAAGAAAAACCAGCCCCAAACAAGCCTGTCAGAAATAGAAATGAAGCGTAGGGGCCAAATAGTGGTTCCAGCACTCGTGACATATCGGTAGCACTGGTCAGCTTGATCTGTTGAGGATGCAGCACCGTGGCGGCGCAGATCAGTAAAATGGCGCTCATGGTTCCCAGGATTATGATCCCGGTGATGCTGTCGTTGCCGCGCTGCTCGGATAGGCTGCTTATTTTGCGGCGCTCCTGTACCAGGTACGCCTGATAGAAAGCACCCACGATGGAAACGCTGGACGCCATGAAGGCAATCACAAGTCCCGTAGAACCAGCGGGCAGCGAGGGCTGCAATCCGGTGGCGATATTGCCAAGTTCCGGCTTTACCAACAAAAGCGTCGTGATAAAGGAAAGCAGCATGATGATGATCAGCGCAATCATGGCTTTTTCCAGCACTTTATAAAAACTCCGAAAAAAAAGCAGGCTTATTCCCGCCAGGGTGAAGAGAATGATCCACGGATTCGCGGCGGTATGGGTCATTTCACCAATAGCAATCCCTACGCCCACGGCGTTTCCGGCCTGAAACGAAATACATACCAGAAAAACACCGATTCCTACCATCTTGGCCGGCGCTTTGCCAAATCGTTCTTTGATTGAACTTAATAACGACTGCTCAGTTGCCAGCCCGATGCGGCCCGCCATTGTGGTGAAAACGATCATGAAAAGTACGGCGATGGGGACAATCCACAGCAACGCAAAATCGTACTCCGCCCCGAGTTTGGAGGTGATGGTCAGTTTACTTGGGCCAAATACCAAAGCCGCCGTGATCAGGCCTGGCCCCAGCGTTTGCAGCCACCGTACAATAGGGCTTTTTCTTATCAATTCTTCGGCGTTTAGGAGTAATGGGCAGGAAAAATACGAGTTTATTTTCAACCAACATATGTACATATTCTATGTATATTCACAAAAAATTAGATACTGTGATGAAATACAGCATTCTATTTCTGGTAATCGCCAATTTTTCGTGCGGTACGCAATCATCTGATGACAAGCTGACCGGAACGATGCCAGAGGTCGATGAAAGAGAATTTACGGCCGCGCCTGCCCCGGAATGGTCTGACTTGTTCGTGAGAAAGTCGGGTTGGCTTGGGGGCGATGGTATATTCGCCATTCCCTTTTCGGGTAAAGATTCTGAAAAAGGAGACAGTGTGCTTTTCCTGTTCAGTGACACCATGGTCGGGGAAATCGAGGGGAACAAACTTAAACCGGGCTTGATTTTGGTAAACAATTCAGTGGCGTTGCTGAAAGGTAAAATACCGGATTCTACGCGTATCGATTTCAAAATTGCGGGCGAAAAGACTGACCACCACGCTGTTTTCACGCCCAAAGCGGATAAGCCTGATAAGGACACCTATTTTTGGCTGGGCGACGGATTTGTCAACCCGGATCTGGGCAAGGACCTGTTCGTTTTTGCTTACAAAATCACCAATACCCACGATAACTCGCCTTTTCCATTTAAAGAAACAGGCAACTTATTACTCCGTATACCCGCAGGAAGCCATTTCCCCTACGCCGACTATCAGCAACTGGAACTGCCCTACAATCATTACGAAACGGGCGAAGAAACAATCTCCTTTGGGTCGGCGGTTTTCAACAACAGTAAAGCGGCCGGAGAAACAGAACCTGACGGCTTTGTGTACGTGTACGGGACGAAAGGCATTACCAAAAAACTTGTTTCGGCCAGGGTGAAGCCTGAACAGATTACCTCTTTTGATCGATGGGAGTTCTGGAACGGCCAAGGTTGGTCCCGGGATGTGAAGTCGGTGGCGGCACTAAGCGATTCTGTGTCTAATGAAATGAGTGTGAGTTTGCTGTCGCCGGGGAAATATGTGTTGGTTTACCAGTTAAGCAGCATTTTTCCTGAAATTTGTATGCAGGTAGGGCCCACGCCCGTGGGCCCATTTGGTCCACGGATTGTCCTTTACAAAACCTCGGCCGACATTCGGGACCCTGACTTGTTTACCTATAACGCCAAAGCCCATCCGGCCTTGTCGGAGCCGGGAGAATTGCTGATTTCCTATAATGTGAACTCGTTCAAGTTTTTCGAAGTCGTGCAAAAGAAACCCAACCTATACCGTCCGCGGTTTGTGCGGGTCAAATTTAGTCAGAACGCTAAAAAGTAGTGGTTAATACACTTCAGTTACGGTAATTTCTCCTGCATGTAAGTAATTGGAAGCACAATCACTGTGGCGAACGACAATTTTAGCATTTTTATAGGAGCCTACGCGCCGGCAAGTTTTGTGCTGGAATAACTCATGCATTCGTTTACTTTGCGAATGCACAGGATTTCGTAACCTGCCAAATTTGCTATTTTTGTTTTTGCCCTCCTGCTTTCATATTCATGGAATATAGTATCGATCATAAAAGTCCGGTCCCTTTGCACATTCAGGCAGAAAATCTGTTGCGTACCATGATCGCCGATCCGGCACATTTGAATGGAAAATTCTTACCGAATGAAGTGGAGTTGGCAAAGCAGTTGGCTATCTCGAGATCGACATTGCGGC
Organism: Cytophagales bacterium; assembly: GCA_038235275.1. Lineage (GTDB taxonomy): Bacteria > Bacteroidota > Bacteroidia > Cytophagales > Spirosomataceae > Persicitalea. The sequence continues at coordinate 88,382 of JBBSUC010000013.1, read as the reverse complement.
AGGCATTGAACAAGTTGGTCTACGAAGGGCTGCTCATTCGGAAAAAGGGGGTCGGCACCAAGGTTGCTGAGCCGGTAATTAGTTCTAAATCTAAGAATTGGCTGAGTTTTACTCAAGAGATGAACGCGCGAGGTATCGCCGTCAAAAATTTTGAACTGCACGTTACCTGGGTTACACCGGATGAAAAGATTGCCAATTTTTTTGAAATCAGCATTGACAAAAAAATCCTGAAATTAGAACGCCTCCGAGGCAAAGGAGAAGGACCATTCGTATACTTTATCTCCTATTTCCACCCAAGGGTGGGTTTAACGGGAGAAGAAGACTTCAAACGGCCGTTGTATGACATTCTCGAAAAAGACCATCTGGTAGTGGCCACCCTCTCCAAGGAGGAGGTTAGCGCAATCGCTGCGGATAAGTTCATTGCGGCTAAATTGGAAGTCGAGTTAGGGAGTCCCATATTTTTAAGAAAGCGATATGTTTTTGATCAGGGAGAAAGACCCTTCGAATACAATATTGGTTACTACCGGGCCGACAGCTTTGTGTACACCGTCGAAAGTGTGAGGGAATAGCACTTACGTTTATGGATAGTCGTCCCCCATCACGCTGGCTAACTGCCTATTTCATGTTGCCCCCAATCACCTAAAACAGCCGAGGAGAAAACCCTCCCAACCTTATTTCGCAAGGTAGTCGGCACAACCAATTCACAGTTGACCGTGCAGTGTGGCATCCAGTACGCACGCGATAAGTCGACTTAGAAGCTGATTAACAGGGGAATCGTTAAAACTACCGCCCACACTATAACGGGTCAACATTCTAAATGCTAGACTTTATCAATCATAAAGTCTAGCATTTATTAATGTCACTATTTCTTTAATTATTATTATTTTGAATATTATTTGTTACTTCAACATTATGTCTATATGTTTGTACATATGAAATATTATATTAAAATTTGGTGAGTAAAAGTGCTTATGCCAAGGCTTAGATCATCGGTTTGCCACTATTACCCGTTGGCCGTGGGTAAAAGCGTGCAATTTTGGAATAAAGAGCGTGACCACAACGCTTTCAAGCGAGCAGTTAACATCACAATATTTAACAACTAACTATTGCTTTTATGAAACCAAAACTATTTGCAAACAGTGGAAAAAGGATGTTATGCAGCTTTTTGGGGGTTGCGCTGGTGGGGCTTCTGACCCCGACGGTGCGGGCAAACAGCAACCCGCCGGGCGGCGTACTTGGCGTTGCGGCTCATCGTGCACATGCGGCTCACCCTGCCGCAGAACGGGCTGTTACCGGAACTGTTACGGATGAAAGTAACACAGGGATACCGGGGGTGAACGTGTTGGAAAAAGGCACTAATAATGGTATCGTGTCGGATAAGGACGGTAAGTACTCGATCAATGTAAAAGACGAGAACAGCGTCCTTGTCTTTTCTTTCATTGGGTACGTAACAAAGGAAGTCACGGTGGGCTCAGGCTCAACGGTCGATGTCAGATTGGACGTGTCCTCTCAGGAACTTAACGATGTGGTCGTGGTGGGATATGGCACCCAGAAGCGGTCGGAACTGACCAACGCGGTTGTGCAGACCACGGGGGCAGAGGTAAAAAAATCCAGTTCGGCGTCGCTGTCCAATTCGCTGGCGGGCCGGTTGGCGGGAGTTTACGTTACGCAAAGAAGTGCGGCTCCGGGTTTTGATGACGCACAAATCCTGGTGAGGGGGGCAAGCACGTATCGTAATACCTCAGCCCTGATTGTAATCGATGGCGTGGCCAACGCCGACCCCGACGGACTGAACCGTCTGGACCCCAATGATATTGAAACTATTTCGGTGTTGAAAGACGCCTCGGCCGCCATTTATGGGGCGCAGTCGGCGGGTGGTGTAATCCTGGTCACGACCAAAAGAGGTACGTCAGGTAAACCAACTTTTGATTTTTCTACGACGCAGTCGTGGCAAACTCCGACCATGAAAGTCAACTCGGCCGACGCATTTCAATACATGAAAGTGCTCAACGACCGGAGAGCGCTCGAGGGAACACCACCGGATTTTCCGGCGGCTTTGGTAGATGCTTTTAAAACAGGAACAAGGAGAGCCGAAAACTGGTATGATGCTTTGATCGGACCACCGGTAAAGCAAGCAAGGTACTCACTCACGATGCGGGGTGGTTCCGATAAGGTTCGGTATTTCGTTTCGCTTGGTACTACGTCGCAGGGAGGCATTCTGCGTGGTGATACTAAGTCGAAGCTGAATCAATACAACGTGCGAAGTAATGTGGATGTGACCGTGACGAAAGATCTGGAAGTCGGATTCGACCTGTCGATCCGCGAAAAAGCGACGGGAACTCCCCAGGGCGGAGCTGGCGGGGGTGTGGGCGCACTGGCGAGTACCAGCCCGTTGCAGGAGGCTTATATCGGAGGTGATTACCATTATCCGGGCGAGGGATGGGCTCACTTGAACCCGGCCGCCCGTCTGCTCAGTCCCGGTTACCAAAGAAGAAAGGACGATGTGCTCAACGGAACCCTGCGGTTCAAGTACAACATGCCTTTTGTGCCGGGATTGGCCCTGGATGGATGGTTGTCCGTGGTCAAAACCTTCGGTTATGATAAACAATTCAATTACATCTGGAAGTATTACGAGCGGGGTGTTGATGGCTCAATCGTAGAAAAACAGTCCAGATCCGTGGAGGATATCGGTTTGCGGGAAGATTTTCGGCAAAGTCTGCGTACGACGGGCAACATAAAACTGATTTATAACAACACGTTCGCCCTAAATCACAAAGTCAGTGCTTTTGTCGCTTACGAGCAAATGAGCTATGATGATAACAATTTTTGGGCGCAGCGCCTTGGCTATGATTCTCCGCTGATCGACCAGCTTTTTGCCGGCAGTCCGAATCGGTCGAACTGGAACACGGATGGCCGGGCCACGGAATCGGCCCGGCAGAACTTTTTCGGCCGCCTGAGTTATGATTTTAAGGAGAAATACCTTTTTGGGTTCAGCGCGCGATACGACGGTTCGCCGATCTTTCCGAAAGAAACGCGTTTTGGATTTTTTCCCCAGGTTTCGGCGGGCTGGCTAATCAGCAACGAAGCCTTTATTCCAAAAAACCTGATCAGTAATTTGAAAGTGAGAGCTTCCTGGGGACGACTGGGCAACGACCGGGTCAACCCGTTCCAATACATTGCGGCCTACGGATATGCGCCCGGTTGGGTGGTGAATGGCGTAGATGCCCGGGGTATCGCCGTGAATTCGACGCCTAACCCAAACATCACCTGGGAAGTAAGCGAAAAAACCGATCTTGGTTTGGAAGCAGGATTCTTGAATAACCGTTTGAACTTCGAACTGGATCTTTTCACGAACAAAACCTCCAACATCCTCGGCAGAAGACAAGCCTCCATTCCCAGTTATACCGGGTTGATCCTACCGGACGAAAACATCGGTAAAATGAATAGCCGGGGGATTGAATTTCAGGCCGGATACCGGCAGAACTTTTCCGCGCTTACCATGCGTATCAACGGGAACATTTCGTACAACAAAAACGAGATTGTCTATTTCGACGAAACGCCCCAGGCGGAGCCTTACCAAAAACTTGAAGGACAGCCGCTCGGATCCCGGTTGGTGTACAAGTCCATCGGTATCTACCGAACCCAGCAGGATCTGGATAACGGGGTGAATTATCCTGGTGCCATGTTGGGTGGTTTGATTTTCGCCGATCTGAACAAAGACGGAAAAATTAACAGCAATGACCGTTACATGTTCAATACGACGAACAATACCGAGGCGGGCGTCTATTCTGTTTTCCCAAGTACGCAATACGGCTTAAGTGTCGGGTTAGATTACAAGAATTTTGACCTGTCGATGTTGCTTCAGGGACAAAGCGGGGCGAAGATGCGCCTGAGTACTTCGTTTAATTCCGGCGCCAACGGCAATGGATTGGAATACGTGGCGCTCAACAGCTACTCGAAGGAAAACGTGAACTCGGAACTGCCGATAATCGCGCCAACGGGTCTGGGTAATTCCGACAGCGATTTCTATTACCACACGGCCACGTGGATGCGGATGAAAAACGTCCAGTTGGGCTACACGCTGCCCAAAGCCCTGCTTTCAAGAGTAAGGCTGGCATCCTTCCGGGTTTTTGTTTCGGGCGACAATGCCTTCATGATCTTCAATTCGCTCAGTAAGTTCGGAAATGGTGACCCGGAATTCCTGAGCGGAAACGGTGGGGTTTATCCCAATATGAAAACGCTTAGCTTCGGCGTCAATCTTACTTTCTAATCAGAAACAGCTTATGAAATATTCCATAAAAAATGGCTCGATAATGAAAGCGCTGTCGCTATTATTTATTGGCACGATCGCCACGGTGACCTCCTGTAATGTACTGGACAAAAAACCGTTGGATTCCATCTCCGATGACGCGGTATTTAATGATGCGGTTTTTTTGCAGAACTACGTTTATAACGTTTACAATGGCATCAAACCCCCGTGGGCGCCGGGGACTGGCGGTTATGCGGCGCTAACCGACATTGCCGTGAACCAGCCCGAGACCCACGAACGGTCGGCAGGGATCCGTAACTACCTGGAAGGCAACCTGACGGCCGACAATGTGTCGGATCTGGTAGCGACTCCGAATGGTCCGCTTTGGGATTTTGAGTACGGCTATATCAGGAAAGCCAATGTATTCTTCGAGAATATCGCGAGCTCAGCAATAGCCGTTGAAAAGCTTGATCCAATGAAGGGTGAAGTACACTTTTTACGGGCGTGGATGTACTTTGAGTTGATGAGGACCTATGGCGGAGTGCCTATCATCAAAAATAGCTTCCAGCTAAAATCGGAGAGCTTCGATGTTCCCAGGAACACCTTTGACGAATGTGCGCAGTTTGTGTTGAGTGAAACCGATCTGGCCATCGGCTTTTTGAATGGTGTGCCGGTCAGTTCAGGTAAAATCAGCAAAGCCGCCGCCGTAGCATTCAAGGCGAGGGTACTGTTGTACCTGGCCAGCCCGCTCAACAACCCGGGCAACGATAAGGCGAAGTGGCAAGCCGCCGAAGCGGCGACCAAAGCGGTATTCGACTTAGGGTTTACTTTGCATCCCCAGTACGCCGCCCTTTTCAAGAAGCCGTTGAAAACCGACGAAACGATCTTTGGTAAATCGTTCACTCCGGCCACCAGGATACCCGGTTGGGGCTACAACTACGATTTCTGGCCCAGTGGATTCGATGCGCAGCAGCGACTTTCTCCCACCCAGACTTTTGTCAATATGTTCCAATTGACCAACGGAGAATATCCGTATCTGGCGGACGGGGTGACGGTCAATGCGGCATCGGGATATGATCCGCAGAAACCGGAGAAAAACCGGGACCCAAGATTTTATGATGCGGTGATCTATCCCGGTGCCGGCCCGCTGAATATCATCGACGGGTCGAAAAGCACCCAGCGCTTGTATGAGTACTGGGAAGATGCCAACCCAAATCCGGGTGATGCGCCGCCCTATGCCAACCCGAATAAAGTGGATCCTAAAAATGGCCAGAACCTTTTTGATTTCGGCCGGGATTCGAAGACCTATTGGATCAAAGGGCTGACCCCCTTCCACTGGCGGGTGCAAACGGGCTACACATTTAGAAAGGCCGATGACTTCGCCGGGCCCCGCGCCAGCTTTGACTATGACTATAACCAGGTGGTTGTCTTCATACGATTGACCGAGTTTTACCTCAACTACGCTGAAATCCAGATGGCACTCGGCAACGAGGCGGTGGGTAGAGAATATATCAACAAGATCAGGAAGAGAGCTTCCGTGAATATGCCCGATATCAAAAGTACTGGTGCCGCCCTGGTAAGGGATTATCGAAACGAGAGGGCAATCGAACTGCATTTGGAGGATTCCCGGTTCTTCGACCTCATGCGCTGGAAAGCCGCACCGGGCCATGTGGATATTGCTGTCCGGGGACTCACGAAAGTGACGATGGATTGGACGAATGCGCAACCAGGGGATCTCATGGGTAAGCTAACTTATACCTATGGCGTCATTCCAGAAGCCGAGGTTAGGAAACCATGGAAAGGCGACTATTATTATCTGTTTCCGATCCCGAATTCGGAGATCAGAAAAAGTAACGGTGTACTCAAACAGAATCCGGGCTATTAATACAACCATCGTTTTTAAATAAGTTGGGTCAGGTGAACTAGCAAATGTGTTTTTAACCAGTGGTGGCAATTGCGCCGCTACTGGTTTTTTTAATATCGTCATCTTCCAAAATGCCTTTGAAATCGTTTGACTTTCCTATAAAACCAATTCTGGTCTATCTTTTGGTTGGTGCCACAATATTTTGTGGTTCCTGTAGAAAGAATGATAAACTTTTCAAGCTGATACCATCGGATCACTCAGGAATTGATTTCAACAACCGGATCATTGAGGATGATTCGATCAATCCCATTAGCCTGATCAATGTGTACAACGGAGGCGGGGTGGGCGTTGGTGATTTCAATAATGACGGGTTGCAGGATGTCTATTTTACCGGAAACAGGGTGCCGAACAAACTTTACCTGAACAAAGGCAAAATGCAGTTTGAAGACATTACCGCCAGCGCGGGCGTGGGTGGAGACGGTAAATGGTGCCGGGGCGTGGCCGTGATCGATATAAACAATGACGGGTGGATGGATATGTACGTGTGCGCATCGGTGTACGAGGACCCGGAGCAGAGGAAAAACTTGCTGTATATCAATCAGGGTAAGACTGAAAACGGGTCCGTTGCCTTTAAGGAGTCGGCCGCAGCATATGGACTCGACGATCCGTCCCATTCGACCATGGCCAGCTTTTTCGATTATGATAACGACGGTGATTTGGATGTATATCTGGTGGTCAATCAAATGGTTTCCAACGTAAACCCTTCGGCTTTTAAAGCCAAAATTACGGACGGCTCGTTCCCCAGTACGGGTCGGCTTTACCGAAACGACCCGGCTCCGGCGTTGAATCACCCGGTATTTACGAACGTGACCAGCGAAGCCGGACTGACGATAGAAGGGTACGGGCATAGCGTGAATGTGACGGATATTAACCGGGATGGCTGGAAGGACCTATTTGTGAGCAATGATTTTATCTCCAATGATCTCCTGTACATCAACAACCATGACGGGACTTTCACCGATAAGGCCGCCTCGTATTTCAAACATACTTCGGCGAATGGCATGGGCCAGGACGTGATCGATATTAACAATGATGGGCTGTCGGATATCGTGGAACTGGACATGAACCCGGAGGATAACTACCGCAAAAAAATGATGATGGGGACGGGCAATTACCAGAGCTTTCAGCTTAACGATTTTTTCAAATACCAATATCAATACGTAAGAAACACGATTCAGCTAAACCAGGGACCCAGAGTAAATGCAAATGACTCGATCGGCGATCCAATTTTTAGTGAGGTAGGCTATATTTCCGGTATCTCGGCCACCGATTGGAGTTGGACCCCGCTCGTGGCTGATTTTGACAATGACGGCTTCCGAGATCTGGTCGTTACCAATGGTTTTCCAAAAGACGTCACCGACCACGATTTCATGGCCTACCGGCAGGAAGCGGTGCCTGGAATGTCACAATCAGAAACTTTGCGCCAGATACCGGAGGTCAAACTACACAATTATGCCTTCAAAAATGTCGGCAATGGTGCATTCACCGATGTTTCCGACGACTGGGGGCTTACCGATAAAAAGTTTGCGAATGGTGCCGCCTATGCCGATCTGGACAATGACGGCGATCTCGACATGATTGTTAACAATATCAATGACGCCGCCTCGCTCTACGAAAATACCATGATGGATGCAACATCGGTTGACAAACATTACCTAACCGTGCAATTAACGGGTGATTCGCTCAACCGGAACGGGCTGGGCGCGTGGATCGAGCTGTATTACGACGGGGGTCATCAGGCATACGAGCAGACTCCGTACCGTGGCTACCTGTCTTCCGTGCAACTCAATCCGTACTTTGGGCTTGGGGCCGTGTCGGTGATCGATTCGCTGATTGTCAAATGGCCCGACGGGAGCAAGCAGCGAATGACTCAGGTAAAGGCAGGCCGAACGGTGAAGGTCGTTAAAGAAGATGCGAAGGAGAGGTACGAATGGAGTCGTCCCGCTTTGGCGCAACAAAGCCTGTTTCGAGAGTTAACCGGTTCGTCGGGCGTAGATTACGTACACAACCAGATGGACCACATTGATTTCAATATTCAGAAATTGCTTCCTCATAAATTTTCCGAATATGGCCCTTCGCTGGCGGCCGGAGACGTGAACGGAGATGGATTGGACGATATCGTAGTCGGCGGCAGCTCGGAATCCGGCACCGCCATGCTGACGCAACAGCCGGATGGTACCTTTATCCAGGAAACGATTGTGTCCCCAAGTGCGAACCCCAATATTTATTATCAGGATATGGGGATGTTACTCTTCGATGCCGACCGTGACGGAGATCTGGATCTCTACATCGCGCGCGGCGGCTACAACGCCAAATCCGGTTCCCCTGCTTATCAGGATCAGTTTTATACTAACGACGGTAAGGGGAACTTCGCTTTGGATAGCCTGGCATTTCCACAAAATTTCACCAGTAAATCATGCGTCAGGGCGGCAGATTATGACAAGGATGGTGATCTCGATTTGTTCGTTGGCGGACGGGTCGATCCGGGGAATTATCCCAAACCGGTTTCCAGCTTCATTTATCGGAATGACTCGAAAAATGGGAAGGTAAAGTTTACGAATGTTACCCAGCAGGCTGCGGCCGAGTTGCGTAGCATTGGACTGGTGTGCGACGCTGTTTTTAGTGATTTTGATGATGACGGCTGGCCGGATCTGGTGCTGGCCGGCGAATGGATGCCCGTTACTTTTTTCAAAAATGATCAAGGGGTTTTCAAAAATGTGACGCCCTCAACCGGGGTTTCGGGTCAGAAGGGCTGGTGGAACAGTATTACCACCGGAGACTTCGACAACGACGGCGACACGGACTACATCGTTGGGAACCTGGGCCGGAACTCGTTTTTTCAGGCTACGGAGCAACATCCGGTATCTGTTTACGCTAAGGACTTCGACAACAACGGCATTTACGATGCCTTTCCTTTCCTGTACCTTCGGACCAGCCAGGATGATCCGACTTTAAAAGAATATCCGGCCCACATGCGGGACGATGCTATCAAGCAAATGATTGGGATGCGCCCCAAATTTCAAGATTACAAATCGTACGCAAGCGCTACCTCGGAGCATCTTTTCACCAGTGAGCAATTGGAAGGGGCGTTGATATTAAAAGCCAATACCCTTAGTTCGAGTTACTGCCGGAATGAGGGCGGCGGCAAATTTACCCTGGTACCCCTGCCGTTTACGGCGCAATTGTCCGCCTTGAATGGGATGATCGCCGATGATTTCGATGGCGATGGTAATCTCGACCTAATTATGAACACAAATGATTACGGAACCAATGTGAGCATTGGCCGCTACGATGCCTTGAATGGCCTAATGCTGAAAGGCGACGGCCAGGGGAATTTTGTCGCAAAATCGATTCTTGAAAGTGGAATTTTTATCCCCGGCAACGGAAAAGCACTCGTGAAGCTAAGGGGGAAAGACGGGAAATATCTGGCCGCAGCGGGGCAAAACAGGGGGGCTTTAAAGGTATTTGAACTAAAACAAGACATGAACAATGTGCCATTGAAACCAGGTGATCTTCGGGCTGAAATTACCTTTACCGATGGCAGGAAACAGAAGGCAGAGGTAAATTACGGAACCTCATTCCTGTCACAGTCGGCCCGGTTTATCAGCATCGGAAAAAACGGAAAGTCAATATCGATTACGGAAATAAACGGTCAAAAAAGAAGAATCAATTTTTGACATCCTTTCTGTTCATCAAATGCTAAAAATCATAGAATTAAGTAACGAAATGATCAATCGCAACGGCTTTCGTGTTTTTGCCAAAGTATTTTGCCTTTCCCTACTCCAGAGCTTGATTGTACAGCAAACTTACGGTCAGCAAAACACGATATGGAAGATCGGAGAGGCCGATAATGCTCCCTCGGGCATGGCCCTGGCCCCGAATCAGTTCAGCCGATTTGTAGAAGATGATTTTGGCTACGAAGACCGATTTTTTCTGATTGGTCACTCCAATCAGAAAACCGACTGGCCCTACGTCCTGCCCGGACCCGCCAATGGCTGGGGCGGTACCGGCAATACCGCCGGGATCCGGTCGCACGGGCTGACCATTAAGTTCGAGGTTGCCACAAAACCGGCCACCGGCCCCTGGAAGCTTCTCATCGACGTGCTGGAAACCGACTCCGCTGCGGCTCCCATCCTGAAAGTGCTGGTGAACGGAAAACCAGGGTTGTTTACACTCGACCGGGGAAAAAGCGGCAAAAACCCGGTGGGTCTACTCGGTCCGTCTAGCGAGCAACTGCTCAAACTGGACATTGCGGCCGACCTGATCCGTACTGGCACCAATGACGTTACTATTACCTCGCTGCAAGGCGGCTGGCTGGCCTTTGACCAGATTCGTTTAGACGGTCCGGCGGGGGTTAAACTGGCGAAGCCTGGCGATGCCCTGGTCGAGAATATTATAGCCGCTGACTACGAAATGGAGCATCCGGGCGGGCGCGTTCAGCCATTACTCATCGACGTGGTGCAACTGACCGCCAAACCAATACTGACCGTGAAACTGGACGGCCAACTAATTCTTACGCAATCACTCGACAAGGGGAAATACGTGTTGCAGGCCCCGATGCCCGCGGTGACGCTGCGCAAAACCAGCCGCTATGCCGTATTTCTTGATAATAAAATAATTCGCGAAGGGCAGGTGAGCCGCGATAAACAGCCGCTGCGAACTCCCGCCGGGTACGTCAACACCATGATGGGAGCCGGGCATTCGCGCTGGATGATTGCGCCCGGCCCGTGGATGCCCTTTGGTATGGTGAAATTAAGTCCAGATAATCAGAATGGGGGCTGGCAGGCGGGTTACGACCCCACGTTCGAGTCTATCGGCACGTTCAGCCACATCCACGAATGGACCATGTCGGGGCTGGGCACCTTCCCGGTAACGGGACCCCTGAAATTCAACATAGGCTCCCAGAATGGCTCCGGCGACGGGTACCGATCCAAAATCGACAAAGCGACCGAAAAAGCGGGGCTGGGCTCCTACCGGGTCGACCTGATCGACTACGACATTACGGCGGAGGTGACGGCCACCACGCGGGCCTCGTTTCAGCAGTATACTTACCACAACAGCGCGACGGGTCGGGTGATGGTAAATCTTATGATTCCGGCTGAGTACGGCTACAAACTAAAAGACATTGAGCTTAAAAAGACGAGTGATTTCCGCATCGAAGGGTACAGCCACCAACTGACGGAAAACGTCTGGTCGAAGGATGCCAGCCAGGAATACACGGTACATTTTGTGATGGAGTTCGACCAGCCCATCAAGAATTACGGCACCTGGCTGAACGGCGCGGTCCAGCCAGGCAACAACCTCACCGCCGATAGCGCGGAGCAGGCCGGGATGTTTCTCGAATTCGACACGAAGACCCAGAAAACGGTGCAGGTCAGGACCGGTATTTCCTATGTAAGCATCGCCAATGCGGCTCTCAACCTCAAAACAGAAATCTCAGACCCCTTCGGCTGGAACTTCGCCGCCGTAGAAGCCAATCAACTCAAAGTCTGGGATGAGTTGCTGGGCCGGGTGCAAATCACCAGCAACGACGAGCGGGAGAAAATGCGGTTCTACACGAATATGTACCGCTCATTGGCAAGCCGCAACACCTTCAGCGATGTGAACGGGCAGTGGCGCAACGCTGAAGAAAACGTGCTTACTCTCGCCGATAAAAACGAGCTGGCTTTGGGCTGCGATGCCTTCTGGAACACCTTTTGGAACCTGAACCAGTTCTGGAATCTGGTCACCCCGGAATGGTCGAGCAAATGGGTACATTCGCAACTGGCCATGTACAATTCCAATGGCTGGCTGGCGAAAGGGCCGGCGGGCATGGAATACATTCCGGTCATGGTAGCCGAACACGAAATTCCGCTCATCGTGGGCGCGTACCAGATGGGCATCCGGGATTTTGACGCGCAGAAAGCGTTCGAGGCCGTTTACAAAATGCAGACCACCCCGGCCACCAAAGTAGGCGGTGGACTGGCTGGCAACCGGGATTTGGTTACCTACCTCAAACACAAGTATGTTCCCTACGACGGAGGCCGATTCTCCAACTCGCTGGAATATAGTTTCGATGACTGGACGGTATCGCAATTAGCTAAGGCGTTGGGCAATCAGTCGGCCTATCAGGAATTTAAGGAACGGGGGCAGTGGTGGAAAAACGTGATCGACCCGACCACCAACTACGCCCGGATGCGGGACTCAACCGGTGCCTGGCTGGCCGATTTTGACCCCTTCAAATCGGGCGCCAACGAGCACTACGTGGAAGGCAATGCCTGGCAGCTTACCTTTTTCGTGCCGCAGGACGTTCCCGGACTGGCCCGTCAGATTGGCGAAAAAACCTTTACCGATCGGCTAGAATGGGGTTTTGGTGAGAGCGAAAAATGGCGGTTCAACGGTCCCAACGATCAGTACTGGGATTACCCGGTGGTGCAGGGCAATCAGCAGTCGATGCACTTTGCGGCTTTGTTCAACTGGGTAAAAAAGCCCTGGCTGACCCAAAAATGGAGCCGGTCGATTTTGGACCGCTACTATGGCTACGGCGTGTCTAACGCGTACCTTGGCGACGAAGATCAAGGGCAGATGAGTGCCTGGTTTGTAATGAACGCGCTGGGCCTGTTCCAAACCGACGGCGGGTGCCGAGTCGACCCGATCTACGAAATTGGCAGCCCGCTTTTCCAGAAGGTGGTACTTGACTTGGGCAGCCGTTACGGTCGAGGGAAGCAGTTCACCATCGAAGCCAGAAATGCATCCCGCGCCAACATCTACGTGCAAAAGGCGCGACTGAACGGCAGGGAACTCAACACGTTCTGGTTCAGTGCATCGGATTTACTGAAAGGCGGCTCGCTGGTGCTGGACATGGGATCGGAGCCGAATAAAAGTTGGGGTATGGGCAGCCTGCCCAAAAGTGAACAAGTGAACCGTTAGTCATTATGAAAAATCGTACAATCATAGTATTCCTGCTTCTTGTCCTGACCATTGGTTCGGTTGTGGCTCAGGTAACGCAGGATAGACAAAGCCATGATAAAACGCTGGCTTCTGACTCTCTGATGGAGCAGGTGAAAAGTAGGGCGTTGGCCGTGGTCAAAACGGGCTTTAATGCCGGGGATGGCTACGGGGAGGTCTGGATTCGGGATTACAATACCTTCATCCGACTATCGGCAAAGGTCCATTCGCCCGAAACGCTCAAAGAAAATCTGCGGGTGTTTTTTCGGTTGCAGGGCAACGACGGCAACATTGCCGATGGCTACATAGCCCGGCAAAAGGCGAAGCAGGAGAAAGGGGGCTACGACTACATCTTCACCGATCTCGAACCGAACTACGCAGGCCATAAAAACACGGTGGAGACCGATCAGGAAAGTTCGCTGGTACAGTCCGTTGCCAAATACGTGCAGGCAACGGGCGACAAATCTTTTCTGAACGAAAAAATTGGCGGCACAACCGTGGCCGATCGGTTGGAGCAGTCGATGGACTTTCTGCTAAAACATCGGTACAGCGAAAAATACGGCTTGTTGTGGGGCGCTACCACCGCCGACTGGGGCGATGTGCAGCCCGAACACGACTGGGGTGTATACCTGACCAAGGACAGCCACAAAGCCATCGACATTTACGACAATGCCATGTTCCTGATTGCCCTCGACCGATTGATGGAGCTGGTTCCGGCCCAGAAATCGAAGTGGCAACCCGTGCGGCAACGAATCGCAAAAAACACAATGAACCATCTTTGGGATGCAAAAAACCAGAAGTTTATCCCGCATCTGTACCTCGCTGGCTCACCTTTTTCGCCCGATCTGGACGAATCAAAGATCTTCTACCACGGCGGTACAGCAGTGGCTATCGAAGCAAATCTGTTGACGAAAGAGCAGATTAAAATGTCGCTCGGTAAAATGGTGGATAACGTAAAACAAAGCGGGGCGGCTACCATCGGTCTGACGCTTTACCCGACTTACCCGGCGGGCAGTTTCAAGAACAAAGGCATGTATCCCTACGGCTATCAGAACGGCGGAGACTGGACCTGGTTTGGCGGACGCATGATTCAGCAACTCATCCGCAACGGGTTTGAGCAGGAAGCCCGGCAACAACTCGAACCCATGCTGCAACGGGTCATTGACAACAACGGCTTCTACGAATGGTACACAGTCGATAATAAACCGAAAGGTTCGGGTACGTTTCGGGGCGAAGCCGGTGTGCTGTACGATGCCATTATGATGCTCGAAAAGCGGAACACACCGAAGAAATAAACCTGATTTAACCGAACACAAACGTGCAGCAAAAAGCAGTCATCGCGCTCGATTTGGGCGGCACCCGGATCAAGCTGGGGCTGGTGCGGGGCGCGGAAATCCTGGTGAGCGATGAGCTGGATGCGCAAGCCGATCTGGGTCTGCAAGCCCGTTTGCCCGACCTCTCCGCCCGCATCGACGCCCTGCTGCAACAGGCCTCCCTGTCGGTGGCTGACCTCGCCGGGGTCGGCATTGCCGTGCCGGGCATCGTGGACCCGGTCGACCAAAAGGTGCTGAGCATCAATGCGAAGTACAGCGACGCGCCCCAAACCGACCTGGTGGCCTGGGCCGAAAACACCTGGGGACTGCCGCTCTGCATGGAAAACGACACGCGGGCGGCTATGATTGGCGAATGGCGGTACGGACAGGGGCGCGGCTACGACAATCTGGTGCTGATGATGCTGGGAACGGGCATCGGCACCTCGGCCGTCATTGAAGGCCGGGTGCTGCGGGGCAAACATTTTCAGGCGGGCATTCTGGGCGGCCACTTTATCATCGACCGGCAGGGCAGCCGCTGCAACTGCGGCATGGTGGGGTGCGCCGAGGCCCAAGCCTCGACCTGGACGCTGCAAAACCTCGTCACTACTCACTCGCTCTATTCGCAGAGCGTATTGAACACGGAGAGCCAACTGGATTTTAAAACCGTTTTCCAGTCCGCCGAAGCGGGGGACGCCCTGGCCCGCACCGTGCGCGACGAGTGCGTGGCCGTCTGGGCGGCCTGCGCCTACAACCTGGTGCAGGCCTACGATCCCGAGGTCGTCATTCTCGGCGGTGGGGTCATGGCGAGCCGGGAGTTTATCATTCCCCGCATTCAGCAGAAACTGGATCGGAACAGCTGGGCGACCTGGGGGAGCGTGGCCGTGGTGGAAGCGTCCCTCATCAGTTCTGCCGCGCTGCTGGGCGTGAGCGATTTAGTTTATAACCATTAACTGACACCTGTTTTGACCACATCTAATTTTGACAAATTCCCGACAATACCCGTCGAGGGCCATCCCTGCACGACGGGCTGGGCGGCTATCTCACAGATCATTGCCGGCCACCCTCAATCGGGCGACAGAAAGAAAACGGTCGTAGCCGTCGATACCTACCACGGTGTTTACACGGACGAAATCCAGGCCGGGCTAACCATTGATGTTAAAAATGTCCACGTTTTTGACACCGCAAAGGCTTTGCGGTCGGAGCAGGAAATAGCCGACCTCGTGGACGAGTACGTGACCGATGACCCGGTCTTCGGCTTCGTGTGTCCTCTTTCGTTACAGGCCTTTTTCGACGAGGAGAAATTGGCATCCTTGCAAAGCGAGATTAAGGCGGTAAGCGAAGGAATCGTGCTGGTGGTGGGAGTCGGGGCTACGCTGGTGGTGCCGAAACCCGATTTGCTGATTTACGCCGACATGCCCCGCTGGGAAATTCAGCTGCGTTTCCGTAACAACCGGATTGCTAATCTTGGGGCCACCAACTTCACAGACACCGTTTATCAACGCTACAAACGCGCTTTCTACGTTGACTGGCGGGTACTTGACCGGCACAAGAAACTGGGTATGGACCGCTGGGATTACGTGCTGGACACGACCCGCGAAAATGAACCAAAACTGCTTACCGGAGCCGCTTTCCGGGCTGCGCTGCAAACGGCCCTGCACCGCCCGTTCCGCGTCGTGCCGTTCTTTGACCCCGGCCCCTGGGGCGGGCAGTGGCTCAAAGAAGTAATCGGCCTGGACCGCTCGGCGGTCAACTACGCCTGGGGTTTCGACTGCGTGCCGGAAGAGAACAGCCTGCTCTTTTCGTTCGACGGCGGCGCGGTCGAGCTGCCCGCCGTCGACCTGGTGCTGAGCCACCCGGCCGAGCTGCTGGGCGAGAAGGTGTACGAGGCCTTCGGGGCCGAATTTCCGATTCGCTTCGATTTTCTGGACACGATGCAGGGCGGCAATCTGAGCTTGCAGGTTCACCCGCTGCACGACTACGCGAAGGAGCAGTTCGGCATCCCCTACACCCAGAACGAAAGCTACTATTTTCTGGAAGCCGACGACGATGCCTTCGTGTACCTCGGTTTGCAGGAAGGCATCGTCCCCGAAACCATGATTCACGATCTGAAAAAAGCGCAGACCGATGGCGGGGGCTTCGATGCCGAGAAATACGTGGCGAAGTGGCCCATCGAAAAACACGGCCACGTGCTGATTCCGGCGGGCACGGTTCATTGTTCCGGGGCCAACAGCGTGGTGCTGGAAATCAGTGCTACCCCCTTCAATTTTACCTTCAAACTGTGGGACTGGGAGCGGCTGGGACTCGACGGCAAACCCCGGCCCATCTCGCTCGAACACGGCGAGAAGAACATTCAATGGGACCGCACTACTTCCTGGACGCAATCTCACCTCATCAATCATATTGAGCCAATCGACGCGGGCGACGGCTGGCGGGAAGAGCGGACGGGGCTGGACGAAGGCTCGTTTATCGAGACGCGACGGCACTGGTTTTCCAGGAAAGTGAAGCACAACACCAACGGGGTTTTTAACGTCCTGAACCTGATCGAAGGGACCGAAGCCATCGTGGAAAGCCCGTCCGGCGCTTTTGCGCCCTTTGTGGTGCATTACGTGGAGACATTCATCGTGCCCGCCATCGTGGGCGAGTACACCGTGCGGCCCCACGGCGCGAGCGAAGGCAAGGAAATCGGCACCATCAAGGCGTACATCCGCATCACTAACCTGCCCGCCTGCCGGCTGGACTAACCGAAACTATGGAAGCACAAGAAAATGCCTGGTTTGTCTACAAAGCGACCTTCGTGGCCGCCGTAGGCGGTTTGCTGTTCGGCTACGACACCGCCGTGATCGCCGGGGCCATCGGCTACCTGCAAATCCGCTTCGATCTGTCCCCGGCGATGGTGGGCTGGGTGGCTTCGTGCGCCCTGGTCGGCTGCGCGGTCGGGGCCATGCTGTCGGGGACGCTGAGCGACCGCTTTGGTCGCAAGAAGATTCTGTTTCTGTCCGCCATCCTCTTCGCCCTCTCGTCGGCGGGCATTGCCATTCCGGGCGACTTGAACTGGTTCGTCGGCTTCCGCATCGTCGGCGGGCTGGGCATCGGCATCGCGTCCATGCTGGCCCCGATGTACATCACCGAAATCGCCCCCGCCGACAAACGGGGGCGGCTGGTGTCCATCAATCAGCTGGGCATCGTGACGGGCATTCTGCTGATTTATTTCGTCAATGCGGGCATCGCCGGGCTGCACGACGAGGCCTGGAACGTGACGACGGGCTGGCGGTGGATGTTCGGCTCGGGACTCGTGCCGTCATTAGTCTTTATGATTTTGCTGTTTTCGGTGCCGGAAAGCCCGCGCTGGCTGGCCCAACGCGGGCAGCTCGACGGTGCCTTGGACATTCTGACCAAGATAAACGGCCCGGCCCAGGCCCGGACGGAACTGGCCGGCATCACCGACGAGCTGGCGACGGAATCGGCGGGTTCCTTCTCGGAGTTATTCAATACGGGACTAAAAAAGGCGTTGCTGATCGGCGGGACGCTGGCCATCTTTTCGCAGATAACCGGCATCAACGCCATCATGTACTACGCGCCGGAGATCTTCAAATCCACGGGCGACGGCTCGGATTCGGCCCTGTTGCAAACCGTGCTGGTGGGCGTGGTGAACCTGCTGTTCACGTTTGTGGCCATCAAATACGTGGATCAGGCGGGGCGCAAAAAACTGCTGCTGGCCGGGTCGGCGGGCATGGCCGTCTGCCTGGCGGTGGTGGGCCTGGTCTTTTACCTGGACATGGCGAGGGGGTATCTCGTGCTGGTGTTCATCCTGGCCTACATCGCCTGTTTCGCCCTGTCGCTGGGGCCGCTCACCTTCGTGGTCATCGGCGAGATCTTCCCCAACCGCGTGCGGGGTCAGGCCATGTCGATCTGCATTTTCCTGCTGTGGGTTTCGGTTTTTCTGGTTTCGCAGTTTTTCCCCATTCTGCTGGAGTCCATGGGCAGTGCCTTCACCTTCTGGGTGTTCATGCTGCTGTCGGTCGCGGCCTTTGTCTTCGTGAAGAGTGCCGTGCCGGAAACGAAGGGAAAAACGCTGGAAGAAATCGACCAACTGTGGATTACTGATTGAAAACCACCAGAGACAATTGTATGAAACCATTTCACGTTGCCGCAACGCTGTCTGCCCTGATGATGGGTCTTTTCCTGACCTCCTGCCGGGTTAATTCACCCAGTTTTATCCAGTATGTTGACCCGGGCATTGGCACCGCCCACAGCCGCTGGTTTTTTTACACGCCTGCCGCCCTCCCTCACGGAATGGCCAAGCTTGCTCCGTCCACGAACGGGCATTATGGCAACAAAGACGGCTGGGAAGCGGTGGGGTACGATGCCCGCCACAACTCGATTGAAGGCTTCGTGCATTTTCACGAATGGCAGGTGGGTGGCATTAGCATCATGCCGATGACGGGGCCGTTGAGGGTAAAACCCGGCGAACTGGATAAACCCGGTAGTGGGTACCGCTCCGCCTTCGACCGCAAGAACGAAGTGGCGCAGCCGGGCTACTACAAGGTCCTACTCGATAACTATGCGATCACGGCTGAACTAACGGCCACAAAACACGTTGGCTTCCACCGCTACACCTTCCCCAAAAGTGAGCAGGCCCGCATTATTTTAGATATTGGGAAGAGTCAGGGAGAGAGTGGGGAGGTGCGGGATGCCGCCGTGAAAATGATCGACGACACCCATTTTGAAGGCTTCGTAACGACCTACCCGAAGTACGTAAAACGATACGATTCCGGTGGGCAGGTGTCGATGTATTTCTTTGGGGGAGTCAGCAAAAAGCCTGACGGCGTAGGTGCCTTTACAACCGACAGCATCCGACCCGATACAAAGGCCGCTTTGGGGAAAGGAGCCGGATTATGGCTGGGGTATAAGACGCAGGAAAATGAAGTCATCGACCTGAAAGTGGGGCTTTCCTACACCTCGATTGCCAACGCGAAGGCCAATCTAACAGCGGAGGCTACGGGACTTTCCTTCGCCCAGGCCAAACAGGCCGCGCAACAAACGTGGCAAACCGAGCTGGGTAAGCTTTACGTGGAAAGTGACGATGATACGGCCAAAGTAAAATTCTACACCGGACTTTACCACGCGCTGTTGGGGCGCGGTATGGGCAATGATGTAAACGGGTCCTATCCGAAGTACGACGGCACCATCGGCCAACTGCCTGATAAGGATGTCAATTTTTACAATACCGACGCCATTTGGGGCGCGTTCTGGAATTTAACCCAGCTATGGGCATTGTCCTATCCCGAGCGGTATCGTGATTATGTGCAGACCCAATTGGCGGTCTATAAGGAGCGAGGCTGGTTCGGCGATGGTATTGCCAACAGCAACTTCGTATCCGGCGTAGGCACCAACTTTGTGGGTCTCGCCATTGCGGGGGCTTATCAGGCGGGCATCCGTGGGTACGACACCGAACTGGCCTACAAAGCCATCAAGGCCAATGAACTGGACTGGAAAAACCGCAATCCCGGCTCAGGAAAAATGGATCTGAAAGCGTTCATCGAGCGCGGCTTTGTTCCTTACCAAAGTAAAAACGTAACGGACTCTACCGGCTCCAATTATTCGGCTTCGCACACACTTGAATACAGTTTTAGCACCTTCGCGGCTGCGCAAATGGCCAAGGCACTGGGCAAACAGGATGACTACCAGCACTTGATCGGTTATTCCAATGGCTGGAAAAAGCTGTTCGACCCGACCCTAAAACTGATTCGCCCCAAAAACGCTGACGGTACGTTTATCGACAAATTCGACCCCAATGAACCCTGGCGGGGTTTCCAGGAAGGCAACGCCGTGCAGTACACGTTCTACATACCCCAAAATCCGAAGGGGTTGATTGCTGCGGTTGGTCAGGAGGAGTTTAATAAACGGCTGGACGGCATTTTCACCGAATCCCAGAAAAGCGGGTTTAGCGGGGGCAAAGAAATCGACGCGTTTTCGGGTGTAAGATCCGTGTACAACCACGGCAATCAGCCTAACTTACACGTGAGCTGGCTGTTTAATTTTTCGGGCAAACCCTGGCTAACCCAAAAATGGACGCGGGCCATCTGCAACGAATTTTATGGCGCGGAAAAAATTCATGGCTACGGCTACGGACAGGATGAAGATCAGGGTCAATTAGGGTCATGGTACGTGATGGCCTCCTTGGGCCTATTCGATGTGAAGGGCATCACGGATTTAAAACCAACCATTCAGTTAGGAAGCCCGCTTTTCAAAAAGGCAACGATCCGGTTAGGGAATGGGAAACAATTGATGATTGAAACGAAGGATAATTCTGCTGTGAATGTGTACGTACAATCTGCTACGTTCAACGGCAAAGCCCTGAACAACTGTTGGCTGTACCGGGATGACTTGATGCGGGGTGGTACACTGACATTCAGCATGGGAAACCAGCCTAACGAAAATTGGGGCAGCCAGACGCCGCCGCCCTCGGAACAGTAGGCCTGTGCTGAAATGCCAAAATCAAACAGGAATATTTTGGCATAATTAAACCGGAAAACCTGAGCGAAATTTTTACTTGTTCTACCCTTTCTGGGGCAAATTGCCATAATCAATGGGTGTGTTCATTCAAGTGTGTCAATCTTTCATATCTTATTATAATTTCGAACCCGGTCTCCGGAAATAATCGCCAGCTGCTGCAAGGTGGTAGCCCAGTTCTGCATGGGTATTTTCCACTTCTCAATAATTCGTTGCGTGGCTAGGTAAAAAAGCCTGAGCAGGGCTGTTTCCAGGATCCATTCCGAGTGGGCCAATTGGCTGGGGCGGATTCATAGCCTAGCGGGTAACAATTGAATCGCTTTGGGTGCACCCGAGTAGAGTAGCAGGCCATTTTCAGCTTAAATGATTAGCTCAAACAACTTCTAGGCCGCGCGTACGAATTATTTGCTGGACAAGCTCATTTGATGAGTGATGACATGGATGCCGGTGCCTGGTCGGGCCTGCTGCCCCACGCTTTATTGGGAGCAGCACCCGCAGCGTCAAAGTACCCCCATTCACGACTGTCTCATGGCTTATCCAGGGGCGGTCGAGGGGCTTGCCATTTAACTTGGCCGACTGGATGTACCCGTTTTGGGCGGCGTTGAAGTAAGATCCTTTTTGCCTGAAATCAGCTTACCCTTACGTTGTCGAAAGTGACGCCATCTATATTTTTGGATTTCACATACGAGGGCCGGGGTTTTTCCGGCATGGTAATGTTCCTGAATATATTAGATTTTATTCGGACAAAATCAATTGATTTAATATTATTTCAACCTAATTTTAGACTGGATTTGACTATTTTTCAAATCCTACCACTCATGCAGAAACGGACCCCCTACTTTGCCCTCTTATTTTTCTTGTTCAGCGCATCTTTACGCGCTCAAGAAAGCCAGATTATCCCCCGACCCAACCAAATGGTAATGGGAAAAGGGACGTTTCGATTGAGTACCCTGACCCCGGTCATCACGACGGAGGCGCTTTTTGCCGAGGCCGCCAATTACCTGAGAACCGAACTGCTCAGAACCAGCGGCCTGACGTTGCCCGCGCAAGAAAAAAAATCGGGGCCAGCCATCGCCTTTGAGCGGGCCACCGAAGTAGCCTTCGGGCCGGAAGCCTACAGCTTGCAGGTATCAGCATCAGGTGTAACCATTCGCGCCGCTACCGCTCAGGGGGCTTTTTACGGCGTCGTGTCGCTGCTGCAACTTACCCGGCAGGCGACCTTGCAAAGCCAGTCGCTGAGCCTGCCCGTGTTGACCATTACCGACGCGCCCCGGTACGAGTGGCGGGGCGTTCTGCTGGACGAGTCCCGGCATTTCTTTGGCAAAGAGACCGTCAAAAAGATTCTCGACTGGATGGCTTTTTACAAACTGAACCGCTTCCATTGGCACCTGACCGACTCGCCCGGCTGGCGTCTGGAAATCAAAGCCTATCCTCGGCTCACGCTGGTGGGAGGTATCGGCTCGCACTCTAACGCGAATGCGGCGGCTAAGTACTACACCCAGGAAGACATCAAGGACATCGTCCGCTATGCCGCCGAGCGGCACATCGTGGTCGTCCCCGAAATCGACATGCCCGGTCACGCTACGGCTGCCAATCGAGCCTACCCCGAATTCAGCGGCGGCGGCTCGGCCCGCTATCCCGACTTCACTTTCAACCCCGGCCGTGATACAACTTACGCGTATCTGTCCCGGCTTTTGCGGGAAACGGATGTCCTGTTTCCCTCGCAGATGATTCACCTGGGGGGCGACGAGGTTCACTTTGGCAACGAAAACTGGAATAAAGATCCCGCCGTACAAGCGCTGATGAAGCAGAAACATCTCAAAGACTTGCCCGCCGTCGAACTGTATTTCAATAGCCGCATGGCCGACACTCTATTTTCGATGCACAACAAAGTGTTGCTGTGGGATGAAGCGGTGGACAGCAATCTGCCTACTGACAAAACTATCATTTTCTGGTGGCGGCATAACCAGCCCGATCAGCTCAAAAAGGCGATGGAGAAAGGGTTCCAAACGGTGCTGACGCCTCGGATTCCGTTCTACCTCGACTTCGTGCAAGACAGCACTCTGCTCATTGGTCGTCGGTGGGGAAAGGAGGAGGACTTTGCCTCTATTCGCAAACTTTACAACTTCTCGCTCAAAGACTTGCCCGTTACAAAAGCGCAGGAGTCGCTTATTCTGGGCGTGCAGGGAGCCTTATGGACCGAAGTCATTTCGACCGAACCGAAGCTTGAATTCATGTTGTTTCCTCGCATCACCGCCCTGGCCGAAACTGCCTGGACGCAGGAGACAAACAAGGACCTGTCCGGCTTTATGCAGCGGATAAAGAATCACCTTAAGCTTTACAAGCAGGAAGGCATTTATTATTACAACCCGTTCGATCCGAAGAAAACCCCCGAGCCACTAGACCGCTATGAGTTGAATTGAGTGCTATTGTGAAGGGGTATGGCAGACCGTAGGCGCATGAAACGCAAGTAGACTATAAGCCACTTTGTGTGGCCAAATAAAAAAACCGCTCGACAATCTATTGACTATCAAGCGGTTCGTTTTGTGGTGATGGACGGAATCGAACCGCCGACACAAGGATTTTCAGTCCTTTGCTCTACCAACTGAGCTACATCACCGTGCTCACTGGCCCCGTTTGGGACTGCAAAAATAGAAGTCCGTTTTGGATTGCCCAAACATTTTCCCCAAATCTTTTTAAAAAATTACGCTTTCAACCATTTGGAGCATTCGACCCACGCGCTGGCTGGCTATTTTATGGGCTTATTCCCAAAATAATCTAACTTACCGCTTGTCGATAGAACATTTACCTCGATATTCGTTATTGGTATGCAAGCATACCATACGAAAGTCGTGAGCATCCTACACTGTCCACCAAGAAAATGGAATATATCCAGCAAATAATCTTCGCCATCGTTCTGGGCATTGCCGTCTGGCTAGTCGCCAAGCGTGTGGGCATTATCAAGAAAACCATCCAACTGGGTCGCGCCGAGGACCGCACCGATCACCCCGGCGAGCGGCTAAGTACTATGCTGCGCGTGGCCTTTGGCCAGAGAAAGATGTTCGATCGCCCGCTCGTTGGCTTCATGCACTTCATCATTTACGCTGGTTTCTTGCTCATCAACATCGAGGTGCTGGAAATTATTTTGGATGGGCTTTCGGGCCAGCATCGCATGTTTGCGCCCTTTTTCGGGTCGGGTTATCTGTATTTGCTGGGTTTCTTTGAGTTTCTGGCGGTGGGCGTGCTGATGGTCTGCGTGATTTTTCTACTCAGGCGCGATGTCGTAAAAGTAGATCGGCTGCAAGCCAGCAAACACCGTGAGATGACGGGCTGGCCGAAGCTGGATGGCAACCTGATCCTGATTTTCGAGATCGTGCTTATGATGGCCATCCTGACGATGAACGCGACTGATTCAGTTTTGCAGGACATGAATAGCGTGCATTACACCAAGACGGGCAGTTTTCTGTTTAGCCAGTTCCTGAAACCACTCTTTGCCGACTGGAGCGAAGGCTCGCTCATTGCGCTGGAACGCGGGGCGTGGTGGTTTCACATAATGGGCATTCTGGGCTTTGCGGTGTACGTGACGTATTCCAAGCATCTGCACATCGCGCTGGCTTTCCCGAATACGTATTTTGCCCGGCTGATTCCAAAGGGCGAGATGAAGAATATGCCCGAAATCACCAAGGAGGTCAAAATCATGCTCGGAGTAGGGGAGTCCGAAACTACCGACCCGGGAGTGCCTGCCGAAATCGCCCGTTTCGGGGCCAAGGATGTGCAGGATTTGAGTT
This sequence comes from Cytophagales bacterium, assembly GCA_038235275.1. Classification (GTDB taxonomy): domain Bacteria; phylum Bacteroidota; class Bacteroidia; order Cytophagales; family Spirosomataceae; genus Persicitalea. The sequence goes on along the minus strand of JBBSUC010000013.1, from coordinate 63,668 downwards.
GGAAAAACCTGATGGATTCCTACTCCTGTACCGAATGCGGTCGCTGTACATCGGCTTGTCCGGCCAATATTACGGGTAAGAAACTATCGCCTCGAAAGATTATGATGGACACCCGCGACCGCCTGGAAGACGTGGGGCGAAACATACAAGCCAATAATGGTACGTTTGTGGACGACGGCAAAAGCCTGCTGGGCGATTACATTCTGGAAGAGGAAATCCTGGCCTGCACGACTTGCAACGCCTGCGTACAGGAATGCCCGATTTTGATCAATCCGCTGGATATTATCCTGCAACTACGCCGCTTCCAGATTATGGAAGAAGCAAAAGCCCCCGGCTCCTGGAACGCGATGTTCAACAATCTGGAAACTAGCCAGGCCCCCTGGAAATTCTCCCCGGCGGACCGATTCAATTGGGCAGAGGAGTTGAAGTAAGTGGACCCGGTATGCCGACGGTCAGCCGCTGCTGTGCGGGTAGATAATTGACAGTAAAATCAATAAGCAATTCGAAAAGCAATGACCGATACACCTCAATACAAAGTCCCGACGATGGCTGAAATGGCCGCTAACGGTAAATCGCCCGAAATTTTGTTTTGGGTGGGCTGCGCGGGTTCGTTCGATGACCGCAGTAAAAAAATTACGGTGGCTTTCGTGAAAATCTTGAATAAAATTGGCACCGACTTTGCCGTGCTGGGTATTGAGGAAAGCTGTACCGGCGACCCGGCACGCCGGGCGGGCAACGAGTTTCTGTTCCAGATGCAGGCGCTGGCCAACATTCAGGTGCTGGATATGTACAACGTCAAGAAGATCGTGACCGCCTGTCCGCACTGCTTCAATACGCTCAAAAACGAATACCCTGAGCTGGGTGGTAACTACGAAGTGATCCATCACTCCGTTTTCCTGCAACAACTCATCGACGAAGGCCGCGTGAAAGTGGCGGGGGGCGACAATTTCAAGGGTCGTAAAATCACTTTTCACGATTCTTGCTATCTGGGCCGCGCCAATGGTATTTACGAAGCTCCGCGTACCGTGCTGGAAGCCCTCGACGCCGACCTGGTGGAGATGAAGCGCAGCCGCGCCAAGGGCCTTTGCTGTGGCGCGGGTGGTGCCCAAATGTTCAAAGACGCCGAACCGGGCCGTAAAGAAGTCAACATCGAGCGCATTGAGGAGGCTCTCAGCACCGGGGCCGACACCATAGCGGTTTCCTGCCCATTCTGTATGGTTATGATGACCGACGGGGTCAAAAACAAGGAAAAAGAAGATTCTGTCCGAGTACTCGACCTCGCCGAACTGATCGCCCAAGCTGAAGGTTTGTAGTTTTTCCCAAGAAACTGCGAGGGAAAAGCCAATTTGAATAGTTAGTTTTGCGTCAAAACCTGAGGAGTTGATCGTCCGCCCGTCCACTCATCACTGCGGGGGCGCTCACCACGGGATCGGCACGCCGCAGCATCCCCACCCTCATCATTCACAACTCATCATTAGTAAGATGTACATTCGCTTCGACGACATAGATTTTGACTCCCGCCTATGGATTTATCAGGCCAATCGAGCCCTGACCGATCATGAGGTGAGCCTGGCTAACCAAACCCTCGAAGCCGTCATCGATGGCTGGGAGGCGCACAACCAGCCGCTTTTGGCCGCTGTAAAAGTATTCTACAACCGCTTCGTAGTCATAGCCGTGGATGAGTCACACGAAATGCCCAGCGGCTGCTCTATCGACAAGTCGGTGCATTGGTTGCAGGAATTGGGTGACCGACTAAACGTAGACTTTTTCGACCGCTCGGTCGCTTATCTGGATGCGGATAAAGTGGTCCAGGCAATGCCTGTGGCCGATGTCAAACAGGCTATTGCCGACGAAGTTATTTTTTCCAACACGCCTGTATTCGACAACCTCGTCTCGACGAAGGCCCAGTGGATGAAGCGCTGGAAGGTTCCCGCCGACCAAACTTGGTTGAAGCGGTTTTTCAAAGGAGAGGAAAAGAGTTTATGACGGGGATGCCCGTGCTTTTTAAAGTCTATGGGTTTAAATAAGGCCGCTTGGCGGTTCAGAATAGGGCGGCATAGACATAAACTCCTGACGCCTATCGTTCTTTTAATCCTCCTGATCGCCAGTGTGGGTTGTGAGGATAAGAACACGCTGTACAAGGCCTACGAAGACATCGACGATGGCCAGTGGTTTGTGGAAAAGAAGTTCGATTTTCGGTTTGAGGTGAGTGATACCACGCAGACTTACAATCTCTATTATTTGGTAAGAAGCGCGCAGCAGTATCCTTATTACAATCTTTATCTCGACCGTGTCATGCGGGGACCGGATGGAAAGGTCATTTTTTCCCGGCTGGACGAAATGTACCTATCGGATGAGGTAACGGGTAAGCCGCGCGGCAGTGGCCTGGGCGATCTGTTCGATCATAAATTTGTTTTCCAGCGCAATTATCGCTTCCCCAAATCCGGAAAGTACACCATAAGCATCGCGCAATCCATGCGGCAAAACCCGCTTCCCTTCGTACTGGGCATCGGTCTGAGCGTGGAGAAGGTCCCAACCGCATCCCCCTAGAAATAGCAACTTACTTTAAGAAGTAAGGAATTTTTGGCGGAATAGCCTTAACCATGATAAGCGTCAAAAAATCTCATATCTCATAATTCCTATCTAAAATTGTCCACACTCCTTCCCTTTTTCCCTTTGAGCCTCGTCGCTTATCCCGGCGAGAAGCTAAATCTTCACATCTTTGAAGACCGTTACCGACAGCTTATCAACGAGTGTCTGGAAGAGGAAAGAACGTTCGGCATTCCGACTTTTCTGGATGATCGCCTGCCCGGCTGTGGCACCGAAATGAAGGTGACTGCCCTGCACGAGCGCCATCCCGACGGCAGCATGGATATTTCGACCGAAGGAATTAGGGTGTTCAAAATAGAAACTTTCGATAACCCGGTGGAGGATAAATTGTACGCGGGTGGGAAAATCGCTGTTTTGCCCGAGGAAACCGATTTGATTCGGCCACTGCCGCAATTGGCTGAGTTGCTCGAAAAGCTATACAGTCTGATTACGACACCCGTAGCGTATGATGTGGAGCAAAAGCCCTTTTCCTTCCAGGTGGCGCATAAAGTAGGGTTATCTCTCGCGGACGAGTACGAACTGCTGACTCTGCAACGCGAAAGCGCGCGGCAGCAATTCCTGATTCAGCATTTGCAGAAAGTAATTCCGGTTGTGGCCGAAATGGAACAGACCAAGACTCGCATCAGGATGAACGGTCATTTTCGGAATCTTGATCCCCTGAATTTTTAGGCGTTCCTCCCGCATTTTCTCCGCCTTCATTGTTTGTCGGACGTGGCTTCCGGCGGCGCTGCGGACGGCGTTTCTTAGTCGGGTTTGGCTTGGTTTCGGTGGTTTTTATGACCAGGTCGGTGCCTTCGAGGGCTTCTTTCGCGATGGACAAAGGCGCATCGACGGGCGTCACGTCAAAACCTTCATTCTCCCCTTGCATCTTTTGTTTGGTAGGCTTGCGCTTCGACCGCTGCACGTTGCCGGGCTGGCGGCGGTTCTCGCGAACCTCCCGCACCTGGCCCCGCTCTTTTTTCTGCTCTTCATTTACCTCCATCTCGGGTTCGCCCAGCAGAAAGCCGAAGGGTTCGGTACTACGATTGGCGTCCAGAATCACTTTCAGGATGGCCGTCATCGGCAGAGCCAGCACCAGTCCGGGCAGTCCCCAGAGTTGTCCGCCTAACAGCAGCATGACAATGGCTGCCAGCGGGTTGATACTCACTTTGGACCCCACGATGTTGGGCGTGATGAAATTGCCTTCCAGAAACTGCACGAAACTCATTACGCCGACTACCCCCACAGCGTACCAGGCGGAATCTTCGGTAATGATGCTCATCAGGGCCGGAAACAGCGACCCGATCAAGATACCGATGTAGGGAATCAAAATCAAAAACGCCGCCAGAAAGCCAAAGAAAACGGCGTAGTCGATACCCAGAATTAATAAGCCAATGGTGTTGAGGATTCCCACGATGAAAATTACCAGCACCAGACCGGCCAGGTAGCTTTGGATGACATCGTATATTTTATCCAAAACGGTATTCAACTTGTGCTGGGGGACTTTGTGAAAAGCCTTGTGCACGAACCGCCGGAAAAAGTCGCGGTAGAGCAGGAAGAAAAACACGTACAGCGGCACCAGCGTAGCCGTGGCGAGGGTACCTGTGGTGGCTACCAGCGTGTTGAGCAGGGTGGCGCGACTGTCGGCGAGGGCATTGATGAGGTAGCCCTTGGCGCGGCTGACCTGCTCGTTGCGGCTCACATTGAAGTATCGCTCGACCATCGTAGTCGTTTGTTCAAGCAGAACTTCGGCCTTCTCGGTGATGCGCGGAATCTCGTCGGCGAAAGAAGCCACCTGAATGCTGACCAGCCAAATGAGAGCGGCAATGACGACGATGAAAAGCAGAATACTGAGCACAATGGCCAGAATCCGGGGAAATTTCCAGCGTTCCAGCCGCGCGCAAACGGGGTAGAGCAGAATGGAAACCAATACCGCAAACAGCAGTGGGATCAGCGTTTCGTGCAGCGCGTGCAAGATATAAACGCCCGCGATGAGCGTAATGAGGATAGCCGCCGACTTGATGTACGCGGGTCTTTTGTTACCTTTGGGAGCTAATGTCCCGGCGGATGAATTCATGATAAAGTTGACTTATATTTGGTTTGCGTTAAAGGTGGCTCTTTGTGGCTGCGGATCGGACAAGCGCGAAAATGACTTCGACAAGGCTCGTTCCAGCTACAAAGTTAGTAAAATAGGCAGGCTTCCGGCGGTGGCCGACGAAAGTTCCGGTTTGGCCTACGATGCGCAACGCGGCACGCTGCTGACGAATAACGACAGCGGCGGCCAGCCCGAACTATACGAAATGGACCTGAAAGGCAATCTTTTGTCAACCCTGAAAATACCCGATGCCCAAAACGTGGACTGGGAGGATCTGGCTCGAAGTCCCGACGGGACGATCTACATCGGCGATATGGGCAACAACGCCAACCAGCGGCGCGACCTAATGATCTATGCCTTTTCGCCCGAAGCTAAAACAACCGCTGCGATCCACATCCGCTACGCCGATCAATTGGCTTTCCCACCGTCGCCCGACGCCCGGAACTTCGACTGCGAGGCGTTTTTTTATTTTAAAAACCACCTTTACCTTTTCTCAAAAAACCGCAGCAAGACCAACCAATTCGTTAAGCTCTACGAAGCGCCATCCCAGCCGGGTGATTATATTCTGGCGATTAAGGACAGCGTTTTGATAAAAACCCAGGTAACGTCGGCGGACGTCAACCCCTCGGGAACGGCCTTCGCGCTGCTGACTTACGGCAAAATTCTAGTGTTTGGTATTAAAGACAGCAAAATAGATTTCAGCCAACCGGAGGAATGCATCAAGATCGGAAAGTTGCAGGAGGAAGCGCTCGTCTTCCTGAACGACAAGGACTTGTTAATGACCAATGAACAGGGAAAAATGTACCGCATCCAGCGACGCTGATGTTAACTTTATGTTATGAATCGCTTTTAGTAGATAATGCAAACTACACATCTGCTAATTTCGGACTTGCATACACTTCACTAACGCCCATCGCATGAGTGCCGCCAAAGCCAGTCAGCCCGTCCAGAAAATCCTTGTCGTGGACGACGACGAGGACATCGTAGAACTGCTGGAATATAATCTGGAGAAAGAAGGTTATGAAGTAAAAACGGCCCCCGATGGCAAGAAGGCCCTAAAAATAGCCCAGGAGTTCCGTCCCGACCTCATCCTGCTTGACATCATGATGCCCCGGCAGGATGGCATCGAAACTGCCCGCATGATTCGCGACAACAGTGACCTGCGCGATACCTATATCATGTTCCTGACTGCCCGCTCGGAAGAATATTCCGAAATCGCCGCCTTCGAGATCGGAGCCGACGACTACATCACCAAGCCCATCAAGCCCCGCGCCCTGATGAGCCGCATCAACGCGCTTTTTCGCCGTGAGGCCCAGAAATCGGATACCGGCGAGGAAATCGAAATTGCCGGCCTGTCGATCGACCGCAAGAATTACACCGCCACTCAAAATGGCAAGTCGGTGATTTTGCCAAAAAAAGAATTTGAACTCCTGTTTTTTCTCGCCCAAAGCCCAAACAAAGTATTCAGCCGCGAGGAACTGCTCCAAAAAATCTGGGGGGCCGACATTTACGTGCTGGAACGCACCGTGGACGTCCACATCCGCAAACTCCGCGAAAAACTCGGCGACGGCTTTATCAAAACGTTGAAGGGCGTGGGGTATATGTTTACGGACGGGGAATGAGGGGCGCCCCGCGTTAACCCAATTCTTTCACTATTTTCCAGACCAACTCACTCTCGTATCCCTTGCTCAGTGCGTAGCGGACTAGTTTTTGCTTGCGTTTGCGGGTATCGGATTCAGTGCGTTCGAGAGAGGCTAGTTTCTTTTTGAGCAAATCCCGCAGGGTTTCTTCGTAGGCGGTGTCGCCGATTTCGTTCATGCCCTGGTCGATGTTGTAGTCAGTCAGGCCGCGCCGCGACAGTTCCTGCTTAATGCGCTTCCTGCCCCACTTTTTTTGCCGGAACTTGCTGCCCGCGTAGGTTTTGGCGAAGCGCTCCTCACTGAGGTAGTTCATTGAAATTAACTCGGCGATCAGTTCTTCGGCTTCGTCCTCCTCCTCCACGCCCCATTTTTTGATCCGTTTGCGCACCTCGTCCTGCGTGCGTTCCTGGTAGGCGCAGTAGGCGGCGGCTTTTTGGAGGAGAAGGCGATCCAAATTTTTGGTAAATAGTTAAAAGGTCAAGGGTTTTTATTAAAAATCTTCAATCAAACCGATTGCCAAAAGTGAAGGCAATGCCGGCGTGGATGGTGAGGAATTGGGCTGATTTCTCGAAGTTGAACTTGGTGTTTCCGGCTTGATTTTTTCCCATACTTACGTTATAAAGTGCTTCCGCCGTGACCATTAGGCCCTGTGTGATATCGAAACCGACACCCAGCTTGGGAGCCAGGCCGAAATTGTATTCTTTGGAGCTACCGTCGTAAATGTTCTGGCCGTTGAATCTTAGGTCGGTAATTAGGGCCGAGCGAATGACGCCCGCTTCCAGACCCACGAAAGGGTGTAAGTCGGTGTCAGTGATGTGATACTCGACGGTAGCCATGAGGGGCATCGTGATCGCCGTCAGCTTGCCGTCGAGGCCACCGTCATTTTGGCCGATAGTCTCGGTGTAGGCCCGGACGCGCGCGCCAACGGCCAGTTTATAGTTGAAGTAATATTTGGCTTCCAGGCCGCCGCCCCACAGGCCGCTGCCGCCCGACTCGGTCGGAATACCATAACCCAGGCTTGCTCCGGCGCTAAATTGCGCCAGGGCGGGTACTTTTATCAATATGCACAACACCAACGCTCCCAAATACCGCCCTGATTTCTTCATGGTTAGACCAATTTTCTTGAAATTTGTCGTTAATTGTTTTTTTCAAAGAAACAGCTTGCCACTCGGTTTTCCTATTTCTGTGTAGGTATGACAACCGAAAACACCTTTTCCCTGTTACTTAACCCGCTTTCTTATGAAACTAGCCCGCCGCGATCTTCTCAGACTTCTGCCCGCTCTACCCGCGATTTCCTGGTTGAGACCAAGCCCGGTACGTGCCGCTACCATCCCTTTTGCGATGCGCTTCGCGGTGGCCTCGGACGGCCATTACGGGCAGCCGGACACCGAATTTGAGAAATTTCATACCGACGTGATTCGTTGGCTCAACCAGGAAAAAATGCAGAAGGGGCTGGACTTCGCCATTTTTAACGGTGACCTGATTCACGATGTACCCACGCTGATGTACGACGTCAAAACGGCCTTCAAGCGCCTGGCTGTTCCGTTCTTCGTCACGCGCGGCAACCACGACCGCGTCGGTCTCGATGTGTGGGAAAGTACCTGGGGCTACCCGACCAACCACAGTTTTGCGCGTGGTGAGTACGCTTTTATTTTGGGCGATACGTCCAACGAAAAAGGCGAATATCTTTGCCCTGATCCCGCCTGGCTGCGCGGCGAAATCGCCAAATACGAAAATAAGAAGGGCATCTTTGTATTTCTGCACATCACACCTGTCAAGTGGAGTCCGCAGGGCCGCGACTGTGAGGAAGTGCGGGAACTGCTGGAAAAAACGCCGAACATCAAAGCCATTTTCCACGGCCACGAACACGATGAGGACGACCGGAAAATGAGCGGCGGCAAACCTTTTTTCTACGACGGCCACTTCGGTGGAAGCTGGGGAACGACCTACAAAGGATATCGTATCGTGGAAGTTTACGAAGACGGCTCCTGGCAATCGTACCAGTATAACCCTACCGCCGCGCCGATCTTGAATACTTTCGTGGGAAAGAGTTGAGATTTCACCGCCCCATGCCAAACCGCTTCGGCTTGCTTCCGTGATGCTTCTCAAACAAGCGGCTGAAATGGCTCATATTGCTGAATCCCAGCCGATGACCCGTTTCGGAGACGGAGTAACCCGCCCGCCCCAATAAGTAGCCCGCCTCTTCCATTCGGGCCTTCTGGAAATAGGTATAAATGCTTTCGCCGAATACCTGCTTGAAAAGATCGGTCAGTTTGGACGTGCTCATCCCAGCCCGCCGGGCCAATTCGGGCAGCGAAGGCGGAACCGCCAAATCGGCCAGAACCGCCGCCCTTACCCGACCCAACTGCTCGGCGTCCGCCCGATGAACGAGGCGGGGCTTGCCCGTTTCGCGGGCCAACAGGCGATCAAACAACCAGCTCAATAATTCCTGCACCCGAATCCACGTACGGAACTCGCTCAGTTCGGCCTGGCCGTTGGCCGAGGTAAGGGCTTCAAGCGTTTTTTGCGCAGCGGGACTCATGGTTTCGTAGAACAAGAACCCTGACTCGCCGACCAGGATTTGCGCTACCACCCCGTTCATTTTTTTGATTTTAAGCAGTTCCTGGAGCGCGGGACGAGTCATGGTCAAAACGGTAAAAAAGACAGAGACGTCGGGTGGAAAGCGCATTTCGGAGTCGATGTTGGGCGAGGTAATGCGGACATCGCACGCTCCTTTTTGGCTTTCGGTAGAAAATTTGTCGTGTTCAACCGGTCGTTCGGGCCAGGCGGTACTATGAAAAAGTACGTTGATTCGGTCGCCGGAGTTGTCCGCCGCCGTGCGTCGCAGGATAAGTTCTTCGGTCAGAACGTATTGGTGAATCAGGAGCGAAAAATCTGGGTTAAGTCGAATGGCCAGGAGCGATCCCTCGCCCAGGGATTCAGGCAGCGTGAGGGTGTTTCCTTGCAGCCGAGCGCCCGTCTGCCGGGCAAATGCCTGTAAAAAATTGAAATTTTCGTCGGGGGCAAATTCAAAAAGCATTGGATTGTCAAGGTGTTTGATTTTCGCGCAAAGATACGGCTTGAGGATGGATATTATTGGCCGATTAGACTATTTTTACGCTTTATAAGACTATTTTATTCCTATCAATCGAGCGACCTTTGTCCTGTTCAATCGGCATTACGAAAGCCGTGGCTCGGTTGAACGCTTTGAATAACCATCACCAATCAAAACCAAAATAATGAAAAATGTAATTGTAGTAGCCGGGGCGACCGGAAATTTGGGGGGGAAAATCATCTCGGCCCTGTTGAAAAGAGGGGCCGAAGTGCGCGCCCTGGTCCGTCCGAGCAGCGATGCGACCAAAATAGCCGAACTCAAGGCGCAGGGCGTTCAAATCATCGAGACGGAGATGACGGATGCCCACGAATTGAAACCCGCTTTGGCCGGGGCAGTGGCCGTCGTGTCGGCTTTGCAGGGCTTACGCGAGGTCATCGTGGAGGCACAAACGGTTCTGCTGGATGCCGCCGTGGCTGCGGGGGTTGCCCGCTTCATTCCGTCGGACTTTGCCAGCGACTTTACCAAACTCAAAGTGGGTGACAATCGCAACTTCGACCTGCGTAAAGACTTCATGGAGATTATTGACAAGGCCCACATTCAAGCCACCTCGATTCTCAACGGCGCGTTTGCGTACCTGCTGACGTTCGATATGCCGCTGCTGAATTTTGAAACCAAACAAGTGGGCTACTGGGAAGACGCCGACTGGCGCATCGACTTCACAACCGTGGACGACACGGCCGAATTCACCGCCGCTGCCGCTCTCGATCCCGCCGCGCCCCGGCTCCTGCGCATCGCCAGTTTTCAGCACAGCCCCACTGAGCTGGCTAAAGCCGCCGAACAGGCGAGCGGTCATCCCTTCGAGCTAGTCCGGCTCGGCAGCCGGGCCGACTTGGCGGCGCACAACGAAAGCGAACGCGCGGCGCATCCCGAGGGCGAAGCGCAACTATACGCCAGTTGGCAGCAGAGCCAGTACATTTACAGCATGTTCAGCGTTCAGAACGATCCGCTGGACAATGACCGCTATCCGGGTTTGACCTGGACAAGTGTTGGCGAGGTGTTAGGCTGGCGGGAGAAGGCTAAGGGAAGTGGCGTTGAAATAAATTAAAAAAACCAGACTATGGAAAACAAACCATTTGAACTCAATTATCAGGACGGTCGGCCTTATTGGATGGTCGATATCCTGTGGGTGGTGCTGGCGGACCGGGCCACCACCAACGGAAATTTTTCCCTGATGTGGCAGTTGTGTCCCGCAGGGTCGGGACCGGGCCCGCACTACCACGACCAGGACGAAGGTTTCTTTGTCAACGAAGGACAAATCACTTACATGGCGGACGGTGAGCATTTAGTGGCCAAACAGGGATCGTTCGTATGGATACCCCGGGGTACCGTGCACAGCTTCCGGGTGGATAGCGAGACGGCTACGTTGCTGAACTTCTACACGCCCGCTGGCTTCGAGCAAGTCATCATGAACAGTGGCCTTCCCGCCGAAGCATTCACCCTTCCCCAAAAAGGACTGGGAATGAATCTGAACCAGTCTCAGATGATGAAGATTTTTGAGGAAATCGGGATGCACATCGTACATGAACCGGACGTACTCCGCGCTTCTAGGCACTGATTTTGACTCTTCATGAAGCATCCTGACGATGGTCACGGAGGCGGCATTACGCCAGCCCGTGACCATCGTCATTTTTTGTTTTTGTGCAGTCTACGCCGCCGTCATTGGAAAACGGTGTCAATTGCAGGATTCGTTTAGACGCGGGCAATGAGATTATTTGCTTGTTTTTTAAGTAAAAACCAGCCCTTTGACCCCTTTCCTTCCCAAACAAATTGCCGCGAGACGACTTTATACAAAAAAGCAATATTACTAACCCACCAACCCAATGAACTTCAAAAAACTCTACCAATCACCCCGTGCACTGTATGTCTTGGCGGCAGGCATCGTCATTATTTCCTGCGCCAAAATGGTTCCGACGGGTACGTCGGCCCTCGGTACTTCGGTACCCGTGCCAAAGGAGCCGCTGGAAGTAGTGAAAGAAGATGGCGTTACGGCCCGTGCCCGCGCGAAGGAAATCAAGGAAAGTGTAGCAATCACCCTAGCCGACGGCCTGAAAGTGGACTTGTGGGCCTCCGATTCGCTGGCCCCCGATCCCATTGCGATGTCTATCGACGACCAGGGCCGGGTATATTTGACGCGCACCAACCGCCAGAAAAACTCTGAATTCGACATTCGCGGCCACCGCAACTGGATGACGTCCTCCATTGCGCTGCAATCGGTGGAGGAGCGCCGGGCGTTCCTGCGCGAAACCTTTGACCCGAGCAAAAGCAAGGAAAACGAATGGCTCAAAGACCTCAACGAGGACGGCTCGCACGACTGGCGCGATCTGGCCGTGGAAAAAGATGAGGTCTGGCGGCTGGAAGACACCGATAAAGACGGCATCGCCGACGTTTCGACACGTATTTTGAGCGATTTTTTTGAAGAAGTTTCCGACGTGGCCGGAGCCCTGCTGGTGCGGGCCAAGGACGTGTTCGTGGGTATTGCGCCGGATATGTGGCGGCTCACCGACACCAACGGCGACGGAATTTTGGACCAAAAAACATCCATTAGCCACGGCTTCGGCGTTCACATTGGCTTTGGCGGGCACGGTATGTCCGGTGCGGTGGAAGGCCCCGACGGACGGATTTACTGGGGCATCGGCGACATCGGAGCCAATCTCACCGATGTAAAGGGCAATAAATACCGTTATCCTAACGAGGGCGTAATCGTCCGCTCTAATCCGGACGGAACTGACTTCGAGGTATTTGCCTCGGGTCTGCGCAACACGCACGAGTTTGTGTTCGACGAATACGGTAATCTCATTAGTTCCGACAACGACGGCGACCATCCCGGCGAAAGCGAGCGGCTGGTGTATATCGTGGATGGCTCCGACGCGGGCTGGCGCTCCAATTGGCAGTACGGCAAGTACACCGATCCCAAGAACAACGACTACAAAGTCTGGATGGACGAGCAGATGTTCAAGCCGCGCCAGGAAGGTCAGGCGGCCTACTTCATTCCACCGATCCAGAATTTTCATAATGGCCCCACGGGCATGGTCTATAATCCCGGCACGGCGCTGGGTTCGGATTGGAAGAACAAGTTTTTCCTGGTGGAATTTCGGGGCAATCCCGCCAACTCGCCGATCTGGTCTTTTGGCCTGAAACCTTCGGGCGCGTCGTTTGTGCTGGACGGTGAGCAGAAGGTTTTCAGTGGTATTTTGCCGACGGGCATCCGCTTCGGTCCCGACGGGGCGCTGTACGTGGCCGACTGGCTCAACGGCTGGGATGCCAAAAACACGGGCCGCGTGTGGCGGCTGGATGTGGCCGACAATAAGAATGATATGAAGGCCCAGCGCCAGGAAACGCAGCGATTGATGCTGCTCGACTACGCCGCCCAAAGCGACGACGCCCTGCTGAATCACCTGGCCAATGTCGATATGCGCATCCGCCAGAAAGCCCAGCTTGAACTCGCGGCACGCGGCAAAAAGGGCGCGGCGGTTTTTGAAAGAGTTTTGAACAAAAAAGACAGTCAACTGGCCCGTGTCCACGCCGTGTGGGGACTGGGACAACTGGCGCGGGCCGATAAGTCGTTCGCTAATCCGTTGCTGGCTTTATTAAAAGATAGTGATCCCGAAATCATGACGCAAGCCGCCAAGGTGCTGGGTGACGCCGCCATCGCTGAGGCCGGACCGTTGCTGGTTCCCATGCTGACGAGCGCCAGCCCGCGCGTCCAGTTTTTCGGAGCGCAAGCATTGGGACGCGTGGATTACAGGGCAGCCGTTCCCGCTTTGCTGAAAATGATTTCGGCCAATCAAGACAAAGACCTATACCTGCGCCACGCGGCGGTGCTGGCCCTTACCCGTCTGGGCCAAAGGGAACCCATCATCGCCCTAGCCGACAGCCCCGACAAATCGCTGCGGCTGGCGGCGGTGCTGGTGCTGCGCCGCTGGAGCGACGAGAACGTCCGTCGCTTCCTGAATGATAAGGACGAGTATATTGTGGCCGAAGCCGCGCGCGCCATCAACGACGATATGTCGATTCCCGGTGCGTTGCCCGATTTGGCGGCTACTTTGAATAATTCGCGCTTTACCTCGGAGCCGCTGCTACGCCGGGCCATCAACGCCAACCTCCGCGTGGGCGGCGAGGCGCAATTGCAGGCGCTGCTGGATTTTGCTAAAAGAAAAGATGTGGATAAAGCAGTCCGCACCGAAGCCCTCGCGGCCCTCGGTACCTGGGCCAGCCCTTCCGTTCTGGACCGCGTGGATGGGCGTTACCGGGGCGTCATCAAGCGCGACGCAGCGGCTGCTCGCGCCAAGGTCGAGCCAAGTCTTGCCGTTTTATTGCAAGATAACCAGCCCGAAATCCTGGTCGCTACCGCCGAGATGATGGGAAACTTGGGCGTAACGGCCTACGATCCCAAACTGGTCGAGATTTTGGAAAAAAGTAAATCGCCCGACGTGCGGGCGGCGATGCTTTCGGCTCTGAGTACTTTGAAATACAAAAACATGGAATCCATCCTCAAGCAGGGAATGAACGACGCCGATGAGAACGTCCGGGCGCGGGCATTGAGTTTGCTGGATGGTGCGACGCTATCGTCCGCCGCCTTAGGCGAAGTAGTTAATGCTATTTTTGAAAAAGGTTCGGTCAAAGAGCAGCAGCAAATGCTGCGGACGCTGAGTACCCTGCCCGCCGCCAAGACCGAGCAGATTCTCGACAACCTCGTCACCCGGATGGAAAGGAAAGAGCTTTCACCCAACATCAATCTGGAATTGGCCGAGGCGGTGGATTCTACCAAATCCGAGCGGTTACGGTCGCGACTGGCGTCTTCGAAACCCAAAGGCGAAGGCGTGGCTAATTTTATGGACGCCCTAACGGGTGGTGATGCCCAACAAGGCCGCCGCTACTTCGCTACCAACTCCACCGGGCAGTGCGTCCGCTGTCACGCTATCGGTGGTCGCGGCGGCGAGGTGGGTCCATCGCTGACGCACATCGGCAGTACCCTTCCCCGCGAAAAACTACTGGAAGCCCTAGTAGAACCCAGCGCGCGGCTGTCGCCGGGTTTCGGCACGGTGATGCTCACGCTTAAAGATGGTCAAATGGTGACGGGCATTCTCTCCGAAGAAACTCCGCAGGAGTTGGTTCTGAAGACCTCCGAGGCCGAGCCGCTGAAAGTCCCCGTCGCCCGCATCGCCAAGCGGGAGAATTTGCCCTCGAGTATGCCGCCGATGGGATATATTATGTCGAAAAGGGAAATTCGGGATATGGTAGAGTTTTTGGCGGGATTAAAATAAGGCATTTCATATCCAGCCATTATTTAAGCAAAAACCAAGTAGTTTTGAAAATTCATCATCCCAATAACCCCTCTTATGCTGAATAAGCTTTCATCCCAGTTTGCCAAAATTATCCTATCGCCCGTTATGCTCGTGATGATTTATGGGTGCGGCAACGACAAACCCGCCAAACTCTCGGAGCAAGGTCTCATCCCGATGCCCGTGTCCGTCACCGCCTTTGACAGCCTTTTCGAGCTGACCGATAAAACCGACATTTACGTGCCGCAGGGATCGGAGGAAGCCCAAAAAGTGGGGCAGTACCTGGCGGATAAATTGAATCCTTCCACGGGATTGGGACTGGAAGTAAAAGCCACCGATGCGGCACCCGCCGCTGGAAATATTTATTTGACCCTCACCGCAGCCGATACCACGCTGGGCAACGAGGGGTACGAACTGAGCATCTCGACGAGTGGCATAACCCTCACCGCCCACCAGCCCGCCGGACTTTTCCGGGGAATTCAAACGTTGCGGCAAGCCCTGCCTGCCGACGTCGAGAAGGCGGATAAGCAGTCGGATTCCTGGAAAATCCCGACGGGTACCATCCGCGACTACCCGACCTACGCTTACCGGGGTGCGATGCTTGACGTGGCCCGCCACTTTTTCAGCGTGGACGACGTGAAGCGCTACATCGACCTGATCGCGGCCTACAAAATGAACGTGCTGCACTTGCACCTGTCCGACGATCAGGGCTGGCGAATTGAGATAAAGTCCTGGCCTAAGCTGGCTACCTACGGCGGCAGCACCAACGTGGGTGGCGGCAAGGGCGGCTACTACACGCAGGAGCAGTATAAGGATTTGGTCAAATACGCCCAGGATCGCTACATCATGATCGTGCCGGAAATCGACATGCCCAGCCACACTAACGCCGCGCTGGCCTCGTACCCGGAACTGAACTGCAACGAGAAAGACCCCAATCCGAAGCTTTACGAAGGCATCGAGGTAGGGTTCAGCACGTTGTGTACCAGTAAAGAAATTACCTACAAATTTGTAGATGACGTGGTGCGCGAACTGGCCGCCATTACACCCGGCCCTTACATCCACATGGGCGGCGACGAGTCGCACGTAACGCCCATGGCGGATTATATTCCATTTGTCGAGCGGGTGCAGGACATCATTCAGTCGCACGGCAAACAGATGATCGGCTGGGATGAGGTGACCAACGCCAAATTGAAGCCTAATTCAATCGCCCAATATTGGGCCAAGGCCGAGTACGCTCAATTGGCGGCGAAGCAGGGCGCGAAAGTAATCATGTCGCCTGCCAAGTACGCTTACATCGATATGCAGTACGACTCGACCTCGAAGTATGGTCTGCACTGGGCGGCCTACATCGAGATGGACAGCGCCTACAACTGGGAACCGTCCACAATGGTGCCGGGCGTGACCCAAGCCGATATTCTGGGCGTCGAGGCCCCCATGTGGACTGAAACTATCGACAATATAAAAGCCATTGAGTACATGGCGTTTCCGCGTTTACCGGGCATCGCCGAAATCGGCTGGTCGCCGAAGTCGGTGCGGAACTGGGAAGGGTACCGCAAGCGGCTGGGCCAGCAGGGCAAGCGCATGGAGGCGATGGGGATCGGTTATTACCCGTCTAAACAGATCGACTGGGGGAAGTAGAAAACCGCTGTGTATGCCAGAAATTAGCCGCTTCTTCGGAATAGTGATCAAAATGTTTTACAACGATCACGCCCCGCCTCACTTTCATGCAGAATATGGGGAGGAAGAAGCGTTGTTTGACATTCATACGTTAGACATACTTCAGGGTCAACTATCGAAACGAGCAAAAATGCTGGTGGTGGAATGGGCTTTGGAACACAGAGAAGAACTTATAAGTAACTGGAACAAGGCTCGGAAACCAGAAAATCTAAGCAAAATTGAGCCTTTAAAGTGAATATAAATGCTGACGCACATTTCGAACATAACAGTATTCGATAACCATACCATCAAATTTAGTTTCGATGATGGTGTTACAAAAATCATTGATTTCAAACCATTTATCAGGGACGATCAGTTAACGAAGCCTTTGGCGGATATTGATTATTTTAAAAAAGTAAAATTATACGACCGAGGCCGAGGCATATATTGGGAGAATGGCTATGATTTTTGCCCGGACTACCTTCATGAACTTCAAACGACAGAGTAAATCAGCCTGGCACTACTTTACTCAACAGTTTTGCGTTTACCTAGTCAGGCGAGACTCGGCAGCGGCTGTCCGACTGTATCACATCCACATTATTTGGCTGGACTAAGCGTCAGCGTCCGGTCGGCGACAGCTTTGATTTTTTCTTTATCAAAATAAACCGGGAAGTACTCGTTCCTCGCCCAGCGCTGGAAAAGGTCGCCGTAGTGCGGGTCGTTGGGATCGGCGGATTGGCCGGGGGTATTGATACCTAGCGTTTTGTCCCAATTCTCGGTATCCACCAGAATGCGGAACGACGCGCCGTAGCGCTGACCCAGCGTGTTGCCCGTGCTGTTTATGGTTTCGCCGGAGCCGCCACGCGGCGTGGGGCCGAAGTTGATTTTCTTCCGCATCTCGGCGCTCGCTAATGGGCTGAGCGGATGTTCGATGACGATGTGCTTGTTGGCCGCTTGGCCGTACTGCCAGCGGTCAGGGTCTTTGCCCAGTCGTTTGGTCAATTCACTAATTGCTTTTTGGAAGGACACACGCAGGAGTTCATCTCGCTTCTGCACGGGCTTTGCCCCAAACTCCGACGGCGGGGTGATAAGGTAGTCCAACAGGAGTTTGGTCGAAAGCCGCCGTAAGTGCGGGCGGGCTACTTCGGGAACCATGATTTGGTACACTGCTTCGCTAAGTTGATTTTCAAACTCTGCGTAAATCGCCGCCGCTACGGATTCTGGCGTTAACTGATAATCCCAACTTTCCAGTTGCCCGACGAATTTCTTCTCGGCGGCACTGGCAAAATCCAGCCGCGCCAGCATCGGTACCAGCGTTCGGGCCGGGAGGGAGAGGTAGTCGGTTTGGAGCTGGACGAAATCAAAGAGGTTGAATCGCTTTCCCGACCCCAGCACTTCCGCGATCCGCTGGGCGCGGTAGGGCGAGGCCCATTCCCAGCCGATGGCGTTGCGGTTCGGGAAGTCGGGCGAGGTGAGGTTGTTGTTGGCCGTGGCGATGAAGCCTTCCGCCGGGTCGCTGCTGTGGGGTAATTGCTTGATGGGCAGGAAACCCGACCACTCGAAGCGGCCATCGCCCGGCACGGGAACCAGCCCCGACCAGTTGGGACGAATCGGGGCTAAACCCACAGCTTGCCAGCCAATGTGGCCCGTGCGGTCGGCCCAGACCATGTTTTCACCCGGCAGGCGGCTGTACGAACAGGCTTCGCGGAACTCCTCCCAGTTTTTAGCCTGGTTCATCCGTAGACTAGCCAGGTAGGGCGAGGCCCCCGTTTCTAACCACCCGGCCCGCACGGCGTAGGCTTTGTGGTTGGCTTTATCCTCAAAAACCACCGGACCGTGGCGCGTAAATTTCAGTTCGACCTTCTGCGCCGAAGTCCCTTTGACGGCTACGGAATCAATCAAGATATTCATGGCCACCCAATTACCCCGGTAGCGATACTGGTTCGGATTGTCGGGGTTGGTTTCGTAAACGTAGAGGTCTTCGTTGTCAGTTTCGAACACGGTCAGCCCCCAAGCCCCGTGGTCGTTGTGGCCGATAGAGAGCCCCGGCAGCGACGGTTCTCCGGCCCCGATGACGTTCCAGCCGGGGGCATTCAGGTGAATCCAGTAGCGCAGCGAGGGGGCGGCCTGTACCCGGTGCGGATCGTTGGCCAACATTGGGAAGCCATTTTGGGCCAGCCGCCCGTCGATGGCCCAGTTGTTGGAACCCACGTATTGCTTTGCCTCGGCGTACCATTCCTGAAAATCAAAATTCTCTTTCTTGTCCAGACTGCCGCTGCGCTTGTCGGAAGCCGAAAACTGCACCGGACTGCGGTGGGCGGTGTACAGCGCCAGAATATCCTGAAACAACTCCTTGCCCTCCACGCCCTTTTCCAGCGTCAGATTCGGTTCGGTGTCCGGGCGACGCGTAGGGTGAAACCAGTTGAGTTCGCGGGTTTTGGCCTCGCCCATGAGCTGTACCTGCCGCCCGAAATTCAGCTCGTCCACCACGTTGGCGACCAGCCCCTGGTGTCGACTCACGACTACCTCAGGCGTCCAATAATCGGGCAGGGTTTTCAGAATTTTGAATTCAAAAGGCAGATGCGTGGAATCGGCCCGCAGCTCGGTCACACGGGCATTGATACCTTCCACGAATGCCGTGATGATGGCCTTGCCGCGCGGATGGTAGTGCGCGTACTCGCGCTCCATATCGCCCCGGTAACGGAAAAGTCGGGTGCCGATGTCGCGCTTGATCTCCGACGACCCCAGCAGTTCGGCGACGGTCCCCGTGGCCTGCCGCCGCCACATTTCAAGTTGAAAAGGTCGGTCGGAAGCCGCCACATAGCCCTGCGCGAAGAAGAGGTCATGTTCGTTTTGGGCGTAAATGTGAGAGATACCCCACTGGTCGCGGATGACCTCCACGGGTTCCTGTAAGCCGCTGACTTTTAGGGATTGGGCGCAGGAATTTTGTATGAATAAAAGCAGAAGGAGGAAAGGAGCGCATCGTATCATGGGATTTTCTTTTTGGAAAAAGACCTACACAGATCCGGTTTTACTTGTCTGATGGGAGTAATCCTGGCGCTTTTAGGGTTCAAAACGACCCCTCCCGCACTGCCTCCGCTTTCAACAACTCCCGGTCGATCGGCACCACCCCTACCTGCTCGCAGACCAGCCCACCCCCCAGATTGGACAACCCCGCAATGGTACGCGGCGGCAGACCCAGGGCCACGCAACAAGCCGCAATGCTGATGACCGTGTCGCCCGCCCCGGATACGTCAGCGATTTGTCGGATGTGGGCGGGCAGGTGGTGGTTTTGGTTTTGGTAGTCGATGTACACGCCGTGTTCCGAAAGGGTAATCAAAGCGCCCGCCGTACCGAGCGTTTCGGTGAGTTGCTGCACAATGGACTGCAAAGCGGCAGCATCTTCTACGTCGAAATCGACCTTTAAGCCTTCCCGCAATTCTTTAAGGTTGGGCTTGAAGAGCGTCGTGTACCGGTAAGCCAGGAAGTTGCGTTTCTTGGGATCGACGACCGTCGGTACCTGATGCAGGTTGGCAAAGGCCGTGATTTCAGCGATGACTTCGGGGCTAAGGACGCCCTTATCGTAATCCTCAAAAATTACTACCTGACAGCCGGGAATGAGTGCTTTGGCTTTGGCGATCAACTGCGCTTGCTCCTGCTCCGAAATATTTGCGTCGGTTTCAGTGTCGATTCTGACAACCTGCTGCGACCCCGCGATGATGCGTTCCTTAATGGTGGTAATGCGGGCCTCGCTGCGAATCAAGCCCTCACAACTCAGGTTACGCTCGATCAGTTGGTGTTCCAGGATATCGCCGGGACCGTCGTCGCCGATAACCGTACAGGCAATGGCTTCCGCCCCGAGCGCCTGCACGTTCAGCAGTACGTTGCCTGCCCCGCCCAGCCGGTATTCGCGCCGCCCGACGTGGACGATGGGAACGGGGGCTTCCGGCGAAATGCGCTCCACTTTGCCCCAGACGTAAGAATCCAACATGACATCGCCCACGACGAGGACGCGGAGTTTGGCGAAATTTTCGAAAATTTGGTCTATATTCACTAAAAAAGAGATCCCGGATAAATGGTAGTTTCGGCGTTGAAACCGACAAAACTACCATTTATCTGGAATCCCGAAAAAAGAACGCTGTCTTTAAAATATATCCCACCAGTTTTTGGTAGCCTGGGAATCGCCACCGATATTTTTGGCGGCTTGCTCGCTGTTGGCGGTATTGGAAGCCCGGCTCGAACTCGGATACTTGAGCCGTTTGACAATGCCATCCTTTACCTCCTGGTCGAGGCTTCCCGACGCGGGAGCGATAAACAGCGCGTCGCCGTTAGGCTTTTTGATGTCCAGCCGGAGGCGCTCCAACCAACCTTGCAGACCCTGCATGTATAGCGCCAGCCATTTTTGGGTTCCTATCACATTTTTCCAGTTGCCCGCTTTGTACGGTATCCCTTCCAGGTAGGTGGCAACGGCCTTGGCGTCGGTAATCCCCCATTGCTGCATGGCCGCAGTGACGGCCTCTTTATATAAATCTTCGGCGGTGGCTGTACCGACATTCATGCCGCGAGCCGCTGCTTCCGCTTTGATGAAAGCTATTTCGGAGTACGTAATGATGTTTCCTCGCGCTGAACCACTGAACGCCAGTACGCCCGGTTTGGACAAGCCGATCATGGTTGGCGAATTGGCTTCGGTTCCGTAGGGTTTGCCGATGTATTTCCCGTTGGTGTCATCCGGCCGGGCATAGACGGGTAATCTTGGGTCATTCACTTCTTTCAGGTAATCGACGAGCGTGGAAGTCACCGCAAATTCAACCAGCGGGCGATCGACGTCATTGTACGGGAAACGGTTGGTAGCGGCGGCAACGTTGTACGGAAAAAAGGCGTCCTGAGTGGTAGCCGTAAAGGATCGCTTTAGAGTTGAGAGGTGTAATTCCTTTGAAAACTAGGATATACGTTGAGAATACTTATCCTTTTTTGAAAAATACTAATAAAAATTATTGAGATTCAAGCAAAAGATGCTGTTTTACGATATTATCCTGCGAACTTATTACTTGAATTTTAGAGAGAAGGTCAGGGTAAAATGCTATTTTTGGATTGCACCGCTCCCAAAGAATATTTATGGAAAGTCTTTTTGCCACCGAACGCCTGCGTTCTTTATTACCCCAAATTCAGGAGTTTGTCGAAACCGAACTTTATCCACTCGAAACGACCGAAAACCTCACGCAGGATTTTTCCCACATTGAACCTACGCTTCTTGCCAAAAGAAAACGGGTGAAGGAAGCCGGGTTGTGGGGGCTGCACTTGCCCGAGGCGGACGGCGGGCTGGCTTTGTCGCTCTGCGAGTTTGGGCAAATCAGCGAGGTGCTGGCGCGGTCGCCCTTCGGACATTTTGTGTTCAACACCCAGGCGCCCGACATTGGCAATACCGAGCTTTTGCACAAATACGCCCCGGCGCATCTGAAAGAAAAGTACCTCAAACCGCTCATGGCGGGCGAAATCCGTAGCTGTTTCAGCATGACCGAGCCGGAGTACGCGGGTTCCAACCCCACGCGCATGGGTACCACGGCGGTCAAGGATGGCGACGACTACGTCATCGACGGCCACAAGTGGTTTACGAGCTCGGCGGACGGAGCGGCTTTCATCATCGTCATGGCGGTTACCAATCCCGAGGCGTCGAAATATCAACAAGCCAGCCAGATTCTGGTGCCGATGGACGCGCCGGGCGTCACGCTGGTGCGAAATATTCAGATTATGGGCCACACGGGCGACAGTTGGGCGAGCCACGCCGAAATGCGCTACGAAAATGTGCGGGTGCCGCAGGCGAATCTCATTGGGCCGGAAGGAGCCGGATTTTTGCTGGCGCAGGAGCGTCTCGGGCCGGGACGCATCCACCACTGCATGAGGTTTATCGGCATCGCCGAGCGCAGTTTCGACCTCATGTGCCGCTATGCTGTTAGTCGCGAATTGGACGAAAACACCGTGCTGGGTGACAAGCAATTTATCCAGGGCTTCATCGCCGATAGTCGCGCCGGAATCGACGCCGCCCGGCTGCTGGTGCTGCGCACGGCCCGCCACATTGACGAGCAGGGGGCCGCCGCCGTGCGCGACGAGATTTCGATGATTAAGTTCTTTACTGCCAACATGATGTTGCGCGTGGTGGACCGCGCCATTCAAGTCCACGGGGCGCTGGGCATGACGAGCGACATTCTGCTGTCGTACTGGTACACCCACGAACGCGCCGCCCGGATTTACGATGGAGCCGACGAGGTGCACAAAGCCGCGCTGGCGCGGAATATTTTGAAAGGCTACGGATTGGATACGCGGAGGAAATAGTTTTTGGCGGTTGGCAAAAAGGCCTTATACCTTGAAATAAATGTTATGAAACAAAATGTTGACCAACCAGCGCAAGTACGGGCAGGCGAAGAAATTGAGCTAGTTTCTTTGAATAAATACTTGCTTGGTTCGGCTCCCTTCACGTCGCCCGTCGTAGAGGTAAGGCAGTTCTCCGGTGGCTATTCAAACCTCACGTATTTGCTCAAAACCCAGGACAAAAAAGAGTTTGTGCTGCGCCGCCCGCCTTTTGGGGCCGAACACATCAAAGGCGGCCATGATATGGCCCGCGAGTACCGGGTGCTGACGATGGTTCAGGAGGCAGGTTATACCAAGATTCCCGAGCCAGTTTTACTTTGTGACGATTTGGAAGTGATGGGTTGCCCGTTTTATATTATGGAGCGCGTGTCGGGCGTGATCCTGCGGGCGCAAACGGCGGCGAAGTTGAATTTGACGGTCAATAAATTACGGGCCACTTCGGAAGCGTTGGTAGACAATCTGGTGGATTTGCACACGCTCGACCTCGAAGCTACGGGCCTAATTCAGCTGGGAAAGCCCGAGGGCTACATCATACGGCAAGTGGAAGGCTGGTACCGCCGCTACCTTGTAGCCCAAACCGACGACCTGCCCGTCATGGAACAATTATACCAATGGCTTACCCAAAATAAACCCGTTGAAAACAAGCCCACGCTGATTCATAACGATTATAAGTACGATAACCTGGTATTGAATCCCACTGATTTATCCCAAATTTTGGCCGTGCTGGATTGGGAGATGTGTACCATTGGTGACCCGCTGATGGATGTCGGCACGTCTCTGTCTTACTGGGCAGAAGCTGACGATGGTCCTTTCGAGCGTAGCTTCAATCTGACGTGGCTACCCGGTAACCTCACGCGCAAAGAATTCGCCGACCGCTACGCCGAGAAAAGTGGCCGCGATTTGTCGAATATTCTCTACTATTACGTTTTCGGCCTGTTTAAAAATACGGTGGTTATTCAGCAGATTTACGGTCGCTGGAAGAAGGGGCTGACGCAGGATGCGCGTTTTGCCGGGCTGCTCGTGGGGATAACGTCGCTGTCGGAGAAAGCCGGGGAGGCGGTGGCGCGCGATGAAATGTGAATCATGTTTTTTATTTAAAAACCAAATCCAACGATTTATGAAAACCTTCCAAAATCTGGCCAAATTCCGGGAGTGCGTGGGCGAGGAAATCGGCGTCAGCCCGTGGGAAACCATCACGCAGGGGCACATTGACGACTTTGCCGACGCCACGGGTGACCATCAGTGGATTCACATCGACCGTAAGAAAGCCGCCGTGGAATCGCCCTACAAAACGACCATTGCCCACGGCTTCCTGACGCTGGCCCTGGCCCCCAAGCTCATGGCCGACCTCTACCGGGTTCACTCCGTGAAGGTGGGTATCAACTACGGCGCGAATATGGTACGTTTCATGGCCCCCGTACCATCGGGTAGCCGGGTAAGGATGCGGATGATTTTGCAGGAAATGACCGAGCAGAAACCCGACGGCTTCCGCGTGATTACCAAGTGTACCTTTGAGTTGGAAGGATCGGAAAAGCCGGTCTGCGTGGCCGAGTTGATCACACTGCTTTTTGAATGAGGAAAATAAGCTTGCTCTATTGCCCCTTACAATCCGCCGGTTATTTCCTTCAATTTGTTGAAAAACCCCTTCTTCCGCTCCGAATCAATGCCCCAGTCGGCGGGGATGCTTTGGTAACCTTCGGCGAAGCCTTCGTCCTTCATTCGGTAGTCGAAATAGCCCCAGGAAGCGTTGGCTTTCACGGCGTTGACGAAGTTGTTAACGGGCTTATCGAAGTCGAAATGGTCGTCCTCGTTGAAAACGATCGGCTGGCCGTAGTAGCCCGCCACGTCGCGAGTTTTCTTAACCAGTTCCGTAATTTTAGCCGGGTCTTTGATGCCGTTGCCGTGCAATAAAATGTAGTCCGCTATTTTCACTACGTTAGGCTGTGGCAGCGCGCCGCCACCGTAACTGGTGCTGACCAGCAAGCGGTAGCCATTCTTTTGCTTTTGCTTCACGCGCTCGATGAGTTCACTGACCCGCTTGGATTTCAGGATTTCATGGTCGTACTTATCGATATTGCATTCATTATCGACCTCGATCAGCACATGACGGTAGCCCTTCTTCAATATCCAGTCGGTGGCGTTGTCCACGGCGTTGAGGATGGCTTTTTCGTCGGCCAGATTTTGGTCCTGCCCAAAATAGAAGTACCCCAGTATTACGACCATGTGCAGTTCGTCGGCTCGGTCGAGGATGCGTTCCAAGCGTTTTACGTAGTCTTTGCGCAAATTCCCCTTTTTGTCAAAAGCCGAATTGACCCAATCGCTATTACCGTAGCCCGTCGGGCTGCCCCCCTGCAAGTTAAGAGTAAAGGCATTCAGCCCAAAGGAGCGCCAGATCGGCATGGCCGCCACAAATTCTTCGGTGTTTCGGTCGGCATCCCATTTCTGGGTGTCGGGATAAGCGAATTTGCCGCGCGTTTCCGGGTTCAGGTCGTCAAAAATTCCTTGCACCATGCGGGAGTTCATTAGCAAACCTTCGATTTTATGCCCTTCCCAGGTTCGGCCTTCGTAAGTTGGCCTGCCGTTGATATAGAATTGCCCGTCTTTGATGTCCACCACGGTGTATGGCTGGGCTTGGGCGAAGGTAGTTAGGAATAAAAGGAAGGTTGTAATATGTTGTTTCATAGTTTTTTATGGAGTTGAATCGGTTGTGCCTACTTTTTCTTCAAAGCACCATTTTGCCCTAAAACTACCTTCTTTCACCCGTTTTTTCCTAACTTGTTTGCTCAATAAGTCGCTGACGGGCTAATACGCCCAATCTCATAATTCATCACTAAGAATACATGTCCCCAAAAGCCACTCCACTCGACGACAACCTCCATTGGTACAAGGATGCCATCATTTACGAACTCCACATCAAAGCTTTCCGCGACGGCAACGGCGACGGCATCGGCGATTTCCAGGGCATCATGGAGAAGCTGGATTACCTCGAAGACCTCGGCGTCACGGCCATCTGGCTATTGCCTTTTTATCCCTCGCCGCTGCGTGACGACGGCTACGACATCGCCGATTATTACAGCATCAACCCCAATTACGGCGATATCGAGCAGCTTCAGGCCTTCATCGAAGAAGCCCACAAGCGCAACCTGAAAGTTATCATCGAGCTGGTTATCAACCACACTTCCGACCAGCATCCCTGGTTTCAGAGGGCGCGGAAGGCCCCGAAAGGTTCGCCCGAGCGGGAATACTACGTCTGGACCAATGATTCGAACCAGTATAAAGACGTACGCATCATTTTCCTGGACACCGAAACCTCCAACTGGACCTGGGACCCCGTGGCGCAGCAGTACTACTGGCACCGCTTTTTCCACCACCAGCCCGACCTCAACTACGACAGTCCGCTGGTGCAGAAGGAGATTTTCGAGGTTCTGGATTACTGGTGCAAGACGGGCGTGGACGGCTTCCGACTCGACGCTGTGCCCTACCTCTTCGAGCGCGAAGGCACCAACGGCGAGAACCTGCCCGAAACCCACGATTTCCTGAAAAAAATCCGGGCGCACGTGGACAAGCACTACCCCGGCACCACGCTGCTGGCCGAGGCAAATATGTGGCCCGAAGACTCGGCTTCGTACTTCGGGGAGGGTGAAGGCGACGAGTGCCATATGAACTACCACTTCCCGGTGATGCCGCGCATGTACATGGCGCTGCAAATGGAAGACCGCTATCCAATCATCGACATCTTCGAGCAGACGCCCGAGATCCCGGCGACTGGGCAGTGGGCGATGTTCCTGCGCAACCACGACGAGCTGACGCTGGAAATGGTCACCGACGAGGAGCGCGACTATATGTACAAGGCCTACGCCAAGGACCCCAAGGCACGGATCAATCTCGGCATCCGGCACCGCCTGGCCCCGTTGCTGGATAACAACCGCCGCAAAATCGAGCTGATGAACTGCCTGCTGTTTTCGCTCAACGGCACGCCCGTAATTTACTACGGCGACGAAATCGGCATGGGCGACAACTTCTACCTCGGCGACCGTGACGGCGTGCGGACGCCCATGCAGTGGTCGCCCGACCGCAACGCGGGCTTCTCCGAAACCAACCCGCACAAGCTGTACCTGCCCGTGATTCTCGATCCCGAGTACCATTACGAGGCCGTGAACGTCGAGACGCAGAGGCGCAATACCTCCTCGCTGCTATGGTTCATGAAGCGGATGATTACCATGCGCAAGAAGTTCAAGGCATTCAGCCGGGGCGACATGGAATTCGTGTGGGTGAGCAATCCTAAGATTCTGGCCTTCACCCGCAGCTACGAAGACGAGACGATTCTGGTTTTGGTGAATTTATCACGCTACACGCAGCCCGCCGAGCTGGATTTGTCGGCCTACAAAGGCTATTTGCCCATCGATGTTTTTAGCAAAAACCGCTTCCCGATCATTAAGGAAGACGAGCCGTATTTCTTTACGCTCGGCTCGCACGGCTACCAGTGGTTTTTGCTGGAAAAAGCCTATCCCGAGTCGGACGGTCAGGCACCGAAGCCGTCCTTCAAACTGGCGAGTTGGGATGATCTGTTGAAAAAAAGCTCCGTCCAGAAACTAGAAGGCAAGATTTTGCCGGGTTATTTGCAGGAGGTCGGCTGGTTCATCGGTAAAGAACGTACGGTGGTCAGCACCGAAATTGCCGAATCGGCGCAACTGGACTTGGGCGAACACCAGGCGTACTTGTTGCTGCTGGAAGTGCAGTACGAAAGCGGCTTGCCCGAACACTACCAACTGCCCGTATCCTTTGTGACGGGGGAAGCCTTGCGGAAAATCTCCGAGAATTGTCCGCCCGCCGTGATCGCCAACCTCACCATCGGAGACGAGGAAGGGCTGCTTGTGGATACCTACTATACGGTGGAAATGCAGCGGATGCTGCTAACGCATTTTGGCAAAGCCGCACCGATGAAGCTGAAAGGCGGTAGCCTGAATTTCGCGACCTACCAAGCCGATAACCTGCCCGCGCCCGATGAAATGAAAACCAAAATGCACGGCTCCTGGCATGAGACGATCATTTCGTACGACGACGAGTACGCCCTCAAACTCTACCGCCGCGTGGAAAAAAC
Organism: Cytophagales bacterium; assembly: GCA_038235275.1. Taxonomy (GTDB): domain Bacteria; phylum Bacteroidota; class Bacteroidia; order Cytophagales; family Spirosomataceae; genus Persicitalea. The sequence goes on along the minus strand of JBBSUC010000013.1, from coordinate 35,824 downwards.
CGCCCAGCCCGACGCGGAAATCACGCGGGTGCTGACTGAAAAGGCGCATTTCGAGCAAATGCTTCCTTACGCGGGTGGTCTGGATTGGAAAATAGGTCGGGACAGCTACACGCTGGGTATTTTGCAGGAAGCCCCTGAGGGAAATGTCGGTATGTGGAAGTTTATGCGGGAACGCGTCAACAATTACTTCGAGCGCGTCTTTATAATAGAACAGGATAAACGCCCTGCGCCGCTGGAGGGCCAGACTGCGTTCACGCCCGTAGCCCACGAAAACATCCCCGACGATTTCCGCGACCTGTTTGGCGGCACGGTCGTCGGCCCCACGCGGATGCTGGGCGAGCGGCTGGGCGAGTTGCACCTGGCCCTGGCCAACTCCGACGCGCCCGACTTCGGGTCAGAGGGCTTTTCGCTGCACTACCAGCGGTCGCTGTACTCGGGCTTGCAATCACTGGTGCGTGAGACGTTCCAAAATCAGGGTAAAAAGTTGAAAACGCTGCCGGAAGATGTGCAGTTGGAGGCCAAAAAAATCGCGGCCCGCAAAGGCGAAATCCTGGCTTTGCTGAAAAAGATTTACGACAAAAAAATCGACGCCGTCAAGATCCGCATCCACGGCGATTATACGCTGGACAACGTGCTGTTCACGGGCAACGATTTGGCGATCTGTGAGTTTGGCGGCAATCCGTACCGCAGCTTCAGCGAACGCCGTCTGCGCCGCTCGCCGCTGCGCGACGTGGCCGATATGCTGCTGTCGCTGCACTACGCCGCCTACGCCAGTCTGCTCTTCAACGACCAGGTCGGCGATGACGACATCGCCAAACTCACGCCCCCAACCGAGCGCTGGATTCAGGCCGCCTCGGGCGTTTTCCTGGATGCTTACCTCAGTACGGTGAAAGGCAGCGCCTTCATCCCCGACGACGAAAACGACCTGCACGTGCTGCTGCAAACCTATTTGCTGGAAAAGGCGATCTTCGAGTTAAATCACGAGCTGGACGAAAGGCCGGACTGGGCAACGGTACCGTTGCGGGTGATTAATTCGTTGTTGGAAATGTAGAGACGCAGCATGCTGCGTCTAGCCGCGTTGAAGTCGGAATAATCCATAAATTGCGTAGTAGGAAGTAGATCACACAGTTTGGTCTACTTCCTCTTTACCTTCCATGATCAATTCATGGCCTTAAATTGACAGTGAAAAACGACATATACATAGACGCCAATAACCGAGTGCTCGTTTGGGCCCGGGAATCGCTTGCCATGAGCCGAAATCAGGCCGCTGAGCGAACGGGCTTGTCGTACAAAAAGCTGGTTACGCTGGAAGAGGGAGAAAAGCGCCCAAGTCTGGAAGAATTGAACGCTTTGTCGAAAGCCTACAAGCGAACGATTGCTACGCTACTGCTGGCTGAACCACCCAGGGAAAAGCCCCTTCCTGCTGACCGCAGGTCGGTCGATTCAGTGAAACTTGGAAACTTTCACGAGAAAAGTATTCTTGCCGTGCGCAAGGCCAGGGCATTGGCTGGGTCACTCGTCGAGTTGAAGCAAGAATTCAATGTCATAATCCCGTCTTTTGGGGCAAGGGCTACTTTAAATGACTCCGCCAAATCAATCGCTGCCACGCTGCGAAGCCGATGGAATCTGGATGAGATATCTACCTTAAGCGATACTGACTATGCCCTGGAAGCTTATATTGAAAAGATTGAATCCCTGGGAGTTGCCGTATTTCAGTTGAGTTTGACCCAGGACGATCTGCGGGGTTTCTCAATAGTCGATGACATCATCCCGATCATCGGCATAAAGAGAGGGGGCGAGCGCGCCACCTCGAAAATCTTCACTTTATTTCATGAGGTCGGGCATATCATCCTGAATGAAGGCGGGATGTGCGATCTGAATGAGTTCACCAATCAACAGATTGAGAAGTGGTGCAATTCCTTTGCCGCTGAGATGCTGATCCCGACTTCCCGGCTCCTGCGGACAGAGATCGTTTTGCAGCAGCGCGGGCATCCGATTTGGGCGAAGAAGGATTTGATCGAATTAGGTAGCATTTTCCACGTCGGCCCCTTGGCTGTATTGAGAAGCCTGTTGGAAAATAACCTCACCACGCCTTCGTACTACCAAGAGCAACACAAAGCGTGGAATAAGCCAACATTTGGCAGATCGAAACACCCGGAAGGCCGGAATATTCCCAAAGAAACGATCAAAGAAAAAGGAAGAACCTACCTGTCACTTGCCTTTTCTGCCTTCGACCAAAACCGGATCGATTTGAAAGATCTTTCCGATTTTTTAGGAATCAAACTGTCCTATATTCCTAAAACCCGCCAATTGTTAAATGCTTAAAGATGCAGCTCAACTTCAATCCTGAAAACACGGTTTATGTGATTGATACGAGCGCGCTGATCGTGCTTGAATCAACCTTTAAGTTCGGAAATCCTGTATTTCGGGCTATTTGGGAGGAAATTGAGGATTTGATTGCCATTGGTAGCTTTAAAACGATCGATTTTGTAGAATCCGAAATCAACAGCTACGAAGGCAAGGAGGATTTTCTGAAAAAATGGGTCAATAGATGGAAGAAAGATTTAATAGCGAAAACGGACCCCTTGAGCATCAATGCGGCGATACCGATCATCAACGAGGAGTATAACTCTGGATTTTTCGATGCCAGGAAACAGGCCGAGGGAAAGGAAGAAGCCGATCCCTATTTGATTGGATTCTGCAAAGTGCATGGCTATGTCTTGATAACCAATGAGAGCAAAACCAAGCACAATAAAATTCCCGCCGTAGCCGCAAAAAATGGGGTGAAGTGCATCGACCTAAACGAGTTTCTGATCGAAAGGGAGTTGAAAATGGAAAGAAAGAATAGAATCTGAGGCTTTGCGAAGTTCCACTGCACAATATTTCATTAAGCTAAAAAACTCCCGATGGCTCTGGGCTATCCTGCTTTTCGTCCTAGCAGCCTTTGCCCTCGACGCCGCTTTCCCCTTCCGCCCTAACGTCCCGTACTCTACCCATATCCTCGCAGCGGATGGCACCGTCCTCCACGCTTTTCTGAGCAAGGACGACAAGTGGCGGCTGCAAACCGAAGTCGCGGAAATCACCCCGCTGCTGCGCAAAACGCTCATTCATAAGGAAGATCGCTTTTTCAATTGGCATCCGGGCGTCAATCCGCTGGCGTTGGGGCGGGCGGCTTTGCGCAATTTGCTCACGGGGCGGCGGACTTCGGGGGCGTCCACGATCACCATGCAGGTGGTGCGGTTGTTGGAACCGCGCGAGCGGACCTACGGCAGCAAATTGGTGGAAATTCTGCGGGCCGTGCAGTTGGAACTGCATTTTTCCAAAACCGAAATCCTGCAAATGTACCTTAATCTGGTGCCGTACGGCGGCAACATCGAGGGCATCAAGGCGGCTTCGCTGCTGTACTTCGGCAAGTCGCCGCAGTTGCTGAGCTTGGCCGAGATTACGGCGTTGGCGATCGTTCCTAACCGTCCGTCGAGTTTGCGGCCCGATACGCGGCAGGTGAATCTGCTTGCTGCCCGCAACGAGTGGTTGCGCCGCTTTGAAAAGGAGGATTTATTTGAAAAAAACATCATCGAAGACGCCCTGCGTGAGCCGCTGGACGTGAAACGCCGCGCCGCACCGCGCGAAATCCCGCACTTGGCCCTGCGGCTGAAAAACGAATTTCCCGACGAGCCGACGATTTACACCGCCATCCGGCCGCAAAAGCAACGGCAGGCGGAAGAATCGGTCAAAAACTACATCAATCGGCTGCAAGCCAGGAATATCCACAACGCGGCGGTGCTGGTGGTGAACAACGAAACCGGGGCCGTGGAAGCTTACGTCGGCTCGGCGGATTTTGCCAATCCCTACGACGGCGGCCAAGTGGATGGCGTCCGGGCGGTTCGCTCGCCGGGTAGTACCTTGAAGCCGCTGCTGTACGCCACGGCCTTCGACAAGGGTTTGCTCACGCCCAAAACCGTCCTCAACGACGTCCCGACCAACTTCGGCGGCTACGAGCCGGAGAATTTCGACCAGCGGTTCAACGGCCCGGTGACGGTGGAGTTTGCGCTGGCCAATTCGCTCAACGTCCCGGCGGTGAAGGTTTTAAAAGACGTCAGTACGCCCGTGCTGGTGGAGCAACTCAAAAAGGTGGGCTTCCAAACGGTGCGCAAGCAATCGAAAGATTTGGGGCTGTCGCTCATCCTGGGCGGCTGCGGCGTGACGCTGGAAGAACTCACGCGGCTGTTCGCGTCCTTCGCGCGGGAGGGAAAAGTGCGCCCGCTGACCTTTGGCTCGCCCGCCGCTTTACCTAGAAAAAACAAAACCATCGGCAGCGAAATCATTTCGCCCGGCGCGGCTTTTTTGATTACCAACGTTTTAACCCAAATTGCAAGACCCGATCTGCCCAATAATTTTGCCAGCACTTATCACTTGCCGCGCATCGCCTGGAAGACCGGGACCTCCTACGGACGGCGCGACGCCTGGAGCGTGGGCTACAACAAACGCTACACGGTGGGCGTGTGGGTGGGGAATTTTTCGGGGCAGGGCGTTCCCGAACTCAGCGGGGCCGAAACGGCCACGCCGCTGCTGTTTTCCATCTTCAATAGCCTGGACTACAATTCGCCCAAAGGTTGGTACCGCGCCCCCGATGCGGTGGCGGTGCGGAAAGTCTGCGCGGCGAGCGGGGACATTCCAGTGGAGTTTTGTACCAACAAGGTCACGGCCTACCACCTGATGGGCGTGTCGCCCTACCGCCGCTGTACGCACCGCAAGTGGGTTTTTACGGACGCGGCGGGGAAGGTTTCTTACTGTCCGTATTGTTTACCGGGTGAGGGCCGGGGCCACGGTGGCTACGTCCGGCGGTCGTTTCCCAATCTTGCGCCGGAGTTGATTGCCTATTATGAATCCAAAAAACTTCCCTACGACAAAGAGCCCCCGCATAATCCCGCCTGCGAGCGGGTGTTCCGCGACGGCGCGCCGCTGATTGTGAGCCCGAATCAGGGCAGCGAGTATTACCTTCGCACCGACGAACCACAGCAATTGCTGCTGAGCTGCCAGGCGGCCAACAATGTGGAGGAGATTTTCTGGTACGTCAACGACAAGCTCTACCAAAAAAGTGGCCCGACCGAAGCCGTGTTCATGAGTCCGCCGCCGGGCCGCGTCAAGATTTCGTGCAGCGACGACAAGGGGCGCAATTCGGATATTTGGATCGAAGTGAAGCGGTTGTAAGAAACCTTTAAAAAGCACAAAGGAAGCCCCGAAAGCGTGAGCGTTGAAAAACGGAAATGCTTGGTAATTTTACGATTAGCCAGTTAATTTTTAAGCCCTACAAAGCTTTAATTCATGAACAATTCCACGGCCTTCTTTCAAACCTTTTACCAAAACGAAACGCTTTTTCGGGTCAGTGAACCTGTGTTTGTCGAAGAGGAACCGGTAGAGCAACTCGTTGCGAAAAATGAAAGTCCGGGGCCAGCGGAAGTGGAAAAGCCTCTTCCGACCAAACCAGAAAAGCCGCTTCCAGCCGAACCAGAGGGCGTGTCAGCAGCGATTTTCAGTCTACCACCCGCCGCCGCTTTTCCAACTTTGCAGCATCGCGTACTAATATTGGTGGACGAAAAAAAACAAGAGCAACTCGACCCCTCCGACGCCCTGCTTTTGGAAAATATCCTGAAAGCCACGGGCCGCGATCCCGCCGAAACGGACCTTCTCAATTTCAGCCACCTGCCCCAGGCCGACGCCCGAACGGTGCTGGCCCAGAAAAGCACCAACTACTTTATCAGCTTCGGGGTGCCTTTGATAAAGTTAAAGCTCGACCTTCTGCTACCTCCCTACACGCCAAAGCAAATCGAGGGCATCTGGTTCCTGCTGGCTGAGCCGTTGTCGGTCATCGACGCCGACAAAGAGCGGAAAAAGCGGCTGTGGCTGGCGCTGAAAAAGATGTTTACCGTAAGCTGATGGTTTTTATTTATCCTCTAAAATCCCACCGGAAAACTCAATATATATACCAACGCATGGCTACAGTCTGGCAACGCTTTTCAGAATTTGCAAAAGGACGCAAGGACGAAGAACCTGCTCCCTACGAGCAGGACTCACGCCCGGCAAACAACGACGATTTGCCGCCCGCCTACCAAATTCCTGTCCTCCCAAAGGATGAATTTCCTATTCCTCAAGAAGATCGAGAACTATCGGCCCCGTACTGGCTGGAAGACGAAGAGACTCTACGCGACGAAGGTGTACTATTCGGACTTTCCGAGTCGGACCCGACGCAGAAAACTGACATCATCCACAATTACTTTCAGCACTTGTCGGCCCAGCCCAGTCGCAATATCGAGCAGCAGAATGAGCGCGTCCAGGAGTTGAATCTTTTTATTGGTCAAAAGGAAAACCGCCTTCAGGAACTTCGAAGCAAGCTACGATTACTGGAAGAAACCCGGCCCGAAGGCGAACACCAACTTCCACGTACCCTGGTGGGTCTGGTGCTTTCCATCGCCATGTGCGTAGGCAATTATTACCTGATCGAAGAAACGCTGCGTCCGACATTCGCGAGCAGTTCGTTCGTGGCCCTGGGCGTTTTTCTGGCCGGAATGTTCAACTTGTTTGGTCGCATTTCGCTTTTCCACGACACCGAGAGCGGCGTAACCTGGCGGCGGTTGCTGGAAGAAGTGGGCATGCCTTTCGCAGCAGCACTTTTCGTATTCGCTCAGGCCTGGCAAACGCAAAACGGGTGGCAGGCCGCCGCCTTATTTGTCTTCGTATTTTTCCTCTTTCTATTTGCTGGAAAACTGTTTCTCAGCAATACCACCCTGCTGCGAAATGACTTGCGCCTGTGGCTCACGGCCAGGAAAGTCCGCCGCCAGGCCACCGATCACCACCAGGATTGGGAAGCGGAAATCGAGCGGCTCCATCAGGAAATCGACGAGTTGCGGGTCAGGAAATGGCAGGTTCTCCGCGAGCAGGGGACGTCCGAAGGTGAGCGCGACCGGCTACACGCCCGCCGCGACATGCTCATCAAACTCTTTGAAAGCGAATTTTACCTCGCCCGCAAAATGAAGGGACGGCTAACGGATCGACAGCTAAGTGAGATTAGGGGGGAGTGAGGTCGTCCCTTTTTCAAAACATATCATGCAGCCCCGTTAGCACCCTGGCTACTTCCGTGCGAATTTCGGACGTGGGGCGGGTGAAGTTGTTGTTCATAAAACTAAAATAAAGCAGCTTGCCTTTTTTGGTAATAAGATAGCCACTCAGGCAATAGACATTGCTTAAGCTGCCCGTTTTAGCATGGACGAAAGCTTCCTGACCCTTGAACATATTGCGCAGCGTCCCCGAAGCACCGCCCGCCGGAAGAATATTAAAGAGCCTGTCTTGGGGAATTTTCTGGGAAATTTTCCCCAGCAGAGCAATCATCGTGCGCGGGGTGAAAAGGTTGTAGCGCGACAGCCCCGAGCCGTCGCGCCAAAGCGGGCGATCGGGCAAGTCGGCCAGGATGCTCAGCTTGGCGTGTTCGATGGCCTGCGCCGTATTGAGCGGCAGATTGTGGGCAGCGGCGTAGAGCAGCATCATTTGTTCGGCCATCATATTGTCGCTCACCTGCATCGTGCGCTTGTAGAGTGAGTCGGCCGGGATGCTATATACCGTTTTCCACGGGCCGGGAAATTCTTGCTCCGTCAGCGTCACTTTTTTCTTCAATGCCTGCGATAACAATTCGGCGGCAAGCAGATTCGACGTGCGAACGGGGATGTCCTGTTCCAGGCCAGCGGGTAAAGCGTTGAGTGAACGGCGGAAATGGTTGCGGTAGCGGTCACGTACCAAGCCCACGACGGTGGTATCCAAATCCAGCGAATCCTGCCAGAACTCGGGCTGCACCCGCACGTACAATCCCGACGGACTGGTAAACCGCGCGATGTTGCCATAGATCGGCAGCGGCGAGCGTTCCGCCTGGTAATAGTCGTTGTAGTCGTCCCACGACCAGCCCGGCCCGTAGATTGGATTGTCGGTCTGAGCCGTAGAGAACCACATTTTTTCTTTTCGGTTTTTCAAAAAATCCACCACCGCGCTGGTCGGCAGGTCGGGATGCAGCAGCGACGGGTCCCCCGTCCCCCGGAAGACGAGGGCAGTGTCCAGAATTTGATATTCCAGCCCCGGAATAGAATCGCCCAAAACAGTCAGCGCGGCGTAGAAACTGAACAGTTTGGTGTTGGAAGCGGGCGTGAAGTAGTGGTCATCCTGGTAGGAAGCCAGCGTTTTTTTCCTGGCCGGATCGTACACCGAAATGCCTACGTGGTGCTGCGCCAGCACGGGCGAGGTCTTGACCTCTTGGTGAATATAGCGGGAGACGGAGCAGCCGGAGAGTAGGAGGGGGAGCAAGAGGTACTTGGGGCAGAATGCTTTTCGCATGAATTTTCGGGACGGGCTAATTTTGTTCCTTTCCGCTAATGTACTCGAAAAAGAGCCATGGACTCGCCAAAATTTGATGGAGTTTGGCGTTTATCTGGAAATTCGCGAGCAAAATGCCAAATCGCGGTGAGCAGATCAGAGCACGGCTATCTTACCGTACCTTAAAATTCTTATTCTCAATCCGCGAAAACTCCGTCAGCTTGCCTTCCCCGTACAGCTTGTCCAGCGACAGCAGGTTTTCGTCCGTCACGGCCAGCGTGGAGTCGGTGGGGGCGAAATTGATGTAGTCCTGAACCAGAATGCCGCCGACCCGCTGCGGGTTGTAGGCCTCACGGAAGCGCATTCCGGTTTCGTTGACGTGGTAGAGGTAAGAAAGGTAGTCCATTGAGCCATCTTCTTTGTCGAAGTAATAGACGAACACATCGTCATGGTCTTTGCCGCCGCCCTCCTGGGTGAAAAAAACCTTGATTTTGTCGTAGGCTTTGCCCTTGATCGTCACTTCGCCCACGTACTCTTTCTGCACCGCCGCATCGCGCAGCGGCGCGGGCAAAAGCAGGAAATACGCCACCGAATTGACGGAGTACTTGTACTTGTCCATCATGGAGTCAGGGACGCTTACTTTTTGTCCGTCGATGGTCCGGTAGGCTTCGGCGTTGGTCAGGATGTCGCGGATTTCGGCCTCAGTCGAGTCGGTTTGAAGGCGCTCGTAGTGGAAGTCGCTGCCGGTTTTTTGTACGATATAGTGCATATCGCGGAAGTCGAATTCGAGATCGACTGTATCGTAGGCCGCGCCGCCGTGGTAGGCGATGGCCTTTTCCACGATGGTTTGGGCTTTGTCCTCCTTTTGGCAGGAAACAATGAGAAGCGAGACAAAAAGCAGGGGAAAGGCAAGCAAGCGCATATAGGGTAATTTTGGGTTAAATCATTCTTTCGGTAGCTAACCAACAAAGTCTCCCGCAAAGTTCAGGTACCTCTTTCATGAAAGCACGCGCCCTGCTAGTCATTTTACTGAGTTTCACCCATTTTCTGCAAGCCCAGGAACTCCAACTCTGGTACGACCGCCCCGCCGCTACCTGGGAAGAGGCCCTGCCCGTCGGCAACGGACGACTGGGCGCGATGGTGTGGGGCAAAGTGGACGAAGAACTGATTCAGCTCAATGAAGCCACGCTCTGGTCGGGCGGCCCCGCGAACCTTAACCCCAACCCGAAGGCAGCTTCTTACCTCCCCGAAATCAGAAAAGCCCTCTTCGCCGAAGACTACACCAAAGCCCATGATTTGACCAAAAAAATGCAGGGACTGTACACCGAATCGTACGCCCCGCTGGGAGATTTGGTGATTAAAATGAAAGCAAACGGCGAGTCCAGCAACTACCGACGCGATTTGAACATCGCCAATGCCACCGCTACCACGGCCTACACCCAAAATGGCGTAGAATACAAAAGGGAGATTTTTGCCTCGGCCCCCGACCAGGTCATCGTCATTCACCTCACGGCCAGCCAGCAGGGTGCATTGTCCTTCGATCTGGAAACAAAGAGCCTGCTTCGCTTTACGAATGCCGCCGAATCCGCCACCGAAATCGCCATGCGCGGCAAAGCACCCGCCCACGCCGATCCCAACTACGTACGCTACAACGCCGAGCCGATCATCTACGAAGGTGCGCAAGGATGCCGGGGGATGCGCTACGAACTGCGGGTAAAGGCCCTGCACAAAGGCGGCGAAATCAGCGCCGACAAGTTGGGAATGCACGTGCTGAACGCCGATGAAGTCACGCTTTTTGTATCGGCGGCCACGAGTTTCAACGGCTTTGATAAATGTCCCGATAGCGAGGGAAAAGACGAAATGGCCTTGGCTACCAATTATTTGAACGATGCGATTGAAAAGCCCTACGAAATTATAAAAAATGCGCACGCGGCGGATTACAAGCGCTTCTTCGACCGGGTATCGCTGCATTTGGGCGATGATCAGGGAAGTGTCTTACCCACCGATCAACGGCTGAAAGCCTACACCAAAGGGGCCAAAGACCCGGCCTTCGAGGCATTGTATTTTCAGTACGGCAGGTACCTGTTAATTTCATGCTCCCGTCCAGGTGGTCAGCCGGCCAACTTGCAGGGAATCTGGAACGCCCACTTGCGCCCGCCCTGGAGCAGCAACTACACCATCAATATCAACACCGAAATGAACTACTGGCCCGCCGAGGTAACCAATCTTTCGGAAATGCACGAGCCACTCCTTGATTTTATCGAATCCCTGGCGGTAACGGGTCGCCAAACGGCGAAGAATTTCTACAGTGCCAAGGGTTGGGCGGCGAATCACAACAGCGACATCTGGGCTACCTCCAATCCCGTGGGCGACCTGGGCAAGGGCGATCCACTTTGGGCCAACTGGCCGATGGCCTCGGCCTGGCTAAGTCGGCATTTGTACGAGCATTACCGCTTTACGCAGGACGTTGGCTTCCTACAAAAAACGGCTTATCCGATTATGAAAGACGCCGCCGCATTTTATCTGGACTGGCTGGTCGAAAATAAGAATGGCCAACTCGTCACGGCTCCTTCCACGACGCCCGAAAATAACTTCATCGGTCCCGACGGCAAGCCGCACGACGTCTCCATCGCCACCACGATGGACATGAGCATCATTTGGGATTTGTTTACCAATGTGATCGAAGCCTCCGAGGCATTGGACGCGGATGCCGATTACCGTAAGATGCTTACTGAAAAACGCGCTAAACTCTTTCCTTTACAGATCGGTAAAAAAGGAAACTTGCAGGAATGGTCCCAGGATTTCGAGGAACAGGACCCGCTGCACCGTCACGTGTCGCAGCTATTCGGACTGCATCCGGGGCGGCAGATTTCACCGATCACGACGCCAGATTTTGCCAAAGCCGCCGAGAAAACGCTGGAATTTCGGGGCGATGGCGGTACGGGCTGGAGCAAGGCCTGGAAAATCAATTTCTGGGCGCGTCTGCTCGACGGCGACCACGCCTATAAACTCCTGCGCGAACTGCTCACCTACGTCAGTACCAGCGAAACAACCATGCAGGGCGGCGGTACCTACGCCAACCTCTTCTGCGCCCACCCGCCCTTCCAAATCGACGGGAATTTCGGCGGCATCGCGGGCATGGCCGAGATGCTCATTCAGAGCCATTTAAAAGAAATCCAACTCCTGCCCGCATTACCTTCAACCTGGGCCAAAGGCACCGTAAAGGGACTCCGCGCGCGCGGCGGTTTCGAGATTGATATGGCCTGGGAAGACGGAAAACTGAGTACCGCCACCCTGCGTTCGGAAGCGGGGGGGACTTGCCGGATTCGTACCTTGACGCCCGTCAAAGTTACGGGAACGCTCTTTCAGCGCGAGGGGAATACGTTGGTTTTTGAAACGGAGGCGGGGAAGGTTTATCGGTTGGTGGGAGAGTAGGCTTTGCGCTTTGATTCGATTTATTCTGGAATTTCGGAAAACAAACTTTCCAAGGTACTATCGGAAATATCCGACTGTTCCGACTTATCGTAAATGGATACCAGGTAAACTGTTTCGGCGATAACTTTCACACAAGTGATGATTCTGGCACCACCGCGTCGGCCTTTTCCTTTGGAACGGATTCCAAGCCGGATTTTGTAAAAGCCATTTTTCAGAGGTGTACCTGTAAATGGGTTTTCTTGTAAATGCGCTCCCAATTCTTCAATCTCAGCACGAAGGGAGGGATATTTTTTGAGTAAACGTTTGGCCTCACGCTTGAAAGGGGCAATGGTTTCGAGTCTATACTTCATCTAGTTCGCTCAGAAACTCACAAAACGGAGTGGATTTCGCTTTGCCTTGCTCTATGAGTTGCATTTCCCTAACCCCTTGCCGGATGTTTTCGATAACTTGCTCGTCGGTGTCCTCTTCGAATTCAGTATCTCGAATTGTCACAAAGGAAAAATGCTCAAGTATATCTTTAAGAAATTTGAGTTTTTTCTCCTGTACTTCTAAAATCAGCGTAGCCATAATGGGTTGATGTTTAGTATTAAAAACAAAAATAAGAATCTTTATTCCTGTATCCAAAATGGATAATCCCAGTCTCCATTTTGTTTAATTTTCAAATCCCCAAATGACCACCAACTCCCTCAAACAGCGCTGGCGCGACGGCGAAACGATCGTCAACGGCTGGCTGACCATCCCTACTTCCTGGACCGCCGAAGTCATGGCCCACGCGGGTTTCGACACCCTGACCATTGACGCGCAACATGGCCTGGCTACCGACTTGACCGCGATTCTGCCCATGTTGCAGGCCATCGCCACCACCGACACCGTACCCTTGGTGCGGGTAGCCTGGAACGACCCGGCCCAGCATATGCGGATGCTCGACGCCGGGGCGCAGGGCATCATTTGTCCGATGCTCAACACCCGCGCCGAAACCGAAGCCTTCGTGCAGGCCTGCCGCTACCCACCGCAGGGCTACCGCAGCATCGGGCCGCTGCGGGCGTCGCTGGGGAACGAAACCGCGTATCTCCGCACCGCCAACGACGAAACCCTGACGATGGCGATGATCGAAACGGCGGATGGCTATAAAAACCTGGCCGACATTGCTCAAACGCCCACGCTGGACGCGCTGTACGTGGGTACCTGGGATTTGTGCATGACGACGGGGCTGGAAAAGATGGCCGATTTCGACGATCCCGTGCTGCTGGGGATGCTGGATAACGTGCTGAATGTGGCCGCTAAAAACAACCTACTGGCGGCGGTGCACTGCGGGACGCCGGAGAACGCTATCAAGATGCGGGAAATGGGCTTTCGGATGGTAACGCCGCTGACGGATACTTTTTCGTTGCAACAGGCGGTTGGCGAGGGGTTGCGGAAACTTCGGGTATAAGATGCTTTTTCAGTCACGATTGCAAGATTCAGCAACAAAAAACGGGCTGGAAGCTGTGCGACAGTCCGACCGTACCGCACTACCTTTGCAACACCAATTGATTTTTAGAAAAATTATGAAAAAAATAGTAGCAGGCCTGGTGCTGTGGCTGGCGAGTTTTGCCTCCTTTGCCCAGAACTCGCCCGACGACGTCAAGTCGTTCACGTTGCCCAACGGCATGAAGTTTCTGGTGCTGGAAGACCATTCGATTCCTACGGCCAATATGTACTTTTTCTGGAAAGTGGGGTCGCGGAACGAAGTGCCCGGCATTACGGGGCTGTCGCATTTTTTCGAACACATGATGTTCAACGGTTCCAAAAAATACGGCCCCAAGCAATTTGACCGCACGATGGAGGCCAACGGTGGTTCCAACAACGCCTACACCACCGAGAACGTGACGGTCTATACCGACTGGTTCCAGAAAGACGCCCTCGAAACTATTTTTAAGCTGGAATCCGACCGCATTGCCGACCTCAGCATCGACTCCACGATGGTGCAGAGCGAGCGCGGGGTGGTGCTCTCGGAGCGCAGCACGGGTTTGGAGAACAGCAACTTTCAATCCATCAGTCAGTTGGTGAGCGCGACGGCTTTTACGGAACATCCCTATATGTTTCCGGTGATTGGCTTCGAGTCGGACATCAAAAGCTGGACGCAGCAGGATTTGGAGAATTATTTCAAAACTTACTACGCACCCAACAACGCCACGGTGGTCGTGGTGGGCGACATTACGCTGGCGCAGGTCAAAAAACTGGCCGACCAATACATGGCCCCCATTCCCGCGCGCGGCCTGCCGCCTAAGGTGCGGACGGTGGAGCCGGAACAAAACGGCGAACGCCGCGTAACGGCTTACAAGGACATCACGACGCCCAATATTCTGCTGGCCTACCACACGCCCGAAACCGGCAATGAAGACTATTACGCCCTGGATTTGCTGAGTAATTTGTTGACGTCGGGCAATTCATCACGGCTGACCAAGGCACTCGTCATGGACACCACGCTGGCGAGTCAGGTGTTCAGTTTCATGGGCGACGGCTTCGACCCGAATCTTTTTTACATCTACGGCGTGGCGGGCAATGGCATTTCGGCCCAGGAACTGGAAAAAGCCATCGAGGCGCAGATCGACGACCTCATTCAAAAGGAAGTCAGCGAGCGGGAGTTGCAGAAGGTGAAGAATCAGAAGCTGATGGAGTTCTACCGCACCATCGAGACCATCAACGGCAAAGCCAACAGCATCGGCACCTACGAAGTGTTTTTTGGCGATTATCGTAAACTCTACGACGCGCCCAAGCTCTACGAAAAAGTGACCCCGGCGGACATTAAGCGCGTGGCGGCGAAATATTTCACCGAACGCAACCGGACGGTAGGATATTTATTACCTGAAAAAGCCAATTGATTTGGAAGTTGAACGGACAAAAATTCAAAAATGAAAAATATACTAAGCGCCTTTCTTATCCTCTGCGTCCTTACTGCCCAGGCTCAGAACAACTTCAAAGTCCCATCCTACGAGAAATTCAAACTCAAAAACGGCTTGACGGTGTATCTCATGGAGCAGCACGAAGTGCCGCTGATTTATACTTCGACGGTATTCGACGCGGGTTCGACGCAGGACGGCGACCGCTACGGCCTGGCGAGTATGACCGCCGACGCCCTGCTTTTTGGCACTAAAAAATACACCAAGGAGCAAATTGAGGAAGCTACCGACTACGTGGGGGCGCGACTCAGTAGCAGCGCGGGCAAGGAAAGCGCCCGAATCAGCCTGTCTTTTGCGGTGAAGGACGCCGACAAGATGTTCGATATTTTGCAGGAAGTGTTGGAAAACCCAAACTTCGACGCCACGGAATTTGACAAGCACAAACAGCGGGCGCTGTTGCAACTCACCCAGCAAAAGGAAAGCCCCCGCGCGGTGATTGGCAACTACTTCAATAAAATGGTCTTCGACCAGCACCCCTACGCCACGCCCACCGACGGTACCACGTCCACGATCACGAAAATCAGCCCCGCCGACGCTAAGGCTTTTTACAAAAAAAACTACACGACCGACCGCGCCGCCATCGCCGTTGTGGGTGATTTCAAAACCGCCGATATGAAGCAGCGTATCACGGCGCTGTTCGGTGACTGGAAAACGGAAAAGTCCACCGCCGCCAAAGGCACGGCTCCTAAAATCGACTTTCCAAACAGCCGCGTGTTGCTCGTCAACAAGCCCGATGCGCGGGAAACGACATTCCTCATTGGTGGCAAGGGTGTGGCCTACGACAACCCCGATTACGTGCCGTTGCTGGTCGTCAATACGATTTTGGGCGGACGGTTCACATCTTGGCTCAACGACGCCCTGCGCGTCAACTCGGGCCTAACCTACGGCGCGGGCAGTCGTTTCAACCGCTACAAGCAGGGCGGAACGTTCTATATCAGCACATTTACCAAAAACTCTACGACTGTCCCGGCCATCGACCTGGCTTTGCAGGTACTCGATAGCCTGCACCGCGCGGGTCTGAACGACGAGATTCTGGCCTCGGCCAAAGCTTATGTAAAGGGAGATTTTCCGCCCAACTACGAGTCGGCGGGCGCGTTGGCGGGGTTGCTGACGGATATGTTCACGTACGGCTTCGATGAAAACTACATCAATACCTTCCAAACCAAAGTGGACGGGATGACGGTAGCACAGGCTAACGATATCATCGACAAGTATTTCCCCAAAGACAAACTGCAGTTCGTGTTAGTCGGTAAGGCCGACGAAATCCGCGACGCGGTGAAAAAGTACGGGAAGATTACGGAGAAGGAGATTAAGGATGAGGGGTTTTAATGTAGTTGAGAGTTGAGAAGGGCGTACACCTAGCCCTGAAAGGGCTTTCTTTTTTAGACGAATTCAGTCTTCAATAACAGTCTGTCAAACGCGCTTGAAATTGGTGAATTCAAAGAGCCGGATACCTGTCTTCTTCTCGAACCAATAGAGCAAACGGTCTTTCAGATCAAACTTCTTTTTACTCAAATCCAGCTCCACTTGCCAGTCTTGCCGGGCGATGCGCTCGCGCATGACTTCGGGATGGGGTTCGGTGAAGCGGGTGAGGGAGTCGAACTGGGAGTAGTCGAAGAAATCGCCGCTGGCGAGCATTGTGTTCCATGCCTCTTCCTCATTCCAGAAACGCCCCACATTTTTCATTTTCTTCTTCATCTGCGCCGGACTCTTTACCCAGCCGTAATGATAAATCGCCGCGCCCGAGTGCTTGACGCGCAGCTTTTCGTTGCCCTTACGAAAGCCCTGGGCATCGCGGTAGGCCGAAATAGCCGGGTCGCGGCGGATGATCCTGACCTCGTGACGGTACCAAGTACGGCTGTCGCCGACGTAGTCGTAGGTGCCGTAAAAGTGTAGGTAGTCGAATAGTAAGCCTTCCACTTCGGGATTCTGAGCGTAGCGTTCGCAGTTCGCGCGCACGGTGGCTTGGTATTTTTCAGGCAGCACCTCGTCGCCCTGAATGTAGAGCACCCAGTCGGCGTCGGTGGGGAGTTGGCGGTAGGCTTTGTCGGTTTCGACGGCCAGTACTTTGCCGCCCTGCCGCAGCGACATATCCCATTCGGAGCGTACAATGCGCAACTTATCCGAGCCGATACTTTCGATCAGTTCCAGCGTCCCGTCCTCGCCCTGCCCCACGCTGACGAGCATCTCGTCCACCACGGGCAGGACGGAGCGGATGGCCTCGACGATGGGATAGTCATTCAGCAGGGCGTCTTTGATGATAGTGAAGCCGACGATTTTCACGGGCGATGTTTGGTTGAAAAATTTCCTGAAAACAAAAGTAAAGACTTCAAACCGCAAGTCTTGCCGACGTTTTCATTTT
Organism: Cytophagales bacterium; assembly: GCA_038235275.1. Lineage (GTDB taxonomy): Bacteria > Bacteroidota > Bacteroidia > Cytophagales > Spirosomataceae > Persicitalea. Next base: position 18,730 of record JBBSUC010000013.1, on the reverse strand, counting down.
CTGAGGTTTTTATTTAGTGAAACGGTTGAGGGCTAAATCTTTGCCTTTCTCAGAATATAACTATTCCCAACAACCATCAGCCACAGGCAATGGTGGCTTGAATTTCACGGCTTAGCGTCGTATTTTTGTTTATTCCAAAATCCCGCTAACAATTCTGTTCAGCGCGCCGTTGTACCTTTCACTTTTACTACAAAAAACACCTTCATATTCATGTCACAAGTAAGCACTATGGCCCACGAGCCGCTCCTGACCGAAGATCCGCTGCGGTTTGTTCTTTTTCCCATCAAGCATCAGGATATTTGGCACATGTACAAACGCCACGAGGCGTCGTTCTGGACGGCGGAGGAAATCGATCTGGGACAGGACATGAAGGACTGGAACAACCTGACCGACAACGAGCGGCATTTTATCTCGCATATCCTGGCCTTTTTTGCGGCTTCCGACGGCATAGTGAACGAAAATCTGGCGATCAACTTCCTCAGCGAAGTGCAGTACGCCGAGGCCAAGTGCTTCTACGGTTTCCAGATCGCGATGGAGAACATCCACTCCGAAACCTACTCGCTGCTGATCGACACCTACATTAAAGACCCCACCGAGAAGGATTACCTGCTTCGGGCCATCGACACGGTTCCCTGCGTCCAAAAAAAGGCGGAATGGGCTTTGAAATGGATCAACAGTCCCGAATTCACTGAGCGCATCATCGCCTTTGCGGCGGTAGAAGGCATTTTCTTCTCGGGTTCGTTTTGCTCGATTTTTTGGTTGAAAAAGCGGGGTTTGATGCCTGGACTGTCGTTCTCCAACGAGCTTATTTCCCGCGATGAAGGACTGCACTGCGAGTTCGCCTGCCTGCTCTACACGGATCACATCAGGAACAAGCTACCCGAGTCCCGTGTCTTGGAAATTATGCTGGATGCCGTGGAAATCGAGAAAGAGTTCATCTCCGAGGCGCTGCCCGTATCATTGATCGGCATGAACGCCGAGCTAATGAAGCAGTACATCGAGTTTGTCTGCGATTTCTGGCTCGAGCGTTTGGGCTGCGCCAAGCACTTTGGTACTTCCAATCCTTTCGATTTCATGGAGTTGATTTCGCTGCCTGGCAAGACCAACTTCTTCGAGAAGCGCGTCGGCGAGTACCAGAAAGCGGGCGTCATGTCCGGCGTCACCGATAAAGAGTCGGCGCACAAAATTGCCTTTGACGAGGATTTTTAATTCTTGCCCTTCCGGCCCGCCTTGTAGGCATCGTATTCTTCGAGCAGCTTAACCATGTCCCCTTCGGACTTGAAGTTAAGCTGCTCTTCTTTAATAACGTAGTTCATCAGGTTTTTCTCGTCGCTCAGCAGGGACAGTAATTCCTTCTTATCGTTTTTCTTGATGGGATTCATCTTACCGCCTTTGAGGACGAAGAGTTGCTCCGTGCCATCGAAACGCTTGGTAGCCGTGGCGGAGTTGTAGGCTTTTTCTTCGCGCATCCGCTTGCCGTAATGTTTTAAGAGTTGGGTGGTGCCATCGTGCAGCACTTGGTAGAAGCTGTTTTCGGTTAAATCGCCCACCGCCGGAAAGCCGCGCCGAAATTCGTAAAGGGCGTCGCCCGTTGGAATAGAAAAAGAGATGATTTCCGGTCCCAGGAGATAGTGTTTGCCGTCTTTCTCGTATTCAAGTTCGTCCTTATAGGCATTATACCGCATCGGTACGCCATCGTAGACCTGGTTGTCCTTGACCATCGTGACGATTCCTTTGTTAAATTCCTCGATCATGTAGGGTGAGCCTTCCACGTCGGTATAAGTCTGTTCGGTGACGACGCGGCCGTTGATATCCTGCATGAATTGCGCCTGGGCGACGGTGGTAAGGCACATGATTCCCAAGAGAGAGGCGATGATTTGCTTCATGATTTTGTAAAAATTTGGGGTGAGAGAGAATTCCGTACTTTTGTCAAAAAAATTGTTCCACTCGACTTGCAACTGAACGAACAACTCAGCCAAATCGGTCAAAGCCTGGCCGGAATCGTCCCCGAACTGTTTCTGGCCGTCTTCTTTTTGGGCTACCTGGTGGCCGAATTACTGCTGAACCGCGCCGGCAATAAGGAAAAAACTGCTTCCTGGCTGTTCTTCCTATCCGTGGGCGGGGCAATCGTCGCTTTAGGACTCATCGTGGGCCAATGGGACACGCCGCCCGATTTCCGCTTTCGGCCTTTGCTATTTCTGGATAACAAAGCCGTTTTCTTCAAAATCCTCATCGTCACGGCCTGGCTTTTCACGCTGCTGCATATACGACTGCTGCGTTACCGCTACCCGGCGGAACTTAGCGCTTTGCTCGTCGCCGCCGTGCTGGGCATGTGTTTGCTGACGATGGCCACGCACTGGCTCACGGTCTATCTGGCTTTGGAACTTCTCTCACTGAGTTCGTACCTGCTCGTGGCGCTTTCGCCCGCCAAAAAAGCCGCCGAGGGCGCGTTGAAATACCTGCTTTTCGGGGCGATCAGTTCGGCTATCATGCTGTACGGGATCTCGTTCATTTACGGCCTGACGGGTACCCTGGACTTCACCAACCCGGCCATGCAACTCGGCCTGGCCGCCAATCCGCCATTAGTGATGAACCTGGTCATGCTGATGACGGTGGGCGGACTGCTCTTCAAATTATCGCTCGTCCCCTTCCACGTCTGGACACCTGATGTGTACGAAGCCGCCCCCACGCCGCTGGTGTCGTTCCTGTCGGTGGCCCCCAAGGCCGCCGTGCTGCTGGTGCTGATGCGCGTGGCGACCGCCTTTCCCGCCGAATTGCTGCCATTGCTGGGCGGCATCGCGCTGTTGAGTATTACGGTGGGTAATGTCGCCGCGCTCTGGCAGCAAAACACCCGCCGCCTGCTGGCCTATTCGTCCATCGCGCAGGCGGGTTACCTCATTGTAGGCATCGTCGCTTTCAATCAGCTAGGCTTCGAGAGTGCGACTTTTTACGTAGCGGCTTATTTGCTTTTAAACATGGCCGCTTTCCTGCTTGTGGATCTACTACAACCCCGCTCCGACACGTCGCTAACCGAATACGAAGGACTAGGCAAAAAACACGCGCTGGTCGCCACGGTGCTGACGGTCGTCATGGTCGCCCTGGCCGGACTGCCGCCCACGGTAGGATTCACCGCCAAATGGCTCATTTTCTCTGCTTTGTGGGACAGCTACCAGCACCAGGGCCAGTCGTGGCTTATGTGGCTGCTCATCGGCGGTATCGTGAACGCCGCCATTTCGCTGGCCTACTACCTGCGGTTGCCGTATCTGCTTTTTTTCAAAAAAACCAAAGTTGAAGATGCTGCTCCCGTTTATTTTATGTGGGGGAAAGTCATCTCGGGCGTTTTGCTGCTGGCCATTCTGTTGCTATTCTTCAAGCCGGAGTGGCTGATGGGGCTGATTCAGGAGATATAGGAAAGAGATCTTAACCTGATCAGAACAATACGACGGCGGCGCGGTTTTCAACCAAAGTTGTACTTTTGTCAGCAGAAAGAGAAGAGCAATTTTGAAAAGAAGAAAAGCCGATTGCTGATAGCCGATCGCCAAAAAACATGAGCAAGTATTATTTCCTGAAAATAAAAGAAATCACCCACGAAACGCCCGACGCCGTCACCCTGCACTTCTGGCACCCACTGAGCGAAGTGGTCAAGTACCAACCAGGCCAATTCCTGACGTTGCTGCTGCCGCAAAACGGGACGAAAGTACGCCGTTCCTACTCGATGTCCAGTTCGCCTTACACCGATGTGTCACTGGCCATCACGGTGAAGCGACTGCCGGGAGGCTTTGCCTCGGAGTATCTGACCAGGGAGGTGAAGGTGGACGATGTGCTGGAAGTGATGGAGCCAATGGGCCACTTCGTGCCAAAACTTGACGCCGACCAAAAGCGCAATGTGGTTCTAATTGGGGCGGGCAGCGGGGTCACGCCGCTGATGTCCATCGCCAAGTCGGTGCTGATGGTGGAGCCGGAGAGTTCGGTGTATTTGCTCTACGGCAACCGCAATGAGAACAGCATTATTTTCAAAGATCAACTGGATGCCCTGCAAGCCAAGTACGGCGAACGTCTGCAATTGATCTACACGCTCAGCCAGCCCTCGGCGGCCTGGTCCGGCGAAACGGGACGACTCAATAAGAGCCAAATCCTGAAAATCATGGAAGGTCTTCCCAAGCCCGATGCCGCCACTACCGACTACTACCTTTGCGGCCCCGAGGATATGATGGAGGAGGCCAAACGCGCCCTGGACATCTTGGCCGTGCCCGCCGAGCGCATCCACAAAGAAAGTTTCCTGACCGCCACCACCGCCAAAGCCCACGGCGACGTGACCGAGGCCCCCGAAACCACCGACGACGATTCGCCCAAGGGCCACGAGGTGACGGTCATGTACGAAGGCAGCGAGTATAAGTTCCGCGTGGAGCCGCACCAAACCGTGCTGGAAGCCGCCCTGGATTTGGACATCGACTTACCCTACTCCTGCCAGGCGGGCATGTGTACCGCCTGTATGGGGCGCTGCGTGTCAGGTAAGGTGCACCTGGATGAAGAAGATGCCCTTTCCAAAAGCGAACTGGATGCGGGCTTTATCCTGACCTGCGTGGCGCATCCGATGAGCGACGATGTGGTGCTGGAGGTGGAGTGAGTCTACGCCTGGAACCCGTCTTCGAGCATTAAATCCCAGAGATTCATTTTGTAATCGTCGATGACGGTAAAGGGCAAATCCCAGCGGATAAACTTCCATTCCTGTAAGTTATCGGCTACCAAAATCCGTCGGGAGGAAGGAAATACCCAGATCACCCGCTCGACACCCCATTGGAGTAGGCGCTCGGTTTTTTTGTGAAAATAGTCTTCTTCGCTGGTAAAATAGTTGGACTCGTCGGCCCGAATATCCACTTCTATTACTACGCTTGGCGGAGTTTTAGCGTATTTGGTAGAGTTCAAATCTTCGTTCAACAAGCCCTCTCGATAAATAGCGATATCCGCCGAAAAATTGGTGCCTTTGTCGGCATGGAGTCCTAATTCACCTGGTCCAAACCGATAGCTTCTGGGGAGAACCATGAATAAATGTCTATTAATTACATTAGTTATATTCCATTGCAATAGGCTCGTTCCCATATTGATCTCTTCTATTTTTTTTAGCCCCAACACATAATCCTTATACCCTTTTCGGTAGATTGGATGCCCGTCGAACTCTTCATAGATCAGTATTTTGGGAATGTCTGATACCTGAGATGCCTGTTCCATAGCTGCTTCCTTTGGTGAAATATTTCAAATATAGCCATAAAGCACCATACTAAACGCTGAACCAAGAACGAATGAAAAAGTACGTCGCTGCCATCGACCAGGGCACCACCAGTACCCGCTGTATCCTCTTCGACCGTCAGGGAAACATCGTTTCCGTGGGCCAGAAAGAACACGAACAGATTTACCCCAAACCCGGCTGGGTGGAGCATAATCCCGACGAAATCTGGAAAAATACGTTGGAAGTCATCGCCCTGGCCCGCATCAAGGCGTCGGTAACGGCGGGTGACGTGGCCGCCGTCGGCATCACCAACCAGCGCGAAACCACCGTCGTCTGGAACCGCCGCACGGGCAAAGCCTACCATAATGCGCTTGTTTGGCAGGACACTCGGACGGGGGCTTTAGTAGCCCAGTACGAAAAAGAAGGCGGCATCGACCGCTTCCGCGCCATTACAGGTTTGCCGCTGGCGACGTATTTCAGCGGCCTGAAACTGAAATGGCTGCTGGAAAACGTGGAAGGCCTCCGCGCCGACGCCGAGAAAGGCGACGCGCTGTTTGGCAACATGGACTCGTTCCTGATCTGGAACCTGACTGGCGGTGCCAAGGGCAGCGGTCCCCGAGGCGGCATCCACGTCACGGACGTCACCAACGCCAGCCGCACCCAACTCATGAACCTCAGGACGCTGCAATGGGATACCTCAATGCTGAAAGCCTTCGACATCCCGCCGGCTATGCTGCCCGCCATCAAAAGCAGTAGCGAAATCTATGGTCACGTGACCTCCGAGTCGCTGCCGGGCGTTCCGGTGGCCGGGGCTTTGGGCGACCAGCACGCGGCGCTTGTCGGACAGGCGTGTTTCGAGCCGGGCATGGCCAAAAACACCTACGGAACGGGTTGTTTTTTGGTGATGAACACCGGGGACGAATTGCAGGTGTCGGAGAAAGGCTTACTGACCACGATTGCCTACAAATTCGGAGACCAGCCCGTGCAGTACGCCCTGGAAGGCAGCATCGCCATCGCGGGAGCCCTGGTGCAGTGGGTGCGGGATAACCTGGGATTGATCGAAAAAAGCAGCGACATCGAGCAATTAGCCCAAAGCGTAGAAGACAACGGCGGGGCCTATTTTGTCCCGGCCTTCTCGGGCCTTTACGCCCCCTACTGGCGCAACGATGCCCGGGGCGTCATTGCCGGGCTAACGCGCTACGTTACGAAGGGTCACATCGCCCGTGCTGTGCTGGAAGCCACTGCTTACCAAACCGTGGACGTCGTGAACGCGATGGAGGAAGACTCGGGAATCGAACTGAAATCGCTGCGCGTGGACGGTGGTATGGTCGCCAACCAAATGCTCATGCAGTTCCAGGCCGATATGCTGAACGCCCAGGTCGTGGCCCCCGCCGTGGCCGAAACCACCGCCCTGGGGGCTGCCTACGCCGCCGGACTAGCCGTAGGCTACTGGAAAGACCTGGACGACCTGCGGAAAAACTGGGCCATTGCCCAAACCTGGAACCCCAATATGGACGAAACACAACGAACTGACCTTTACAAAGGTTGGCAAAAGGCAGTGACGAAGTCGTTTGGCTGGGAGGAGTAATCTCCCGGCAGGAAAAAATCTTCACCTTCGATGCAACATGCCGCCCCACTCCCCAGTCTTTATCCCAGAACGTTCAAATCTCAGACCGTGGCGGGTAACAGAATAGAAGGATAAAAGGCGGCAAAGCAGCCACTCTCAACTCTCCACTCAACAAAGCTTGGAAACCAAATTGTATCCCGACCGACACGTCGAACTGGTGGAACGCTGCAAACTCGGCGAGCGTCAGGCTCAGTATGAGCTGTACAAGCAGTATTCCAAGGCGATGTTCAACGTGTGTATGCGGATGCTGGACCACGCGGGGGAGGCAGAGGATACGCTACAGGATGCTTTTGTGGACGCCTTCACGCACATCGGTCAGTTTCGGCAGCAATCCACTTTTGGGGCCTGGCTGAAGCAGATCGTCGTCAACAAGGCCATTACCCAACTGCGCAGCCGGAAGATGAAATGGGTGGAAATTGGCGAATGGCAAACGGAGAACGGGGATTCGTACCCGGACGAGGAAAGCGACGACTTTCTGGAAGAAACCGAGTACGAAGTGGAGCGCATCCGCCGCACCATGCAGCAGCTCCCCGAAGGTTACCGCGTGGTGATGACGCTCTACCTGTTCGAGGGCTACGACCACGAGGAAATAGGCGAGGTGCTGGGAATCAGCGAAGTAACATCACGAACGCAGTATTTACGGGCAAAGAGGAAGTTGTTGGAAATGATGGGGTGAAGGGAGGGGCAACGATTACACGCCGGGCGGGCGATCCCGTTCAACAATAACTTATGAAGCGACATTACGATAAAAAAGACCGATTGGAGCGGTTTGTACGCGATAATCGGGAGGATTTCGATCGGTTGGAACCGGATGATTCGCTGTGGGGGCGCATCGAAGGTCAGCTTGGGGAAGCACCGCCCAAGGTAGTGGTGGCTCCTGTCAAGTCGCCTCCCCGTTTTCGGGATTGGGGCCGGGCGTACTTCGACTGGCGCGTAGCGGCAGGACTGCTGCTGGCGTTGGGTTTTTCGTATCTGGTGTATTTAAATAAAGAATACGGTGTTACTCGCGACCCGCAGGTGGCATTGAATGTGCCGACTTACGCCCGCGAATTCACGCAATACAACGAAGCCATCGAACAAAAACACCGCGAACTGATCCGGCTGACGACCGATAACCCCGACCTTTACAAAGAATTCTCGACGGACCTTGAGCGTTTGGAAAAAAGCTACGGCAACCTGCGCTCCGAACTAAACAAAGCCCCCAACCAGGAAGCTCTCGTGCAGGCGATGATCCAGAATCTGCAATGGCAGATCGACCTGCTGAACCAACAATTGACCATTTTACAACGTATTAAACAGGCTGATAAACGCCATGAAAATAAAGCCATTATTTAGCACGTTCCTGCTGCTGCTGATCGCGTGCGTAGCCCAGGCCGGGGACAATCAACTCGTCGAGAAGCGCCGGACGGTCATCAAGACCTTCACGGTGGGAAAGAGTGACCGCCTGTCGGTGGATAACCAATACGGGCAAGTGAAGATCAACCTCTGGGACCGGGCCGAAATCCGGGTGCAGGTAGCCATTACGGCCAATGCCTCCACCGACCAACGCGCCGAAGATTACCTTCGGGCCGTCAACATTGAGGAAAAGCGCGAGGGTAATCTCATCAGTCTGCGCACGGAAATCGACCGCAGTCAATTTGGCAAGAGCAATTGGAACGCCTGGCGCAGTCCGCCGGGGGAGAAGAATTCCATCCAGATTGACTACACCATCGATATGCCCAAATACAATCCGCTTATTGTAAGGAATAAATTTGGCAATACCGACATTCCTGCCTTCACGGCGCCGCTTCAGGTGCATTCTCGCAACGGCCATTTTTCGGCGGAAGACTTGGAAAACGCCAGTAATGACATTGAGGTGCTGTACGGCACGGCCAAAATCGGCAATATGGACGGCGGCAAATTGGAAATAAGGTATAGCAACCTCGACCTCGCCCGCGTGCAGTCCCTGGTGTTGGACTACAAGGGCGGAAAGTTGAAAATTGGCGAGGTGAAAAACCTGGAAGCCGACATCGACTACTCGGAGTCCACGGCTATTGGCAAGATTCAGGAATCCTGTAAGATAAACCTCAGTTATTCGGGCAATTTCCGCGTCGGTCAACTTCCGTCCTCCGCCCGCAATGTGAATATCCAGGCGTCTTACTCGTCGGTGGTGCTGCCGGCCGAATCCAACCAGTTTGACATTACGGTGACCAACGGTAGTTTTCACTTGCCCGACGACGCCAAGGTCCTCTACACCAACCAGCCCGAAAAGACGAATACTTTTCAGGCTACCAGGCAATATTCGGGTACCGTCGGAACGGGCCAGGGAACGATCATCAAGGTTGTTTCGCGCTACGGGGACGTGCGGTTGAAGGATTGATTTGACTTGGGACGCTGGACGTTAGATTTTGGATGTTTGACTTTTCCAAAATCCAACGTCCAAGATCCACCTATTTCAAAAAAGTATTGGAAGCGAAGTAAGGCGTACTCTCGGCTTTCTTCTCCTTTCTCTTATCAATGATGACGCCCGTTCCGGCACCGGCACCCGCGCCGACGACCGCGCCAATCACGGCCCCTTTCACGCGGTGGTTTTTAGCAACTACTGCCCCCGTGGCGGCCCCCACGCCCGCACCAATCAACGCACCTTTGACGGGTGTACTCATGCCCTTTTTCTTCTTTACTTCTGCCGCAGGCTTGGTTTCGACGGTCGGAGTCGATTTTTCAGTCTTATAAGCGTCGGCGGACTTCGTTTCATGGTCGGTCCATTCGTTATCGACTGACTGGGTGCGACGCGAGTCGGTGGGTAAAGCGTTGCCAAGGTAAGCATTGCGGGCATTGCTGTTTTCCAAAGCCGCGAGCAGAGCGGGGTCTGTGTTTCCCCCGTTGGCTTTCACCAAATCCAGTTCGTGTTGGAGTTTCAAGATTTCGGTTTCGTGTTTAGCCTGGGTCAGTTCCGCCTGTAGTTCGGCGTTCGACGGGTTAGCGGGGTTCGTGTTGTTGACGCCGTTACAGGAAAACATAGCACCAGCGATTACGGCAATTCCAATGAGATTTTTCATGATTTCTTCAAGTTTGGCTCGTCCTTATTTTTAATTAAAAAACCAGGTAGAGCGGGTGAAAAATGTTTATTCTTCGGCCTTCTCAAAGCTTTTTTGAAAAGTATGCGGATTAGAAGGGAGGTAGGGCCGAGGGTTTATTCTTGTCTATGAAATAAATACAGGAAGCTGGGTTGTAATTTGGCATAACTGGTTTGTAATCAATGAAAAAAGCCGCGAGAAAAAAATCTCACGGCCCGGTAAATATTTTTTAAAACTTAAACAGATCGCTATTGCGCGGCTTTGTTCAACTCTTCCCAGGTCCAGACGTGGTCGCGACCGGCGGTCAAGTTTCTGATTTTGCTGACTTCTTCCGGCTTCACCATTATTCTTTCTATAAGTTCGGGATTGTTACGGGGCGGATTTTGGCCCTCGTAGGCCAGGTCGTAACGGATGTAGCTCAGGACGGAAGCAATCCACTCGTCGCTGTTGGCCCCCATCGGCGGCATCATGTCGGGGTAGGTTTTGCCCTCGATCGGCCCCGTCAGGCCGTGCAGTAGGATTCTGATTTCCTCCTCCTTCTTGACCAGCATCCGCCGAGAATTTCCCGACAGTACCGGGGCCAGGTTGGTTGGTGAGCCCTTGCCGTCGGCCCCGTGGCAGGTGGCGCAGAGCGACTTAAAAGTGATTGCTCCGTCCATTACCCTTTTTCGGCTGGCGGCGTCCAGTTTACCCAGCCGCGAACCGTAGGTGCGAACGGCTTCGTTTTTTTCCTGACTTTCCCGTACGGCGGCCAGCATTTCGTTGTCGGCGTTTTTGGCCAAAATATCCTGTCTGATCGTCTTCGCTTTGGGCGACTGACTGTCATTCAACGAAAGTACCAACTGCGTGAGGACGTCGTAGCTGGCATCGTTTTTCAGGGTTTCCAGTCGCGCAATTGTTTGCGCATCCTCTTTTTTGAGAAAAGGTTCGCTGTTCCAGACCGCCGCCCGCCGTAGCTGCGCGTCGGGCGACTGCATCAGCGCTAAGAGTAATTCCTTGTCCACCGCATCCAGTCCTTCGAGCGTCCAGAGAGCATGGAGCTGGCCGAGGGCCGAAGGCGCGCGGGATAGCGTTACTTTCTCTCCCAGGGCCATTTGCCGCAGCACCGGGACTACCGATTTGTCTCCCCGAATCACAATTTCTTTTTGAGCGTTGTCGCGCCACCAGCCGTTGGGGTGGTCGAGGTGCGGCACGAGTTGGGCCGTCGTTTCGTCCAGCATCCGGGGCGTTGGGCCGGGTTTCAGGCCATCGTACACCAGGCGGTAGATGCGACCGCGCTGCTTGTTGTCGTCCAGTCCCAGCCGCTGCACCTGCGGGCGAAGGTAGCTGTCTTTGCCAACCCAGGTGGCTTCCTGAATAATGCCCCGGTTCATGTCCACAATGTAAAGGCAGCCATCGGGTCCCGTGTAGGTATTCACGGGTCGGAAATTCATGTCCGACGAAGCAATGAATTCTTCATGATCGTACACGTTTTCCAGCGTCGTCTTGCCCGCTTTGTTCACTACCCTGGCGCGGCGGATGATGCGGGCTACGGGTTCGGCGATGAGGTAATCGCCGAGCAGCGTTTTAGGTAGACGGTCGCCCCGGAAAATGGACTGGCCGTTACCCGACGTAAAGTGGTTGAGGGTAGTATCGGGGCGCAGGCGCTTCACGCCCCCCTGCACGTCGGGCGTTTTGATGATGGGCCAAACGGGACTAAAATTAGCTTCGTCGTAGGCATCGCGGAAATTGAGCTGGCCGTATTTCGGGTTGATCTGAAAGCCGATGCCCGCGTTCTCGGCCCCACCCTGGCTGAAATACAGCCGCCCGTAGTCGTCGTGGGTAAGGCCCCACTGCCCCAGGTTACCGCTGGTGAGCGAATCGGCCTCGATCATCCCGTTCTTATAACGGAAACGCACCGGGTCCACGGTAAGATAAATCCAGTTGTCGAGGTTCCAGTCCAGGCCGCTGCGCTGGTGTTCGAGGTTGCCGGGAGCCTTGCGCCCTACTTTATAGACGTGTCGCTTTTGGTCAGCCACGCCGTCACCGTTGGTATCTTTGTAAGCGTACATGTCGTAGGTATCGGTTTCATTTACCAGCAGTTCGTGGCCCACGCAGAGGATGGCACGCGGCAGCATCAACTTGTCGATGAAGACCGAACGCTTGTCCATTTTGCCGTCATTATTGGTATCTTCCAATAACAGAATGCGGCTGGTGGGTTCGTGTTCGCCCGTGCCTTCCACGTCTTGCATGTAGGTTTCCATCTGGGCTACGTACATTCGGGCGTTGCCGTCCCAGGCAATGGCAACCGGTTCGGTAACCATCGGCTCGCTGGCAACGAGTTCGAGGTGGTAGCCCTTGGGCAAACGGAAGGAAAGCAGGGCCTGCTCCGGCGTCAAGGGGGCAGGGGAGGGGTTTTCGTCCACGGTGCGGGCCGTGGCGAAGCCGGACTCGGGAAGCACCGCTTCCTGCGACTGGCCGGGCGTCTGTACGCTGCGGGTGCAGGTGATTACCAAAAACAACACAGCCGCCAGGCTGCCTGCGAGCCAAAAGTTACGTTTCATTTTTGCTTTTTATACTGAAATATCACAAAGAAGGGATTTTGACAGGAAATTTACTTTGTCCTCTGCAACCTCGACAAAAGAAGTGATTGTCAGCAGCCGATGGCTTACTCGACCATCATAGAACAGGACGACCGCCCGCCTTTTTCGTCTCGGAATAGCAGCAGGTACCTGGCCGGGGGCAATCCCTGAACTGATAACACCGATCGGACAGCCTGATTCAGATGGAAGTCACGAATTACGCCTGCCTCGGGGTTAGGATTAGTAAGCAGATTGGTTTGCAGCACCACGAAGGTGTCCACCATCGGGTAGTCCTGCTGCCAATAATGGTACAGCGTATCGAATTTTTGGGTGTATCCCGGAAGCTCGGCCAGCACGTCCTCCTCGCCTTGCAACCAGAAGAAAGCACGGATACGGCTTGTCCCCGATTTCCTTATTCGAAATCGCAGCAGCTCATAAATCGTGTGCACCGAACTGGAATCACGTAAAATGTGCTTTTGGATGCCCGACCCCGGCACGGCTCCGTTGATGACACAGGTGGGAACTTTGTACTCTTGCAGAATCCGCCTTTGCAGATCGAGGCCCCACACGCCCACCGAAGGCCACGAGGCTTGCGACTCTATCCATAGCGTGTCGCTAGCGTAGTAGTTCGGGTCGCCATCGGGAACCCGCGCCACGGTCCGGCAGTACTTGCTCGAAAAATGGAATGTCTTTGGCATCCAACTTAACAGAAATGGCATTGGATTGTCCATGAAGCACGTAAAAGTCGCCTGCCACGATGTCGTCCCGGCGCAACACCAGTGTGGAGTCCGCCGAGTCCCGACGGACGTACACCGCAAAATCGTAGTCGGCTAGTTCAGCTTTGATTTTGGGATTAAAATTAAAGCATACCACGCTGTATTTTCCCGCGTAAGTCAGCGGGCTGCTCAGGTAGGCCGTCGGCTGTTTGTTGCGGTAAACCACGACCGAAACAGAGCGATAGCCCAATGCATTAACTGCCCCGGAAATAGGAACGGCTGCCTGATTGCTGTCGTTGCGGGCGTAGAGTTGAAAGTTGCGGGGAAGCTGATCGAAAACGGCCGGGCCAAAACTCTGCGCGCTGGATTTGTGATTAAATCCGAAAACGAGAACCATGGCCAGCCAGGCTCCGAAGGTACGCTTTCCCATAAAAATGATCTATAACTTCTGCGTTCATCCCTTTTGCCCGGTAGTTCTGGCAACTATCGGCTTTTAAAAGGTACACAAAAGTACTAAATTAGCCCTACGCCGCTAACTTTGTTTTTGAACTTATCTGACGAATGATCTTCGGTACATCGAAGGAGCGGTAGATAGTTGAAATGCGTAAGATCCTTAGCAACAGAATTTACCGATTCATGAAAAAAGCAAATTTCCTTCTTTGGCTCATAGTCGTCGTATCGTGCGGTGCTACTACCTGCACGCGTACCCAACCCGATAGCAAAAGTCTGTTTAACGGCAAAAACCTCAGCGGCTGGCACGCCGATGTTCCCGCGATGGACACTGACGCCAAAGCCATCATGCCGTTTGTTGTCCGTGATAAAATGCTGGTCAGCCTTGGCACGCCCGGCGGGCATCTCATTACCGATGGCACTTACCAGAATTTCCGGCTGGAACTGGAGTACCGCTTCGCGGGCAAGCCCGGCAACTGCGGAGCGCTGGTGTTCGTGTCGACGCCGCGCGCGCTGTACGATATGTTTCCCAAATCTATCGAGGTGCAGATGATGCACACCAACGCGGGCGATTTCTGGTGTATTCAGGAAGATATCGTGGTACCCGACATGGAAAAACGCCGGGGACCGAAGGAAAAATGGGGCGTCAACGGCGATAAACTGCGCCGAATTCCCAACCTGACCGACGGCTCGGAAAAGCCCGTGGGCGAGTGGAACAAGCTGACCATCGAGTGCTTGGGCAATTCGATCAAGGTGTGGATGAACGGCGATTACGTCAACTACGGCTACGATGCCACGGCCAGCAGCGGCCATATCGCGTTACAGTCGGAAGGATCGGAAGTGGAATTCAGGAAAGTGCTGCTGACGCCCATCAAAAAACTGTCCGACTCGTAAAAAACAATGGCTATTCAGCGGTAAGCGTCAAAACTTTGCCCCCGCTGTAATCGAGAAGGTACAGTTCGTTCTGCTCATCCACGCCGAAGGCAGAAATCGAGGCGGATTTATTGACGACCAAATCGTTCTTGACCGATCCGTTGGCAGGTACTTCCAGCGCCCAAATCCGCCCGCTGGCGTAGTCGCCGTACACGTATTTTCCGACCAGGCCGGGCAGCTTCTTGCCGCGATACACGTAGCCACCCGTGATGGAAATGTCGCCGTTGGCGTGAGTGTAGTCCCAGACGGGGTCGATCAGACCGGGTTGTTGGCAATTGTCTTTGGGGTTGTAGCAGTCGTCGGCCTCTTTCAGTCGCCAACCGTAGTTGCCACCCTTTTCTATGATGTCGATTTCTTCGATCTGGTTTTGGCCCACATCCCCCGCCCACAGTTTTTTGGTGATAGGGTCGAAACTGATCCGCCACGGATTGCGCAGCCCGTAAGCGTAGATTTCTTCCCGTGCGCCATCCTGATTATTGACAAATGGGTTGTCCGCCGGAATGCCGTAGTTGCCCTTTTCGGTGCCTTCCACTTTGAGCCGCAGGATTTTACCCAACAGGCTGGTCTTGTCCTGGGCGTTGTTCTTGGGATCGCCGCCGCTGCCACCATCACCCGTCGAGAGGTAGAGGTAGCCATCCGGCCCAAAATGCACCGCCCCGCCGTTGTGGTTAGCATACGGCTGGGCGTAGGTGAGCAGGATGGTTTCGCTGCCGGGGTCGGCGGCACCCGTGGCGGGATTGCTCACTTTGTAACGGGCAATGACCGACTCGCGGGGGCTATCGCGGGTGTAATTGACGTAAATATAACCGTTGGTTTTGAAATCGGGGTGAAAGGCCAGGCCCAACAGCCCCATCTCGCCGCCACTTTTTACTTTATTTTTTATATCGAGAAAGAGCGTGGCCGAAGAAGGCTTCGCTGTCGCATCGAAGTAGCGAATCGTGCCCTTCTGCTCCACCACAAAGAGGCGTTTGCTGCCATCACCGGCGTTGACCAGCTCCACCGGATCGTCGAATTTCAAAGCCGGGAAAGCCTCCGTCACCTTATAGCTGACTGCCCCGGAAGGCGCGGGATTTACGGGATTGCCCAATCCGTTGTCCTGTCCATTGCCACAGGCGACGAATAAAAATAGTACCGACCAGGCCAATGCTTTATGGATTGTAAGTATCATGTTCGTTATGTTTTTTTTTTACAACGAACAGACTAGGCCATGTGTTCTACTGGGCTGCCTTCTTATTTTCCCGCCGTCTTCATAATCCGCAATGTACGGGCCTTGCCGTCTGCTGCTGTAATTCGCAACAGGTAGATGCCTGGCTGCGAAGTTTCCTCCGTCAGATCCGCCTCGAGCAGCGAGCGCTCCATACGCCACTTCGATGGCCCAAGTAGTGTACTCCGACCCTCCACCGACAGCACTTCCACGGTTTTGGGAATAGTACCTTCGGCCAGCTGTACTTTGACAATATTCACAAAGGGATTTGGAAAGGGCTTCCACAGTTCCACCATCGGGAACACATTAGGCTCCTCCACGCCCAGCCGTACTGGCGCGTTGCTGGCCTTTATAATATCGAACTGAATGGTTCTAGTGGCTACTACCGCGTTGTTGCGGTAGGCGGTCACTTTCAGCTTATAGGTGCCTACCTGAGGCTTGAAGCCGGCCCCGTCGCCGTACAAGCCAAAGGGTGCTGCCTCGTCGGTGCTCTTCTTACCAACTGGGCCTGTCAGTTCGAAGGCCACCACGCTGATCTCAGCATTACTTTCTACGAAAAGGTCGAGACTCGCGGGCAAGGTGCTCAGGGGAATGATGTCGGCGTTGGCGATTTCCCGTACTATTTTCGGCTGCTGCCCGGACTCGTACAGAACTACGTGCAGTTCGGGCCGCTGTACGCGTATGGTAAACTCTACCGTAACTGATGCCCCTTTGTCGTCTTTTGCCACCACCTTCATAGGATAATCTCCCGCAGCGGCGGGGTTGCCGGCCAGCAGCGAGCCATCAGCTGTAACGCCGGGCGGCAGGGCCGATGCGTAGGTAACCGACGCAACGGAGCCATCGGTATCTTTGAAATACTTCTTCACGTCAAAGCGAAAAATCTGCCCCACAATCGCTATCAAATCAGGAATCGGGTCGGCCACTGGCGGTGTATTGCCTCCGCGCACCGTTAGCTTGAAGGCAACTTGGACGGAGGCTTTCTTGTCGTCGAAGGCGCGGACAGTCACAGAAAACTCTCCCACCTGGGTCGGACGTCCGCTGATCGTGTCGCCCTGGGCGCTTAGGCCGGCGGGTAAGCCGGATATTTCGAGGCGAACGATTTTTCCATCCGTATCGATGAATGTACTCGCCGGAATCACGAAGCGGTACACGGCGTTGGTGTCAGCTACCTGGTCATTGATTGCCCTGACTACCAGCGGCGGGCGGTTACCGCGCACCGTAAGTCGGAAAGTAAGCTGCACAGCGGCCTCTTTATCATCAAAGGCTTTGACAATAACGGTGTACTGACCCACCTGAGTGGGAATTCCACTGATCGTATCGCCCTTCGCTGCCAACTGGTTCGGCAGCCCCGAAATTTCGAGGCGAGCGATTTTTCCGTCCAAATCGATAAATGTACCCGATGGAATCACGTAGCGGTACGCAGAGCTGCTGTCGGCCACTTGGTCGTTGATTGCCCTGGCTACCAGCGGCGGTTGGTTGGCACCTACCACGGTTAGGCTGAAAGTAATCTGGGTGGTAGCACCGGCGTTGTCTTCGGCCACCGCTACCAACTGGTACCTGCTCGCTTTGATCGGCGTACCCGACATCGTTCGGCCACTACTGGTCATTCCCTCCGGTAATCCGAGGATAGAAACGGAAGCAATAATTCCATCGGGGTCACTAAATACGTTTTCCGGAATGGTGTAGCTAAAAGGTTGGTTGACCGGGGCGATCTGGTCGGTAATATTGCCGCTGATGACGGGCGGCAGGTTGTCCGCCGAAACGGTGAACTTGAACGAAGTTTCAGCCACACCATCGCCGTTGTCCGTCACGCGGACTTTGGTCGTAAACACTCCTTTCTTGGTGGGCGTACCCGTGATGAGCGTACCGTCGCCTTTGAGTCCGTCGGGCAGATCCGTGATAACGAAAGAGTTAATCACGCCATCCGGGTCTACGAAAGTGCTGTCCGGCAGACGGTGGGTGTAGATCCCACCGACTTTGGCAAACAATTCCACGGGCGGCTTTAACAACACTGGGGAGAGGTTGCGGTTGGTTTCGTCGTCAATCACCACGAAATGGATGGTTTCGTCGCTCAGTCGGGTGCCTTTGAGATCAACGCTCTCGTAAGATTGCACGGTGAGCGTATAGCGACCCGCCGTAAATACTACGCCGCCATTGTCGCCGAACACCCCATACGGGGCTTTGTTGTCGGTGCTGCCTATCGAGTATGGGCCTTCCATCTTGAACGAGTAGCTGCCCACCGCCCCGGTCTTAGGCGAAACCAGGATATTGACGATCGTCTTCGCGTCGTCGCCCCGCAGCGTGTCGCCGTCCGCGATATAATGCAGAAAGCGGCGGGTGAGGAAATTACCGGCCTGAAACAGGCTGAATACGTTTTGACCCGGTGTATTCTCTACCGTCAGCTTAAATTGCGCCGAAACTTCGGCCCCTTTGTCATCGCGGGCCGTGACCGTCACACTATATTCGCCAATCGCTACGGGGCTGCCCGACAGTTTGCTGCCAGTCAGCGCGATGCCCTCGGGCAGGCCTTTGGCCGAAATACTCACGATTGTGCCGTCGGGATCCGTGAAGGTTCCCGCCGCAATCTCGTAAGCAAACGGCTGACCGACCCGGCCCTGCTGGTCGGGGATGGCCCGACTGACCAGGGGAGGTTTGTTTTCGCCCTGCTTCGGCGCTACCGTCAATTTAAACTGCGCCGATACTTCGGCCCCTTTGTCATCGCGGGCCGTGATCGTCACGCTGTACTCGCCGCTGGTCGTGGGGCTGCCCGACAGTTTGCTGCCAGTCAGCGCGATGCCCTCGGGCAGGCCTTTGGCCGAAATGCTCGCGATTGTGCCGTCGGGGTCCGTGAAGGTTCCCGCTGCGATCTCGTAAGCAAACGGCTGACCGACCCGGCCCTGCTGGTCGGGGATGGCCCGACTGACCAGGGGAGGTTTGTTTTCGCCCTGCTTCGGCG
>JBBSUC010000012.1:0-114071 GCA_038235275.1 Cytophagales bacterium | reverse complement strand
TTCCTGGAATGGAGCGGGCAGTATGAGAACCTCATCCGGGGGCAGCGCACGCTGCTGATCATTGCGCCCATTGTTCTGGTCATCATCTTTTTTGCGCTCTACTTTGCCTTCCACTCTCTCCGGGAGGCCTTCCTGAGTCTGCTCACCATTCCTTTCGCGCTGATCGGCGGAGCCTACATCATTTACTTCTGGGGCGTGAACCTGTCGGTGGCGGTGGCGGTCGGCTTCATCGCCCTGTTCGGCATCGCCGTCGAGACGGGCATCGTGATGGTGATCTACCTCAACGACGCCATGCAGCAACTGATCGCCCTGACAGGCAATTCCAGCGAAACCATCACGAACGACGACCTGCGGGAATACGTGATCCGGGGGGCAGCCAAGCGCCTCCGCCCCAAACTGATGACGGTTTGCGTCTCGCTGTTCGGACTGATCCCGGTGCTGTGGGCGACGGGCGTGGGTACCGACGTGATGCAACCCATCGTGCTGCCCATGATTGGCGGGGTATTGACCTCTTCGACCCACATCCTGTTGGTGACGCCCCTCATCTTTTTAATGACGAAAGAATATGAACTACGGAAATTTGGCAAACTGGAAGTGTATGACGTACAACATTAAATGGCTGGTGGGGCTGGTTCTATTCCTCCCCATCGGCGCGATGGCGCAGCAGTCGGCGGAAGTCCTCTCGCTGCCCGAGATTATCCAGCAGATAGAAAACGACAATCTGCTGCTGCAGACTTACGCCCCACGGGCCGAAAGCTACCGCTACAAAGGGGAAGCCGCCACGGCCTGGATGGCCCCGATGGTGGGACTGGGTACCTTCATGACCCCTTATCCGTTCCAAAAAATCACGGATGCCCGCGACCGGGGCATGATCATGCTGCGCGCCGAACAGGAAATTCCCAACCTGTCGCGCCAGCGGGCGGAGCGGCGGGCCATCGAATCCCAGGCCAGGGTTGAAACGGTATCCCGCGAGGTGGCACTCAACAAGTTGCGGTCCGAAGCCAGGAGCAGCTACTACACCTGGCTGGTGTCCCTCGAGCAGATCGCCGTCCTGAAGAAAAGCGAGGAAATACTGACTATGATGAAAAAGGTGGAGGAAGTCAGGTACCCCTTCAACCAGGCCCCGCTGGGCAGCATCTACCGCGCAGAGGCCGAAATCGAAAAGAACCGGAACATGATTCTCATGCAGGCGGGTAACATCGAACGGGCCAAAGCCACGCTCAACGCCCTGATGAACCGGGAAGGCAATCAACCCTTACGCATCGATACCACCTACCGGCCCCGGTTCGTGTCCGTCGCCCGCTACGATACGCTAAACTTGGCGGTCGACCGGAGTGACATCGTCCGAATGAACGCCCAGATTGAATCGATGCGACTGAACATCGATGCCATGGCATTGCAGCGAAAGCCCGACTTCCGGGTTCAGTTCGACCATATGAATCCCCTGGACCCCATGATGCCCAAGGTGTTCAGTGTCATGGGAATGATTAAAATCCCCTTTGCCTCCTGGTCGTCCAAAATGTACAAGTCCGACATCCGGGCGATGGAGCTGAACATCCGGGCGATGACCACGGAACGGGCGGCCATGCTACAGGAAACCCAGGGGATGCTCTACGGAATGCAGGCCGGGCTCCTGGCCATGGAAGCCCGCATTCGGGCGCTGGACACCCGCGTGATTCCCGCCCTGCAGAAAGCATTCGACACCGGATTCCTGGTGTATCAGGAAAACAAATTACCGCTCACCGAACTACTGGACAGTTGGGAGGCGCTCAATATGATGCAGCTCGAACTTCTGGGGGAGCGCGACAAATTTTACCAAATGATTGTCAATTATGAACAGGAACTATATAGGTAGCCTGCTGCGCTTGCTGCTGCTGGTTGCAGTAGCCTGGGGGTGCGAATCCAGGCAAGAGGCGGCGCACGAGCATTCTGAACAGTACACTTGCCCGATGCATCCGCAGATTGTGCGCGACGAGCCGGGTAGCTGCCCCATTTGCGGCATGGACCTGGTACCCAAGACTGGAAGTGGCGAAATGGCCGTGGACAGTGCGCTGCGGCCGCTGCTCAAATCGACCAATGCCCAGGTCATTTCCCAGGTACCTACTATCGCGCCTGAGACAGGCACCCGCATCGTGACCCTTTCGGCGCAGGGCAAGGTTGCGTACGATACCCGCGAGCAGATCGGCGTAGCCAGCCGGGTGGCGGGGCGCATTGAGCAGATTGGTATCCGGTACAATTTCCAGCCCGTCCGCAAGGGACAGTTACTCCTGGAAATCTATTCGCCCGACCTGGTGGCGGCCCAGCGCGAGCTGCTCTACGTTAGCCGCCAAGACGATAATCCGGCCCTGCGGGAAGGCGCGCGGCAGAAGCTGCTGTTACTGGGAATGTCCGCCGCCCAAATCGCCGACATCGTCCGGACGGAAAAGCCGGTGTACCGCGTACCCGTTTACAGCCCCGCCAGCGGGTACATTGTCGATCAGTCGGTCGTGGCCGCCCCTGCTACCGCTCCTTCCGCCGCCATGGCAGGGGGCGGCGCAGCAAGCGGTGGTGGGGGGATGAACGGAATGGGCGGGGGAGCGGCCTCGACGCCAGCGGCCGCCACTGCCCCGAACGTCGGCAACGCGCCGGTGCTGATTCGGGAAGGGCAGTACCTCAGCGCCGGGCAAACCGTCTTCACTATTTACAAAGCCAGCAGCCTGGTGGCCGATTTTTACCTGGATGCCTCCCTGGCCCGGGAGGTCAGGCGCGGGCAGAAGATCCTGTACCAATCCGTAGCCGGGGACGCCACCCTTCAAACGGGGACCATCGGACTGGTGGAACCCGTACAGCGCGGCGGGGAGAGCTTCGCCACGGCGCGGGTGTACCTGCGCGGCAGCAAGTTGAACCCCGGTCAGTTGGTTCGGGCTCAGATTCCCCTGGTGAAAGAGAAGGGCTTCTGGCTGCCGCAAAGCGCGTTGGTGAGCCTGGGCACCGAATGGGTCGTGTTCAAAGCAGAGGGCGATGTATTCACCCCTAAACGGGTCCAAACTGGCCTGAGCGCCGACGGCATGGTACAGGTGCTGGACGACCTGACCGGGTGGCGCGTGGCCAAAAGCGCCAGCTACCTGGTGGACAGTGAAAGTTTTATCAGAACTCCGGCCAATCTTTAAACCTATGAGAAAGCTACTGAATTTATCGTTTGTCCTGTTGGCAGCTACCTCCCTGCTATTCTGCAAGGGCAAACAGGAAGAATCACCTGAGGCGAACGGCGTCAGCTACACTTGTCCCATGCATCCGCAAATCGTCCGGCCCGCGCCGGGTAACTGCCCGATCTGTGGCATGGATCTGGTGCCGGTAGATCGCAACATCGAGCAAGCTAACCTCACGCTCAGCGAAAGCCAGCGTCTGTTGGCCAACATTACCACCGACACGGTGCGGACGGGCACTTTTTCGTCAACCAAACAATTGAACGGCCGGGTGGTGATCGACCCCGAACAGATCGAGTACGTGACCAGCCGGGTACCGGGACGGATTGAGAACTTATACGTGCGGGAAACGGGCGTGACGGTCAAAAAAGGGCAAACCCTGTACCGGATCTATTCCGAACAACTGGCCTCCCTGCAGCAGGAGTACCTGGTGGCGGTCGTGCAGGCCGAACAGTTTCCGGACAACGCCCGCTTCCAAAGCATTCAGGAAGCAGCCCGCCAGCGGCTGCAGCTCTACGATCAGTCGCCCCAACAGTTAGAGGCATTGCGCACGGGCAAGAAAACCGATCCCTACGTGTCTTATCCCTCCCCCGCCAGCGGGGTGGTGGCCGAGCTGTTTGTCACGGAAGGTCAGTACGTACCCGAGGGCGGCTCCATCATGCGGCTGGAAGGCTACCGGAACGTCTGGATCGAGGCGGACGTGTACCCTTCGGAAGCAGGGTTGATCACCAAGGGTCAATCGGTGAAGGTACGTGCGTCGGGCGGCGAAAATGAAGCCCGCACCATGCGGGTCGACTTCATAGAACCGGCGCTTCAAGCCGGCAGCCAGCTGCTCACGCTGCGGGGAAGCCTGTCCAATCCCGGCGATCAGTACCGGCCGGGCATGCAGGTCTTCGTGCAGGTACCCGTCAGTGTCAATTCAAAGGCCCTCACCCTACCCGTGGATGCCGTAATCCGGGACGGCAGCGGGTCGCACGTCTGGCTGGAAACCGAACCCGGCACCTTCAAGGCGCAGTCCGTCAGGCTGGGGGCCGAAAATTTCGATCGGGTGGAGATTACCGAAGGGTTGAAGGAGGGTGAGGTGGCGGTACTGTCTGGTGCCTACCTGCTGTACAGTGAATACGTGCTTAAAAAAGGAAAAATCCCGGCGGGCGAACACAATCACTAAGTTTGGTCGTAGCCATTTCAATCCAGCATTTAACCATTTGACAAATAATTAAACGCAAAGAAACGATGAAAAGATTGATCAAACTCACCATCCCCTTCGCCCTGGCATTCGTGGTTTTGGCCTGTGGGGATAAAACAGAAAACCAGGCCGCCGACCACAATCATGAGGAAATGGCGCAGCACGAATCATCGCAAAAAGAGGTGGGACCGACAGACCTCACTGGTGCCGTAAAACTCAAAGATGACCGATTGAATGCCGTTTACGCGCAGTACGTCCACCTTACTGCCGCCCTTATCGAAGCCGACTTGGATGCCGCCAAAATTGCGGCCAACGCCATTGAGGCCGGTACCACCGGATTGACAGGGGGGAAGGACCTGGCTTCGGCCGCCGCCAGGATTTCCGCCGCCTTGACCGTCGAGGCCCAGCGACTGGCTTACGGCAACCTGAGCCAAGGTATGATGAGAATGGTGAAAGCGTCCGGGCTGGCCGAGGGCCAGGTTCATGTGCAGTACTGCCCGATGGCTTTCGACAACGAAGGGGCCACCTGGCTGAGCTCGACGCGGGAAATCCGGAATCCCTACATGGGAGAAGCGATGCTTTCCTGTGGTGAAACACGAGAAAGTGTTCAGTGAATTTTTTGAAAGTGGATGAGAGACGACGGATCAGTCGTCGCAGCCAACATTATTCAGTACCAAAAATAGTTTTCAAAAAGTCAACCAAAACCATTTAAAATCATGAACTCCATTTTCAAAATCCTTTGCGTGGCCCTGATCGCCTCATCCGCTTCCGCCCAACACGAGCACCACGCGCAGCCGGAAGCAAGCGCCACGACAGCAAAAGCCAAGAGTCCCCGGGTCAATGCGATGGCAATGGTCGGCGACAATCATGTGCACATCGACTACGGATCACCCAGTGTTCGGGGGCGGCAGATCTGGAACGGGCTGGTAGCCTACGACCAGGTGTGGGCGACGGGCGCGCACAAGGCAACCTGGGTTGATTTCTCCCAGGATGTCGTCATCGATGGCCAAACCGTACCGAAAGGCAAGTATGGCTTTTTCACCATTCCCGGACCAGCGGAGTGGACGCTCATCCTCAGTCGGGACTGGGACATGCACCTGGCGGACGACTACAAGCCCGAACAGGACGTAGTCCGGGTGCAGGTCAAACCCGAAACTCAGAACGACCTGACGGAAGCGCTGACCTACGAAGTGGTACCGGAAGGTAAGCACAAGGGAGAAATCAGAATGCGCTGGGAGAAAGTAGGGGTTTCCTTGCCCTTTCAGAACAAATGAAAACCGCAGTGTTAAAACTACGCCCTGTTTTTTACCGCTAATCGCCGGTAGGTGCTGTGGCTTAATGGGTCGGCAAATCATTAATAGACTTGTTGTATTGAATATGTTTTCTTATATTGAAAGTATATGAACATCTCAATAAAAGATTTAAAAACGGTTATGTTCATTTAAGTGTGTCATTCCTTGAGATGTTGGTGTAGTTTCTGACTCTCTCGCCGAAAATTATCGTCAGTTGCTGCAAAGTCGCAGCCCAGTTTTGCACGGGCATTTTCCACTTTCCGATCATCCTCTGCGTGGCCAGATAAAGCAGCTTGAGTAGCGCGGTCTCTGAGGAGAAGGCACCCTTCGACTTGGTCACACAGCGGATCTGCTTGTGGAAGCTCTCGACGGTGTTGGTCGTGTAAACGATCTTGCGGATAGCGGACGGGTACTCAAAGAACCGCGTCAGACGCAGCCAGTTCCGCCGCTAGCGCGGGTACTTGCCGCCCCATTTCTCAGCCAACTCCTCCAGCTTCTGCTCGGCCCCGGCCAGGTTGGCTGACTGGTAGATCGGCCGCAGGTCAGCCGCTACGGCCTTCTGGTCCTTCGAGACGACGTAGCGCATCGACGTCCTGACCTGGTGAACCAGGCAGAGTTGCACGTCTGCCTGCGGGAAGACGGCTTCGATCGCGTCGCCGAATCCCGTCAGGTTGTCGATCGAACAGACCAGCAGGTCTCTCACGCGGCACGGGCCGCCCCGCCCTGTTCTGCAAGTCCGTCAGCACGGACAACCAGAAACGCGCGCTTTCCGCGTCGCCGATGTATATGCCCAGCAGGCCTTTCAGCAGAGGGGCCAGCAGCCCGTCCTTGCCCGTAAGCTCTTTGTCGCCGGAGAGCATCTTGGCGACCGTTTCCTGGCGGAAGAATTCGTAATCGAAGCCCGACTGGCCTCTGGATGCATTCATTTCTTTTCCCTTTTGTTCCATTTGATTGTCAAGTTAGTAAATCATAACTTGACACACTTTACTGAACATACTCCGCACGATCGTGAATGCCATTTTGGGGGTCAATAATACTGGTTCCCAATGGCGAAATATGGAAAGTAAATACCCGCCATGGCAAACAGTCTGTTACCATTTCCGCCAGTTCAAGCTGCGTGGAATCTGGGAAGAACTACTAGATCACTTAGCCATCGAAGAACGCAAAAGACAGGAAAGGGAGAACACTCCTAGTCTTCTGGCTATTGACAGTCAGAGTGTTAAATCTGTTCAGTTTATCGGGTCGGACACGGGCGTGGATGGAGGAAAGAAAATCAAGGGCCGCAAGAGGACGATTTTGGTCGACACGCTTGGCATCCCTTGGGCAGTAAAGGTTAGTTCTGCCGGGTTGTCCGACAACCAGGCGGGTATACAGGCCCTCGAAGTTTTGAAGGGCAAAGTGCCGCGCTTGCAGAAAATCATTGGCGACCAGGGTTATAAGACCGCTTTCATTGAACACGCTGACAAGGAATATGGCTGGAAGGTAGAAATTGCCCCGCAGCGGCGGACCGCAAAAACCAGAATCAGCGCAAGGCTTCGTGCCTCAGAAGAATCGCTGGCAGGTCGAGAGGTGCTTCGGATGGCTGAATTTCAGGCGTCGGCTGGCCAAAGAATACGAGAAAACGATAGAATCTTCCGAGGCTATGCCGCAAATCGCATACGCTACCATGTTCCTCAACAGAATGACCAAATTAGGTTCCAAAACATAATCTAATATCAAGAATATCCGGTAAATAATTTTAATTCATGAACCTCGACCAAAACAAGCAAAATGCTATCGCCTTCTACAAAACCGCCTATGAGGGTAATCCCCGCCAAGCCGTAGAATTATTCGTTGGCGACGAATACATCCAGCACAATCCCCTGGTTGCCGATGGCCCAGCTGGCTTTATCGCCTATTTTGAAAAAATGACGGCGGAGTATCCTGGCAAATCCGTAGAATTTTTGAGAGCAGTGGCCGAAGGCAATTTAGTAGCTTTGCACACGCACCAGATTTGGCCCGGTAACGACCAATACGTCACGATCGACTTTTTCCGGTTCGACGAAAACGGCAAAATTGTCGGGCATTGGGACGGTTCGCCGCGCGATTCGATCCAACACGTTCCCGCCGGAAGTGTGAGTGGCAACCCTATGTACTGATACGAAATGAAGAATCCATTTTTGTACAAAGATAGTCTTGAAACGGATCGCCTTCGCACCCGTTTTCTCACCCCGGATGACATTGAAATCTGGGCAGAATTTTTCACCGACGAAGAAGCCATCGCCTTTTTCCCAATGGCCGTGTATAACACGCCCGAAGAAAGCGCCCGCTATTGGATCGAGCGGCAACTTACGCGCTACGCTGAGCAGCGCTACGGGATGCAGGCATTGATCGACAAACAGACCAACGCCTTCGTGGGCATGTGCGGGCTGATGACCCAAACGGTGGATGACACGGTTGAGCTGGAAGTCGGTTATCACGTCCTGAAAAAATACTGGGGCCAAGGTTATGCTCCCGAGGCGGCAAAGCTTTTCATCGATTACGCTTTTGCCCACGACCTGTCTGATTCGGTGGTTTCTATTATCGATGTCGGAAACCTCAATTCCCAGCGCGTAGCGGAAAAGAACGGTTTGATACGCGAGAAGCAGACCCGATACGATGGGCTCGATGTTTATTTGTACCGGATTCTGAAAGAAAATTGGCAAAAAGAATCAGTAAATTGACGCGAAAATCACCCAATTACCGAAAAATGCGTTCACTCTTTTTCCTCCTCTTTTTAGGCACATTCCCTGCCCAGGCCCAATCGACTACCCGTTGGTACAAAGGCAATACCCACACGCACACATTGTGGAGCGATGGTGACGATTACCCGGAATTGGTACTGGATTGGTACAAATCCCACGGCTACGATTTCATAGCACTCTCGGATCATAATACTCTGGCTGATAAGGAATTATGGAAAGAAGTACCCCCACATCCCTTTCGCCAACAGCGCTTCCGGGAGTACCTGAAAAAATACGGTGGAGACTGGGTGGAGTACAAAACTGATTCCGCCGGAAAAATCAGCGTGAAGCTGAAAATGCTCAAAGAATTTCGTCCGATTTTTGAAGAAAAAGGCAAGTTCCTGATCGTTCAGGCCGAGGAGGTCACGGACAAGTTCGACGGAAAGCCTATGCACATGAACGCGGTCAACGTCAAGGAATTGATCCAACCCCAGGGCGGAAATACGATGGCCGAAGTGATGCAGAATAATCTGGATGCGGTGTACGAACAGCGCCGACGCACGGGCCAGCCCATGATTCCGCACATCAACCACCCCAATTTTATGTGGGCAATCAAAGCCGACGACATGCGCGGCTTGCGCGGCGAGCGCTTTTTCGAGGTCTATAACGGCCATCCGCTGGTCCATAACTACGGCGATAGCACCACGATGGGCATGGATGAACTCTGGGACGACCTTCTAATCAGCTACCTCAGCGACGATAAGCCGCCATTATTCGGCCTGGCTACCGACGACTCGCACAATTATCTGGAATACAAGGTTGGGTTGAGCAATCCCGGACGAGGCTGGATCATGGTCAAAGCCCCGGAATTGACACCCGGAGCCTTGGTTGAGGCCATGGAAAAAGGCGATTTCTACGCGACGACGGGGGTTTTGCTGAAAGATGTTCAAAACAAGAAGGGGATACTTTCAGTGGCAGTGGATTTTAAACCGAAAACCAATTATATCGTTCAGTTTTGGGGTGTCCGTAAAAAAGGTGGTACCCCCTCAGAAAAGGGGCGCGTACTCCTGAAAGAAGTAAAAGGCACCCAGGCCAGTTATAAACTAACTCCCGCCGATTTATACGTGCGGGCCAAGATCATATCCGACACGCCGCAGAAAAACCCTTTTCAGGAAGGCGACGTCGAAACCGCCTGGACACAACCGTTGGTACGATAAGGTAGCATTCCAGCACGGATTCCATTCGATTGAATCTTGCCCAATTTTGTTTTTCGCATACTTTGAAGCCTACTGGGTTCCACTCAGGGCCTGATTTCTTAACCATTCCCGCGCATGAAACCAGCATTCCGTCTTCTTCTCCTGATTTGCAGTACACTTACGCTCCATCAAACTGCTTTCGGTCAGGCAAACGCACCAGCTCCCGTCTCTATTCAGGTGGACTTGAGTAAAGAAAAAGGGGTAGCCAAACCCATTTGGGCGTGGTTCGGCTACGACGAACCGAACTACACCTACATGAAGGATGGCAAAAAACTCCTGTCCGAAATCGCGCAGGCTAACCGGGTACCCGTGTACGTTCGGGCGCATAGCCTACTGGTGACGGGCGACGGTGAGGCGGCCCTGAAATGGGGCTCGACCAACGCCTACACCGAGGATAAAAATGGCAATCCAATTTACAACTGGACGATTATCGACAAGATTTTCGATACCTACATCGAGCGTGGCATGAAGCCGCTGGCGCAAATCGGCTTCATGCCCGAGGCGCTTTCCACCAAGCCACAGCCTTACCGCCACTACTGGAAGCCCGACAACAGCTACGGCGACATATTCACAGGCTGGGCCTACCCGCCCAACGATTACAACAAGTTTGCGGGGTTGGTGTACCAGTGGGTGAAGCATTCCGTGGCCCGCTACGGCCAAAAGGAGGTCGAAAGCTGGTACTGGGAACTCTGGAATGAACCCGATATTCCCTACTGGAAAGGCACGACCGAAGAATACATCAAGCTCTACGACTACACCGCTGATGCCGTCAAACGTGCTCTGCCCACGGCTCGGATCGGTGGCCCGGAAGTGACGGGTCCCAATTCCGAGAACGCCACCAAATTTTTCCGGGCTTTCATGGATCACGTGGTGAATGGCAAGAATTACGTGACGGGCAAGAAGGGCTCGCCCATCGACTTCATTACTTTTCACGCCAAAGGCGCGCCCAAAGTAGTCGACGGGCACGTGCAGATGAACATGGGGGCGCAGTTGCGCAACATCGACAAGGGCTTTGAGATCGTAGCCTCCTACCCTACTCTCAAAAATCTGCCCATTGTCATCGGAGAATCCGACCCGGAGGGTTGCGCGGCTTGTTCGGAAGATTTCCACCCGTCGAACGCCTACCGCAACGGTACTATGTACAGCAGCTACACGGCGGCGTCCTACGCCCGCAAGCAGGACATGGCCGAGGCGCGGGGCGTGAATCTGCTCGGCGCTGTAACCTGGGCCTTCGAGTTTGAGGATCAGGCCTGGTTCCGGGGCTTCCGCGACTTGGCGACCAACGGCGTGGACAAGCCCGTGCTGAATACATTTCGGATGTTTGGGATGATGCCCGAGCGGCGGGTAGAAGTCAATCAAAAGGATTTGGCCTATTCGTTTCAGAAAGTAACGAAGGAAAGTGTGCGCGGCGAAGCCGACATCAACGGCTACGCCGCCAAAGGGACCCGCGAAGCCGCCGTAATGGTCTGGAACTACCACGACGATAACGTTCCCGCGCCCGATGCACCGGTTTCAGTGCAGGTGAAAGGGCTAACCGCCTCTCGGGTGCTGGTTCAGCATTATCGCATCGACGGGCAGCACAGCAACTCTTACGAGGTTTGGAAAAGCATGGGGTCGCCCAAAACGCCAACGGCGGAGCAAATCAAAACCCTCGAAGCCGCCGGACAACTGCAAATGCTCACTTCACCCGAATGGGTGAATGTCAAAAAAGGCGAATTGAAAATGGACTTCGATTTGCCCCGGCAGGGCGTTTCGCTGATTCGGGTTTCTTGGTAAGGTATCTGCGAGACGCCATATATTGCTTCTCTACTTAAAATCATAGAATTTCCACTTCGTCTGGTAATCTGGCGTGAGCGGCTCGTCGGTGAGCGTGGCCCGGACCATTTCGATGGGCATGTTATTTTCGTGCAGCACGGCGTCGTGAAATTGCTTGAAAGTCATTTTGCCGCTGTCGACCAGTTCCTTTTTCAGACTGAAAATCTGCAAACCACCAGTCAGGTAGGCAACCTGGTACAGCGGACTGTACCCGCCCTCGAACGAGCGGCGTACTTCGCCCTCGGCATTGGCGCGTTCGTGACCCACGCGATCCACTAAAAAGTCGATGCACTCCTGCGGGGTCCATTTTCCCAAGTGGTAGTTGAGTGAAAAAATAATCCGGGCGCAGCGGTGCATTCGCCAGAATAGCATCCCGATGCGCTCTTCGGGGGTTTTAGCAAAGCCTTTGTCGTAGAGCAGCAGTTCCCAGTACAGTGCCCAGCCCTCCGTCCAGAACGGCGTGCGGAAATCGTTGCGGTAAGGCTTGTAGCGGCTGCTGACGTAGTACTGCAAATGGTGTCCCGGTACCAGTTCGTGCTGCACCGTGGGGCGTGAGAAGTAGGGGTTGTTGCCCCGCATACTCATCAGCTTGTCGTCGTGCTCCATGGTGTTGGTCGGGTAGGAAATGATGATGTCGCGACCGCCGAGGAAGAAGGGATTCACCAGTTGCCGCTCGGGCGTCATCATCTGCATACCCCAGGTTTCGTCGGCGATTTCGGGGTAGTCTATCAGGTCGTTTTTTTGGATAAAGTCCTTGGCGTCGTTGTAAAGCTTCATAATCAGTTCGGGCTGCTGCCCCGCCGGGACGTAGCTGTTCTTGACTTTTTCCTGCGCCTTTTTCCACTCATTGCCAAAACCCATTTGCTGTGATGCTTTTAACAATTCTTTATCGCACCAGGCAAATTCTTTGTTAGCCAGCGCAATCAATTCTTCCGGCGTATAGGGAATCATCTCGACCCGCAACTGCCGAATCAATTCCGCCCGACCGATGGGCACTCCCCGAATGCCGCTTTTATCCTCCTTTTGCGTCGTGACCAGTTTGCCCTTGCTCTTCATGATTTTGGCATAGGCTAATAGGGTACTATCCAACGCTTGAAACGGCTTCGGTACCCACCAGGTAAACAGCGGGTCGTAGCCGACGTAAAAATCGTAGGTACTGCGCAGCCTCGCCCGCAGCCCGCTCACGGCTTCCTCCCCCCGGTCGGCCAGAGTTTTGTCCAGTGATTCAACTTTTTTGAGGGATTCAGCGGCGGCCACTACTTCCTTGTTCAAAGTATTTAGGGAAGCCGCTAGTTGCTGTCCATCGACGGTAGCACCTCGGCGACGGCTTTTTTCAATTTGGTAAATCGGTTCGGCGAAGGGAATATATTTCGTGATCTGCTCATATTCCTGCGCCTCCTGGTTAAGCCCTAATTTATGATCTTCAATATTTCTTTTGAGCAAAATATAGTCCACTTGGCCGTATTTGCTCATGGCTTTGAAATCCAGCGCGGGCAGTCTTTTGAGGTAATCTTCGTCCACTTCCAGAAGCCGCCGCCGCTGTTCGGGCGAATTGAGGACATTGGCAGCTTCACCGTAGTAGCGATTCTTTACCGTCGGGGAATAAAAATAACGGATGGCCCGAATATCCTGCCCGTACTGCATGATTAGCCCGGCTACTTCGCTTGTCTGGGCATAAAGATCAAAAGGGGAAGCAGGCGTTTGGGCCTTCACCTCGCTTATAGAGAGAAATAAAAGGAAAACACAGCCAACAAAAACCGGGTTAAGTCTTTTCATCGAAGAGAATTTAAGAATAAAAATTGGGGAAATAGCCCATCAGTACCTTGGCTGACCGAAATCTGGCGATGAAAGTACAATTTTATACTTTTACAAAAAATTCAACCCTCCTATGAAAACCTTTTTTCGAGTGCTTGGTGGCATCGTCGTTGTTCTTGTGCTACTGTTTGTCGGTGCCTATTTGATTTACAATAAACCCCTGCCCGAAGGCACCTCCGGCCCCGAAGCCGACCGCCTGGCCAACAAAATGATGGCCGCTGTGGGAGCCAAAAACATGGATGAAACCAACATCCTGACCTGGACCTTCAACGGTTCACACCACTACGTTTGGGATAGAAAAAGAAACTTGGTGGAAGTGAAATGGGGAGACAATCAAGTCCTGCTCAACCTGGACGAATGGGAAAAAGGCAAAGCTTTCGACGACGGAAAAGAGGTCACGGGCGACGAACTAGACAAAAAGCACGGCAAAGCATGGGAAATATTCTGTAACGATTCGTTCTGGTTCATTGCCCCCACCAAAGTATTTGACGAGGGCGTAAAACGCTCCGTCGTTAAAGATGAAGACGGCCACGATGCTTTGCTCGTGACCTATACCAGCGGCGGCGTCACGCCGGGCGATTCGTATTTATGGCTGTTGGATGAATCAGGCCTGCCCAAAGCTTTCCGGCTCTGGGTGTCGATTATTCCCATTGGTGGGGTGAAAGCGACTTGGGAAGATTGGAAAACACTCGGTACGGGTTTGAAAGTGGCGACCAATCACAAGTTCGGCCCCATGCCACTGCCCATTACAGGAACGGCGGCGGGGACTATGGCCGAACTCAAAATGTCGCAGGATCCCTTTGCGGCAATTTTATAAAAAACCTTAGAATGTCACACGCAGCGTTTTATTCTCCTGCTTGCGCCGCACTTCAACGTCGATGCTCTGTCCGACTTCGTGTTCGCCCAGCGATTTCATGTAGTCATAAATATCCTTGATGGGTAAGTTGCCCATTTTGGTAATGATGTCGCCCGTTTCTATACCCGCCGCAGCCGCTGGTCGTTTTTTAGTCACGGCGTCCACACGCAATCCCCGACCGTTGAAGGAGTAATCGGGAATGATACCCAGCGTAACTTTAAAATCCGATTGTACGCCTTGCGGGTGGGGATTTCCGGCTTCGGTGAAGGGGATTTCTTGTTTATCGGAACCTAAATTCTCCACTAAATCCACAATCAGTTTCAGAATTTTCTGCTCCCCGGCGGCGTTGATTTTCTCCGCGTCGTCAGTCGGTTTGTGATAGTCGGAATGCACGCCCGTGAAGAAAAACAGCACGGGTTTTTCTTTGAGATAAAAAGAGGTGTGATCCGACGGGCCGACGCCGGAAGAATCGACGACGTATTTCAGATTATTCCTTTGGGCTAAAGCGGGAACGAGCCTTTCCCATTCGGGACTGGTACCCCAGCCACCGATGGTCACGCCCTTGCTTTCTTCCAGCCGCCCAACCATGTCCATGTTCACCATCATTGCTACCGATTCCAGGGGAATGGTCGAGTGATCGACGAAAAATTTGGAACCCAGCAGGCCTAATTCCTCGCCCGAGAAGGCGATGAACAGGAAATTATATTTTTCCTTAGTCTTATTACCCGCAAAATACCGGGCCAACTCGATCACACCCGCCACGCCGGAGGCATTGTCATCGGCTCCGTTGTGAATCAAGTTCTGGCTCTCAGGCGTCAGCGAACCCGACTGGTAGCCTTTGCCCAAATGGTCGAAATGCGCCCCTATGACGATGGTCTGCTCGGCCTGATTGTCCAGAAAACCCACCACGTTGCGAGCCGTGACCTGATGCGGCACACCGTCATAGTGAATCACGACGCCAAACGGCTCAAAGAAACTATTATTCCCCCCCTTGGCTTCCAGCCCGGCCCGCTTAAACCAATCGGCGATGTAGTTGGCCGCCTTGATTTCGCCCACCGTCCCCGTACCGCGACCTTCCAACGAATCTGCCGCCAAGACGGCGATGTGGGCGAAAATATCCTTGGAATCAAGGTTTTGCGCAAAACCACCACCCGGAAACAGAAACAGTATCGCACTAAGAATTGCTAATTTCACACGTAGAGAATTTATTCCGGGCCGCCGGGTGGTTGATTGTTCATTATACATTGTTCTTACCCTTCCAAAGCTCCTTTAATCTCCTCCAAAAAAGACCGCACTCGCTTCAGGCGATTGATGAGGTTGTGCGCCGTTTCGCGGTGATTGAGTTGTTGCCGGGCCCCCTCGACGGTGCGCTTTTGGTCGCGTCGCTGGTGGATGAATTTCTTTACGATCTCGATGTCCTCCTGCGTGTAGCGGCGGCGGTTGCGCGAGTCGCGCTTAGGCTGAAGGTGCGGTAATTGTTTTTCCCAAAACCGCAGCGCCGAGGCCTGCACCCCCAACATATCGGCCACTTCGTTCGTATCGTAGTAACGCTTCTCTTTTTCTTCCATTCTTCAAAAAAATCTTTACCCAAAAGTACAACCCATTTCCATCGCATTCCAAACCTAGGGCATTATCGTTACTTTTGTGGTTCCTGAGTGGCTCTATTCTTAAAAGGCACAAAGGCGGTTCGCCGCTGCGATCCAAAGGCACAAAAGCACAAAGTGAGGTATCTGCCTATATTCGCCGAATGTCCTCTCATAATTCATATCTCATAATTCATAATTCACCAAGTGACTTCCCAACAAATACGACAAGCATTTCTCGATTTTTTCAAGAGCAAGCAACACCTCATCGTTCCTTCTGCGCCGTTGGTGGCCAAGAGTGATCCGACGCTCATGTTCAACAACTCGGGCATGGCGCAATTCAAGGATTATTTCCTGGGCAACGGCACGCCGCCCTCGCGCCGCATCGCCGATACCCAGAAGTGCCTGCGGGTCAGCGGCAAGCATAACGACCTGGAAGACGTCGGCTTCGACACCTATCACCACACCATGTTCGAGATGCTCGGCAACTGGTCTTTTGGGGATTATTTCAAAAAAGAGGCCATTCAGTGGGCTTGGGAGTTGTTGACGGACGTTTATAATTTGCCCAAAGATCGCCTGTACGTCTCCGTTTTCGAGGGCGACGAAAAAGATGGTGTTCCCTTCGACCAGGAAGCCTGGGATTTGTGGAAACCCATCGTGGGCGAGGAGCGCATTATTTTGGGTAATAAAAAGGATAATTTCTGGGAAATGGGCGATGCGGGTCCCTGCGGGCCGTGTTCCGAAATTCACATCGACCTGCGCCCCGCTGAGGAAGTGGCCGCCACTTCTGGCAAATTGCTCGTAAACGCGGATCATCCGCAGGTCGTCGAGATTTGGAACCTGGTTTTTATGCAGTTTGAGCGTAAGGCCGACGGCTCCCTCCTCCCCTTACCCGCTACGCACGTAGACACGGGCATGGGTTTCGAGCGGCTTTGCATGGCGATTCAAAAAAAGACCTCCAACTACGACACCGATGTTTTCCAGCCGACGATTCAGTTTTTAGAAAAATTGTCGGGCAAAAAATACGGGGCCGGGATCGAGTCTGAGCGCATGACCGACATTGCCATGCGCGTGATTGCCGACCACCTGCGAGCCGTGGCTTTCGCCATCGCCGACGGGCAACTGCCCTCCAACGTGCGGGCGGGTTATGTCATTCGTCGCATTTTGCGCCGGGCCATTCGCTACGGCTATTCCTACCTGAATCTGACCGAGCCATTTATCAACCGCCTGGTACCCGGATTAGTCGACCAATTTGCCGAGGTATTTCCCGAACTGAAAGCGCAGGAAGAGTTTGTCACCAAGGTCATTTTGGAAGAAGAACGCTCGTTCTTACGCACGTTAGAGTCAGGCTTGAAGCGACTGGATTTGATTACCGGGCAATTGCAGGAGTCCGGTAAAACTAAAATCCCCGGCGAGGAAGTATTCGAACTCAGCGATACCTTCGGCTTTCCGATGGACCTGACCGCGCTGATTGCCCGCGAGAAGGGTTTGCAAATAGACGAAGCGGGCTTTCAGAGTGCTTTAGCCGAACAGAAAAAACGCTCCCGCTCCGACGCCGTCAAAGAAGCCACCGATTGGGTGGAAGTGCAGGATAACGACGGGCAGGCCGTGGAGTTTTTAGGCTACGACTTCCACGAAACCCACAGCCACATCATTAAATTTCGTAAGGTCAAAGTCAAAGGTGATGAGCAGTACCATATCGTGCTGGATCGTACACCCTTTTACGCCGAAATGGGCGGGCAAGTGGGTGACACCGGTTCGCTGGAATTACGGGTGAACGATCAGCCGTTCATCGTAACGATCGCGGATACGAAAAAAGAAAATGATCTGTTCGTGCATATTTCGACGGATAAAAATCTGGACGAAGTCCTGCAAAATGCCGATACCGTCACGGCCCGTATCGATACCGATCGCCGCCACAAAATCATGGCCAACCATACCGCCACGCACCTGATGCTGTCGGCCATGCGCCATGTCCTGGGCGACCATGTAAGCCAAAAAGGCTCTTACCTGGACGATCAATTTCTTCGCTTCGACTTTGCTCACTTTTCTAAAGTATCCGACGAAGAACTACGGCAAATCGAGGAGCTAGTCAACGAAAAAATTCGCAAAAACGTCGTCCTTGATGTACAAACCAACGTCCCGATTCAGGAAGCCCTGGCGATGGGGGTAACGGCGACTTTCGGCGAAAAATACGGCGACTTTGTGCGCGTCGTGGCCTTCGATCCGGCCTACTCGCTGGAACTTTGCGGAGGTACGCACATTCCTGCTACGGGCGAAATCGGCCTGTTCAAGTTCACCTCCGAAGGCTCCGTCTCGGCGGGCGTTCGCCGCGTGGAGGCCATTACGGGCCAGGCGGCTCTGGAAAGAATGCGCGAACAGGACGAAACGCTCGATCAAATCAGGGATTTGCTGAAAGGGCCAAAGGATTTGGTGAAGGCCGTAGAATCTTTGCTGGACGAGCGTTCAGTCTTATCGAAGAAAGTAGAAGCGCTGGAAAATGAAAAAGTACAGCAGCTAAAAATGAATTTGCTGGAAAAAATTCGGCAATCGGGCGATCTAAATATACTGATCGAGCGCGTGGAAGTCCCCAACGCCGACGCCCTGAAACAACTGACCTACGAACTGCGCGATCAGGTGGAAAACTTAATTGCAATACTGGCTACTGAACTTAATGGCAAGCCCCAATTAGCGGTGTACATTGCCGAAAACCTGGTGAAAGAGAAGAACCTAAACGCCGGACAAATCGTAAAGGAACTTGCCAAAGAAATTCGAGGCGGCGGCGGTGGACAACCCCACTTTGCCACGGCGGGTGGTTCGGATTTGAGCGGCTTGGACAAGGCACTGACGAAGGCGGAGGAGATGTTCTGAGGGTCAAAAGTAGCTTCCCCATTTTAAGTCAAAGACTTTAATGATGTTTTACCGCCAGTTGCAAACTGGCGGCAGCGAAAGATTAATTCAATAAAACAACCCAAATCTTCCCCCCATGAAAATACTCGTCTTCGGAGCCAGCGGCTCCACCGGAATTTTGGTCGTGAAGCAAGCTTTGGAACAAGGCCACACCGTCACCGCTTTCGTGCGTGACCCCAGCAAAATCGATATCAAAAATACCAAACTCGATATCGTGCAAGGCGATGTGCTGGACGAAGGTAGCGTGCGGGCGGCCTTTGACCAACACGACGCGGTCATGTGCTGTCTGGGTACGTCGCCTTTCAAAGTCGGGACCGTGCGATCGGATGGCACGGCCAATATTTTGCGGGCTATGGAGCAGACAGATACCCGCCGCCTCATCGTGCAAACCTCGTTGGGTTACGGCGATGGCGCGGCGACGCTGGACCGATCGCCCTGGATTTTTAAACATATCTTCGTTCCTGTTTTATTAAAAAAGGCATTTACGGACCACGAACGCCAGGAAGAAATCGTGCGCCGTAGCCCGGTGGATTGGACCATCGTACGCCCCGGCGGCCTGACCGATGGCGAGCGGACGGGAAAATACCGTGCTGGCTTCGCTTATGACGACCCGACGATCAAGTCCCGGATTTCCCGCGCCGACGTTGCCGATTTTATGCTCAAACAGTTGACCTCGACAGAGTATAGTAAGAAAACCGTCGGGCTTTCGTACTGACACGGTAATTTCGGGGCTTTGGCGGCTTATTGGGTTTAGTCAAAGCCTTACTTTCAAGCCACCTCCACTCATGAAAGCTTCTTACCGTCTTGTTTCCCTGCTATTTTTTTGTATCCTATTTTTTGGCTGCACTTCCCAGCCAAAAAGAAGCAAAGCAAAATCCGACCAACCGAATATCCTCGTCATCCTGGCCGACGACCTGGGCTACGGCGACCTGCAATGTTACAATCCTGACTCCCAAGTCAAAACTCCGAATCTGGATCGGCTGAGTCAAGAGGGCGTTCGCTTCACCGACGCACACTCAGCTTCGGCGGTATGTTCGCCCACGCGCTACGGCCTCGTCACGGGACGCTACGCCTTCCGGTCGCCGTTGAAGCAGGGCGTTCTGGGCGGCTATTCCCCTGCCCTCATCGAGGTCGACCGCTTCACAATTGCCGATTTACTAAAAAACGCCGGGTACCAAACGGGCGTCATCGGCAAGTGGCACCTTGGGCTAAACTGGCCGGAAATTCCGGGCGCCGCTTCCGAACCGCCGCATGAGCCGCACCAATGGCCCAAGGGCGACAACCTCGACATCGTGGCCAACCTGACCAGCGGTCCGGCGGAATTGGGCTTTAATTATAGTTTTCTGGTGCCTTCGTCCCTCGACATTCCGCCCTATTTGTACCTAGAAAACGGCCAGCCCACCAGTCGAAAAATCGTGGAAATAGCGGGCAATAACGACCCTAGGGGGGTTTTCTGGCGAACGGGTAAAGGCTCCGTCGATTTCAAACTCCCCCAGACGCTCGATCACTTGGGAGTGAAGGCCCAGGAGTTTATTCAACGAAGCAGCAAAACCGACCAGCCATTTTTCCTTTATCTGCCGCTGACCAGTCCGCACACTCCTTGGCTGCCGTCCGGCGAATTCACGGGCCAATCGGGCGCGGGTACTTACGGCGATTTTGTGGCCCATACCGACGCCGTGGTAGGCCGGGTATTGCGCACTTTGGATAGCCTGGGCTTGAAAGAGAACACGCTTGTGGTCTTCACCTCCGACAACGGGGCCGACTGGAAGCCCGGCGACCGAGCAGCTTTTCCCAGGCACCGGGCCAACGGTATTCTAAGGGGACAAAAATCGGACATTTGGGAGGGTGGTCACCGGGTGCCGTTCATAGTCCGCTGGCCGCAGAAGATTTCTAGGCACAAAGATGCAAAGCAAACGGTTTCGGGGCAAACCGTTTCGGGGCAAACCATTTGCCTGAACGATCTGATGGCTACTTTTGCCACAATTACTAGCCAGAAACTTCCCGCCGATGCGGCGCAGGACAGCTTCGACTTTTCGCCAATTTTGAGAAATCCCAACTATACCCAACCCACCCGTCCCAGCCTAATCCATCATTCTATTTCGGGAATGTTTTCCATCCGGCGGGGTCAGTGGAAGTACGTCGAAGGTTCCGGTAGTGGCGGTTGGTCGAAAGACGATTCACCCACCAAGGAATGGACCGCTCAACTGTACGATTTGGATAAAGATCCCGGCGAAACACGTAACTTGTTGAAAGCGGAACCCGAAGTCGCCAAAGAGTTGAGCGAGCTTCTGGTCCGGCAGCGTACGGATGGCTACACCCGACCGGGTGCTAAAAGGTAGTTTGCTAAATTATGGAAGAATTTCTGACCATCAAAAACTACCGTCACGAAGAACCTTTCCGGGCTTTACTTCAACTGCTGGAAGAACACACAATTCCCTACCAAACCGAAATTTACCGTGAGCGCATCGAGCCCATCGGCATGACCACCCTGCCGCCCGAATTCATCGTCAAAGTTCAGCCTGTCCGCTTTTCCGAAGTCAACGAACTGCTCCATGAACTGGCGGCCAGTGAAGTGTTATCAGCCACCGAAGATCACTACCTGTTTGGTTTCAGGGACGAAGAACTCTTCGACATTCTGGCAAGTCCCGACGAATGGTCGGCCTTCGACTACCAGTTGGCCCGGCGGATTCTGAGTCAGCGGGGTATCGACGTGGACGCCAAACTTCTCGATCTCCTGAAAAAATCGCGTTTGCACGAATTGGCCCAACCCGAAGCTAAGCAAACGGCCAATGTCTGGCTGGCCTACGTATTCGCGCTTCTGGGCGGCGTGGTCGGCCTGTTCATGGGTTGGCACCTGGCGACGGCGAAGAAAACATTGCCCAACGGTGAGCGCGTATTTGTCTACCGGGAGCGTGACCGCCAGCACGGGAAGTGGATTTTTGGGCTTTCCATTGTCATGCTGCTGGTTTGGGTATTGTCGGTACGTGGAAAGCTGGGGTTATTTTAATCATTCATCCCCAATTCCCCGCTTTTTTTTCGGGCATAGTTTTTTCCAAAATAACTGTCAATTGTCAACCGTCCACTATCAACTAAATGTCCTTACTAGGAAGTTTTCTCAAAAAAGCCGTCGACCTCGGCGAAACGCTCACCAGCTATGATTCGCCCGTCGAAGAGCAGGAAAAAGTACTTCGCCATCTTCTCAAAACTGCCAAAGACACGGCATTTGGCCAAAAATATGACTTTGAAAATATTCTGGAGAGCGAAACACTCTTCAGGACTTTTGCTGAGCGGGTCCCGGCGCACGATTACGACAAAATCAACGCGGAGTGGTGGCACCGCACGCTGGCTGGTGAAGCCGACATAACCTGGCCCGGCCAGCCCGACTACTTCGCCGTGAGTTCAGGAACGACCAGCACCAGCAAACATATCCCGGTCACCGACGATATGATTGCGGCCATCCGTCGCGCGGGCATCGGGCAGGTGTTGGCGCTCTCGGAGTTCGATATGCCGCCCGATTTTTTTGAAAAGGAAGTCCTTATGTTAGGTTCGAGTACGGATCTAAAAGAGGTGGACGGGCATCTGGAAGGCGAGATCAGCGGCATAAGTGCCAGCACCATCCCCGCCTGGTTTGACTTTTTTTATCGGCCGGGTAAGGAGGTTTCCGGTATAAAAGATTGGGATCTTCGCGTAGAGCATATTGCCCGGGAAGCCCCCAAATGGGACATCGGCAGTCTATCAGGCATTCCTTCCTGGATCGAGCTGATGCTTAAAAAAGTCATCGAATACCACGGCCTGAATAACATCCACGAAATCTGGCCCAACCTGATGGTGTATACCTCCGGCGGGGTGGCTTTGGAGCCTTACGTGGAGAGCCTCAACAGATTGATAGCGCGACCGCTCATTTACATCGACACCTATTTAGCGTCCGAAGGCTTCCTGGCGTTTCAGGCCCGGCCCGAAACCAAGGCGATGCGACTCGTGCTGAACAACGGTATCTATTTCGAGTTCGTCCCCTTCCAGGATCGCTTTATGGCCGACGATGGAACCGTGCGTCCCGACGCCCCGGTTCTCAATAGCCTGGAAGTCACCGAAGGCATCGACTACGTGCTGCTTATCTCGACGGTGTCGGGTGCCTGGCGGTATATGATCGGCGACACGGTGCAGTTTACCGACGTGGCGCGTGGCGAGATTATCATCAGCGGCCGCACCAAGTTTTATTTAAATGTAGTGGGCGAGCAGCTTCCGGTCAACAAAATGACCGACGCGGTACAGAAACTCAGCCAGCAAAAGGGAATTGCTATCAAAGAATTTACCGTAGCCGCCGTGCGTCGGGACGACGGAGAGTACATCAATCGCTGGTATCTGGGAACCGATGAAGCATTCTCCGACTCAGCTGATGTGGCACAACTGCTCGATGAAACTCTGCGCGAGTCCAACAAAAATTACGATGTGGCCCGCACCAAGGCCTTGAAAGGCGTGGAAGCCACGATCATTCCCTGCGAACGCTTTACGCAATGGAACGAACGCACCAAGAAAAAAGGCGGCCAGGCCAAAATGCCCAAAGTAATGAAAGAGGAAGATTTCCTGGAATTCGAGGCGTTTGTGAAAGAGCAATAATCACATCTTCGCCTTGTACTCCTCGATCAGCAGCAAAGCCTCTTCCGGCGACACGTACAGTCGTCGGATTTTTTCTTTGTAACGCTCCGGCAAATAGGCATGGTCGAGAATGAAGTTTTTGGTGTCCACTATTTTTTCCCCCAAACCGTGGCTAATGGCAAATAGGTCAGCGGTGCGTTCGGCTTGCATCAGGTAACGTCTGGAAAAAAAATAGCCCAGCCCAAATTCTGCCATTTCCCAAACCGACCGATTCAGGTAGTCCATCACGTGGCCCAATTCGTGGCCAAGCCAGCCGATCAGCACTTTTTGCTCGATTTTTTCGATGGGCAGTGGTTGGTTTTCGTCCTTGAAATATCGGCTTATCTTTATAACGTAAGCGCGTTCAGCCTTTGGTTTGAACAACGATCCTACAATGGGCTGCGCCTGCATAACCGATTTCTTGATTTGCGGGCTAAGGATTCTGAACTCGATATGAGTGTCGAGTAACTCGGGATAGTACGACAGGGAAAGTAAGATTTCCTCCTTCAATAAGTCGGGGATAACCTTGTTTTTTCCGAATCGTTCGAGCGTTGAACCGGGATTTTGTGCATTGTCTTGCATGGTGGAATTAACGAGTTTCTGGCGCGAAAGGTTTGTAAACGGGGAGTAGTTGCAACACCCGTTTTTCTTGTAAGGAATAATCCCGGATCACTTACTCAAAGGAAGGGACAGCTTGAAAAGGCAGTTTTAGAAGACCGGTTGAATTGCCCTGCGCCCAAAAGTCTGAATCTAAATTTATGAAAACCAGCTTAGTATTATTCACCCTCTGCTTTCTGTTCATCTCCTCCTGTAAACAGACCGATGATCAGCCATTGGCCACCAGCGAAGTTGACACCAACGCATCGCAAAACGACACTTACTTCCAGTACTCTATTTGGTGGGCATTTACCAATAAAGTATTCGACGCCGACCTGTCCGTAAAAGAACTAAAAACCAAAGGCGATGTTGGTCTGGGCTCATTCAATCTACTGGATGGTGAAATGGTCATGGTAGACGGCAAGCCCTACCGTATCCGCGAGGATGGCACGGTGTCGAAGGGTACCGACACGGATAAATTGGTGTACGCCAACGCCGTGCATTTTCAGAAAGACGATGAATTTGAGATTACCCAAACATCCGTCAGCTTCGACAGTCTGCAAAGTCGGGTAAAGCGAAAACTAGCTTCGCCCAATTATTTCTACGCTTTTGTAATCAAGGGCAAATTCGCCCGCCTGAAATGCGGTGGCCTTACCAAACAAGAGCGGCCTTTCATGGAAGGTTTAGATGTACTAATTCCTAACCGTCCGGTTTTCAACGCCACCGATGTGTCGGGAACGATGGTTGGTTTCTACTGCCCCGACTTCATCGGCAATATCAATACCATGGGTTTTCATTTCCACTTCATTTCCGACGACCGCACTTTCGGTGGCCACGTGATGGAAGTGGAAACCGGAGGGCCACTAGTGGTGAAAATGGATCAAAAATCCGACTACAATTTCCAACTACCGGATAATGCCGATTTTAGAGATGTCAGTTTTGAGAAGGAG
The DNA here is from genome assembly GCA_038235275.1 of Cytophagales bacterium. Lineage (GTDB taxonomy): Bacteria > Bacteroidota > Bacteroidia > Cytophagales > Spirosomataceae > Persicitalea. The sequence goes on along the minus strand of JBBSUC010000012.1, from coordinate 89,289 downwards.
TTTCAGTACAAAAAAGAGTAGAGAAAATAGGCAATTGCTCAAATTCTATACCTAATTCTTACTTCTTAAATGGCTTCTCCGTCGTATTCTGCCGCTTGTAGGCAATGCTCCCCGGTTGCCAACTCTGCACGATATTGTAGTCTTTTTTTACTTCGCCTTTCAGCGCGTTCACATCCACCCAACCGACGCGGTTATAAAGTGCGGGCTGGTTTTTAGCGGCGTAGATCGCCGCGTATTTATTCCAATGTGTTTCTGCTTTTTTCAGGTAATCCAGACTCTTCTTTTGGTCGGCGACGTTTTTGTCTTTGTCGAAGCTGGCCAAAGCGTAGGCTGCTCGAATTTTGTTGGCGTAATACAAACCGATTTGGGCAAAAGCCTCGATGTCGCTCGATGTCTGTGAAAGTTCGCTTGGGTTGGTGGCGCTATAAGCGGGCAGTTTTCTGAGATTTACCAGGGCAGTGTTCGCCAGACTTTCCAGCGAGTCGGCCACCGACAACGGCGAGCGCAGGCTAGCCGCGCCCTGCGGGTCGTGCAGCCATTGGTCAATGCCGGCGATATTGCTGCCATCCATCGGCTGACGCTTGATATATTCTTCTATCGTGTAAAAGCCTCGGTACTTGCGGTGGCTGAGGTTGGCCTCGGGAAACCATTTCAGGTCGATGTCGCCCCAAACAAAACGGGTGATGAAAGGAAAAATCATGCTGGCGGGTTCCCAAGCCCTTATCAGTGTTGCGGTGGAAGTGCCGCCGAAACGCTGCCGGATGTTTTCGTCAAAAATTTCGCGGGAAAGCGTCGGATCGTAAGTCAACCGGCCCCAAATCATATTGCTGACCCATTGCTTGCTGAATACCAGTGGCGGGTCGTTCAAAGTGTTTTTATTCAAAAAATCCCGACCCCAGGTATAGCCATCCGGCCCCATGTAGTAGCCCGCCACCTTATCCACTTCAGGAATGGCTTGTACGAACTGCCGGGCGAAGTCCACGTTGGCCCAGCGCATGCTGTAAATATCGTCGTTGCGAAGGGTGAGCCAGCTTTTGTTTTTTTCGGTGAGCAATTCAAAGGCGGGCAGCGTGAAGGGCGGGTTGGGGATGGAATACATGTGCGCGATGGCGTATTTTATGCTCAAATCCAGGCGGCAGTTCAGCCCTTTGAAACCCGTCAGAATATCGTCCAGGCCCGTTTGGTGAAAGCGGTGAATAAGCCGAAAATCTTCGCGCGGCGCGGCCCGCAAACCGTCGTTGATACCCTCGCCGTAGGTGCGCCACAGCCAGTTCTCCTTGCGGTACTGGTCGGTACGCTTGTTGTCCATGTGTTCGCCCGCCGTAATGCCGATGCCTTTCAAAAGTGGGTACTGTTTCACTAATTCGCGCACCGCCGCCCGGAAGTAGGCAATCGTCGTCTCACTGGTCTGGTCGTCGGTAATGCCGTTTTTTCCTTCGGCGCCGTAAGTAAATTTGTTCCAGGTGAAAATATAAAAACGAATGCCCCGGTCGTCAGCCATTTGCATGACTTTCCGCCAGAAATCCATTTTTTCCTGAATGGAAATCTTCTTCACCACCTCCACATTTTCGTAGAGGTAGGGACGATCCCAACCATCGCCGTTATGCGAATAGGTGTCGTCGTACTTCGCCTTCGTCCGCCAAACATCGTTCAGGCCGACCTCGGGGAATTCGGGAATATAAACCAGCGAAGGAAACGGATGCAGACTCCAAAGCGTCATCACGTTCATCCGTTGACGGGCCATTTCGTTGAAGTATTCCCGCCAGAACTCCTCTTTCCAAACCTCAGGAATATTGGCTTGGGCCGCGTCGCTGGCGTCGGTATAACTGGGTGTCCGGAGGTCGAGCGGAATGTTGAATTTCAGGCCCCGCTCGAGCAGGTAGGGTTTATGATCTTTGCTATCCAGCCACTCGGGATGTTTGGTGCGCAACGCCTCGGCTACATCCAGCCCGCCATACATTGCCCCGACGGCGTCGCTGGCCAGTACCCATACTTTATCACCTTTTCGGCGGAGGGCGTAGCTTTGGTCGTCATCCCATTTAGGTTTGGCGAGTTGGTTTTGCGCGCACACTTTACCAACCTGCGCCGCGTCGGCGATGAGTTCGACTTGGAATTTCCCCAAGTGAGGCTTTATTTCCCGTTCGGCAAAGCTGAGTTTGGGATTATTTTTGGGGAAAAGTTCGATTTTCTGAGCGAACGATTGCACGAAAATCAGGCAAGAGAGCAAAAAAATAGCGAGGGTTTTCATGCAGGTTTGGGCTTTTTAAAGAAAGAGCCTTCGGCTGACTGAAATTACTCTAAGGGTAAGTCTATCCGACTATCAAAGGCATTATCTTTTGCGAAACAGCCGCTGCCAAAAAGTTTCTCCATCGGGCAGAAAACAGGCATTGGGCGACCGGGGCGGACGACGAAACAGCCCCGCCGAAAGCCCGGCGTAGAGATTGAAGGTTTTGGGTTTCCCCACATTGAGCAAACCCAGTAGATGGTCGGTCCCGAACCACAGCGGCCCCGCGCGCCCGGCCAAACCGACCCCGAAAGACCCGTAGCGATTCATGATAGAGACCGGAACCGACAGCTCGTACCAGCGGTGTTCATAGCGAGGCGTCACAGCCAGCACCGATTCGCCTTTCATGCCAAAGGCTCCGGCAGAAACGAGATTTTGCACCCACAAAGCGTTGACATAGACGTTTGGCTGTATCTGATAGTCCAGGCTGGTCTGCAAAGCGGTGGGCAGCACCGAACGGAAAGAAGTCGTGGGCGTACTGGTATCGGTATCCAGCGATTTGCTGACAGCGTTGAAGAAACCCGCCGTGCCGTCGAGTTTCTGGAAATTCTCGTAACGAAAAGTCCTTTTGACCGCCGTCGTTTGAAACTGACTGACGTAGCCAGGATTTTTGAAGCGGACGCCCCCGACATCGGTCAGCGCTACCGACAGGCGGTAGAGGTACTTGTTGACACTTCCATCGCGCTTGCGGACGCCGCGGTCGGTGTAGGAATAACGGTTGGCATTCGGGCGATACTCATACACCATCCCCAGGTCGAAACCCCAGCCACTACCGGCGGGAGCTTTACCCAGTAACCAGCCGGGGGTGGGCTTGAAATCCTGAAACGCGCCATCGTTGGTATAGCCGTAAGTGGTAGTGACGGAAGGGAGGTCGATCAGTTCTCTTTTAAACTGGTAGTTTTCGTCGGGATAAATGGCAAAAGCACCATCGTCGATAATAATGTGGGCATTATAAAGTCCGATCAAGCGCTTGGCTGTAATACCCACTTTAAAGAAATCCGTCTCGTTGTCCAAAAGAACGCCGCCCAGCGTCAGGGCCACTTCGCCCACACCGTTGAGGTGCAGCTTGCCTGATTGGTTTTCAAATAGTGTTTTTTGAATGTCCTCGCCCTTCCCACGCCCCCGCAACGCCTGAGCCAGCGGTTCGGTGACTTGGGTGAGGTTCCCCATAATCCGAACGCGGGAGGTGGCGGCAATGCCAAACTTACCGTCGAGCAGCGACACCATCACCGAGGGCAGCCGCCCTTCCAGGCCGAGGTTCAAATGTTTGAGTCTGCCGTTGAGCTTTTGTTCCAAGTCGGCGCGCGGTAGAATGATGGCCCCCTTCTCATTTCGATACTTATTGGGGACGGAGTTGGTCAGAAGCGACAGGAAAGAATAAGGTACGTCGTACTTGATGTGGTTGTTGGCCACGTATAACTGTGCTCCCACCAAATTGACGTGAACCCTGTAGCGCGAATCGGCCACGAAAGCGGGATTGTGGTACAGGGCCTGAGTGCCCGCGTAATTACCCATCGCCACTCCGGGCAGGTGTTGGGCATTGAGGCCAGGGGACGTGGCAAAGGCAAGCGAAAGGAAAAAGAAGGCGAACCGGCGAGTCATGGTAGGCAGTAAACGAAGTCGGTTGGCAAATAGCGCAGAAATTTGCTTAAAAAACGTAACGAAAACTAAAAATTTCAATAATTTGGTAAAACCAATCGTCCGCCATAAATTGTTCGGCAGTAAGCACCAATCCATCTGAATTTATTAAGAAACCTATGAATTTTTCCTTTGCCGATTATAATTCCGAAGCTTTTTACGACGAAATGTTTCAGCCCGAAGGCCAAATTCGGCCCGGCTACGAACACCTGAAAACCAAATTTGAGACCCTCACCAGCCAGGACTTACTCAACCGCCAGCAGACCGCGGAGCGCTCCATGCTTTCGATGGGCATCACCTTCAACGTGTATTCCGAGGGCGAAGGCACCGAGCGTACTATGCCCATTGACATTATTCCCAGAGTACTCACGGGCCGGGAATGGGACGAAATGGAGCGCGGCCTCAAGCAGCGCATCAAGGCCCTGAATATGTTTATCCACGACGTCTATAATGACCAGAACATCCTGAACGACAACGTCGTGCCTCGCGACTTGATCGAGTCCAGCAAGTGTTACCTGGAAGCTTGCCGGGGCATCACGCCACCCAGGGGCATCTGGTGCCATATCACTGGCACCGACCTCATCCGGGGCGACGACGGTAAATTCATGGTGCTGGAAGATAACCTGCGCTGTCCGTCGGGCGTGTCCTATATGCTGGAAAACCGGGAGCTTTCCAAGCAACTTTTCCCCGACGTGCTGGCCCGCACCGGCGTGCGGCCCGTGTCGGATTACGCCACCCGGTTGCACCATATGCTCCAGCATTTGAGCGAACGCCCCAACCCCAACGTGGTGGTGTTGACACCAGGTATTTACAACTCGGCCTACTTCGAACATTCGTACCTGGCCCAACAAATGGGCGTCGAACTGGTGGATGCCCGCGATTTGGTGGTAGCCGACGGCTTCGTCAAGATGCGCACCACCAAGGGTTTCGAGATTGTAGACGTAATCTACCGCCGCATCGATGACACTTTCCTCGACCCCAAAGTTTTCAATCCCGATTCGTTGTTGGGCGTGCCAGGGATTTTCGAGGTCTTCAAGCAGGGGCGCGTGGCCCTGGCCAACGCCCCCGGCACGGGCGTCGCCGACGACAAGGTGATTTACGCTTACGTGCCGCGCATCATCAAGTACTACCTCGACGAAGAGGCCATCATTCCAAACGTAAAAACCTACATCTGCCGCGAACCGGAGGATTTCGACTACGTGATGAAAAATATCGAGCAACTCGTGGTGAAAGAAGCCAACGAGGCGGGCGGTTACGGCATGATGATCGGCCCCAAAGCTACGCCCCAAGAACACGAAGAGTTCCGCCGGAAAATCCGGGATAACCCCCGCAACTACATCGCCCAGCCCACCATATCGCTCTCGCGCGTCCCCTGCATGATGCAGGACCACGCCGAAGGTCGACACGTAGACTTGCGGCCCTACATTTTGTACGGGGAGGACATTCACGTCATGCCCGGCGGCTTGACGCGGGTGGCGCTACGCAAGGGTTCGCTGGTGGTGAACTCGTCCCAGGGGGGCGGCGGGAAGGATACTTGGGTTCTATATTAAGTTAAGAGTTGAGAGTTATGAGATTCAGACTTTTGTGTGTACTGTTTGCCATTTCTTTGAGTTGTTTTGCTCAAAGAGATTTGCTGAACTCCCAACCCAACATCGTCTTCATCATTGGTGATGATATTTCGGCTGAGGATATTGGCTGCTACGGGAATACTAAAATCCGTACGCCAAACATCGACCGCATGGCAAAGGAAGGTCTGCAATTCACCAATTTTTATCTCACGGCCAGTTCGTGCAGTCCCAGCCGGACGAGTATTCTAACGGGCCGCTACCCGCACAATACCGGGGCGGCGGAACTGCACACGCCGCTTCCCGCGCATTTGGAGTATTTCCCGGAGTTGATGAAAAAAAGTGGCTATTACACGGCGCATTCCGGCAAGTTCCATGAGGGTCCCAACACACGTCGGGCTTACGATTTGATGATTAACGACCGCAAACAGGTGGGTGAAGGCGGGGAGAAAATGTGGGTTAAAATTCTGCAAGATCGTCCCAAAGACCAGCCCTTTTTCTTTTGGTTTGCGCCCTTCGACGCCCACCGGCCCTGGTCGGCGGTGGATAGTTTCCCGCAGCCGCACGATCCGGGCAAGGACGTCACCATTCCCCCGCCGCTGCTGGACACGCCCGACACCCGCACCGACCTGGCTGCCTACTATAATGAGATTGGCCGCATTGACCGCTACCTCGGCGAGTTGCAGCAAGAACTGGAACGGCAGGGTATCGCTGACAATACGCTCATCATTTTCATGGCCGATAACGGCCGTCCGTTCTCGGGCAGCAAGACGCGCGTCTACGATACCGGAATGCGGACGCCATTCGTGGTCAAATGGCCCGAGGGCATACCAAAAATGGGGACAATTTGCGAAAGCCTGGTCAGCAGCATCGACATTGCGCCTACCCTGCTGCAAGTTGCCCAGGTTGGGCCATCCAAAACGACGCAGGGGGTGAGTTTTTTTGAGTTGTTCAAAAACCCCAATCTGAAATTCCGAAATTACGTCTTTTCGGAACACAACTGGCACGATTACGAGGCATACGAGCGGGCGGTGCGGACCAAAGATTTCCTCTACGTCATCAATAAGCGCCCCGAACTCACCAACGAAGGACCAATCGACGCCAACCAAAGTCCTTCGGCCCTTGATTTGAAGGCAGGGCATAAAAGAGGCAAACTGACGGCCATTCAGGAGGACGTTTTCCGCTCGCCTCGGCCGGAGGAAGAATTTTTCGATGTAAATAAGGATTCGATTCAGGAAGAGAATAGAATTACAAATCCCGCCTACGCGGTAGAAGTAGAAAAGCTGCGCAAAGTGCTTAAACAATGGCAGGATGAAACGGGCGATACCGTTCCCAAAACCATGACGCCCGACTGGTATCACCGCGAAACGGGCAAGCCGCTGTCTGCCCAAAAACAAAGTCTGCGCGGAGAAATGCCCGGCGAGGCGAAGAACGCAACGCGGATTGGGGCAAAAGGACCTTTTTAAAATAGGGCCGCCTGGCGGTTCAAAGTTTATGACGGGGCAGCCCGTGCTGGTTATGAGTTCAAAGTTCATGAGTTTTGGCAGTCTGTTCCTTGGGACTTTCCTGCTCAGTAATCTCTTTCATGCGAAAGCACAATCCACGGACCACCGAGCGTCGGACCGACCCAACATCCTTTGGATTGTGAGTGAGGACAATAGCCCGTTTATTGGGGCTTACGGGGATAAGTTTGCGACGACTCCAAACATTGACAAACTGGCTTCGGAAGGTGTGCTTTATACCAATGCCTTTGCCACCGCGCCCGTATGTGCGCCCGCCCGTTCGACTTTGATTACCGGAATGTACCCACCCTGCATTGGGACGGAAAATATGCGAAGCGGGTACGCCATTCCGACTTTCGTCAAGTTTTATCCTAAGTACTTAAAAGCAGCTGGGTACTACACCAGCAACAACGTCAAGAAAGACTACAACGTGTCCCAGGATCAGGAAGACGCCTGGGACGAGTCGAGCAATCAGGCCACTTATACCAACCGCAAGGCGGGACAGCCGTTTTTTGCCATTTTTAACACCACGATCTCGCACGAAAGCTGCCTCCACGAGTCCATTCCCACCGCCAAACTTCGCCATAAACCTGCCGACGTAACGCTGCCGCCCTACCATCCCGATACGCCGGAAATGCGGCACGACTGGGCGCAGTATTACGACAAGGTCGAGGACATGGATACCTTCGTCGGCAAAGTGCTGGCTGATTTGGAAAAATCCGGTGAGGCGGAGAATACCATCGTCTTTTATTACAGCGACCACGGCGGCGTGCTGGGTCGCAGCAAGCGATTCATGTACGAATCGGGTCTGCACATTCCGCTGGTCATTCGTTTTCCCAAGAAATATGCGCACCTCGCACCTGGCAAGCCTGGTACTAAAACAGACCGCATCGTTACCTTTTTGGATTTCGCACCTAGCCTATTGAGTTTGGCGGGCGTGGATATTCCCGACTATATGCAGGGCAAGGCATTTTTGGGCAAACAAATCGACGCCCTACGCGAGTACGCCCATGCTTTCCGGGGGCGCATGGACGAGCGCATGGATTTAGTACGCGGGCTGCGTGACAAGAAGTACCGATACATTCGCAACTACATGCCGCACAAGATTTACGGCCAATACATAGAGTACTTGTGGCGCGCGCCTTCCATGAAATCCTGGGAAGCAGCCTACCTGGCCGGAACGCTCAATGAGGTGCAGAAAAAATTCTGGGAAACCAAGCCCGTGGAAGAACTCTTCGACGTGGAGGCCGACCCGCACAACGTCAACAACTTGGCGGGCGATCCCAAATTCAAGTCCGTGCTGGAACGAATGCGTAAGGCCAACCACGACTACGCCATCGAAATCAAAGATGTGGGCTTCCTGCCTGAGGCCATGATGGAGGACATTTCCAACATTATCCCGCTCTACGACTACGCCCGTAGCGGACATTATGATGTCAAAAAAGTTGTAGGTGCGGCGGAATTGGCTTCGGAGGGTGATCCGAAAAAGCTTACCCAGCTTATGAAAATGCTGGCTGATAAAGATCCCATCGTGCGCTATTGGGCGGCTACGGGCTGCACCATTATGGGCCACTACGCTACGCCCGCCAAGTATGACCTGATGGCTTTATTGAAAGACAAAGAAACAAGTGTCAGGATTGCCGCCGCTGAGGCCTTAACTCATTTGGGTGAAAAGGACAAGGCGGTGCAAACCCTGACAGAGGCTTTGAGCAGCGACCTTCAAATGGCTAGGGTGCAGGCGCTGAATATTTTGGAACAGCTTGGTCCCGAGGCAAAAGCGGCTTTTCCGGCGGTCAGGCAATTAATCGACCACAAAAAGAAAAACGCCGACTACGACCTGCGTGCTGCGGAGAAGATCATGGCTTCGGCGAAAAAATAGACAAGAAAAAAATATTTTTTCTATTTTTTATCCAAAAGACTAAGGGTAAACGGACCGTTGTGAGTCAATGGGGTACTTAGCAGCACTCATTGTATGCTCGACTCAAAACTAAACCTCGGTTTTCAGCAAGAAAAGGCGCTCATTCCTGACCGGGATGGTTCCGCTTGTCAATTGGATGATGAATTATTACTGCGTCAAACCTTTGCGGAGGATGCCCGCACCGGGCTGGAACTCCTTTTCCGCCGCTACCACGCTCCACTTTGCTCCCACGCCGTCCGCTTTGTGTATTCCAAGCAGATTGCTGAAGATTTGGTTGGTGAGGTGTTCTTCCAATTCTACAAGTCGGAGGCCTACCGCCACATCAATAGTTCCTTTCTTAGTTATCTTTTCCGTTCGGTGCGCAATGAGGCGTACACCTACCTACGCCGTGAGTTGGGACGAACTTCTCCGCTAAATGCCTATTCAGAAAATCAGCAAGATACCCAGACGGTTGGCCCCGACGCCGAAATCCATTACAACCAGCTTTTCTTAAAAGTCAACGAGAGCATCGCGCAACTGCCCGCGCAGTGCCAGCGGGTGTTTCTGTTGAGCCGCTTCGAAGACAAGAAGTACCAGGAAATTGCCGACGAACTCCAAATTTCCCCCAAAACCGTGGAAGCCCATATCTCCAAGGCGTTGCGCCATCTGCGCCAGGCCCTGCGGAGCGAGTGGTTGCTACCCTGAGCGATACTTTTCCGATGAAACAGGATATTTCCAAACACACACTCTTCGAGTACTTGGCGGGTCGAGCGACTCCGTTGGAAAAAAAGGCCGTGGAAGATTGGCTGAAAGATGCTGAGAATACTGAATATTTTCACCGCTGTCTCTACAAATGGGAAATGCAATCGCCCCAATATCGGCCCGACGCCGACACGGCTTTTGCCAATATCATGGAGCAAATCAAGCAACACGAATCCGGCACTCCTCCTTTTTTTGAAGAGACCGCCTCTAGCCGCTTGCTTCGCTGGCGCTTCTGGCAAATTGCTGCCAGTATCACCCTGATGCTGGGCGTGGGGGCGTGGCTGTTTGGTGAACCCATCTTGAATAAGGAATACACGACGGGGTACGGTAAGACCCGCACGATCGACCTAAGCGACGGCAGCCGGGTGACGCTGAACGCCAATTCGTCGCTCTTGGTACCCCGCTTTGGTTTCGACGGTGAAGTACGGGAAGTGGTTCTTAGGGGGGAAGCAGAATTTTCTGTCCGGCACACAGCCACCGATCAACGGTTTGTGGTCAAAACATCCGAGCAATTTCAGGTCGAGGTATTGGGTACCGAGTTCACCGTGTTTGCCCGGCCGCGGGGGACAAGGGTTGCCCTGAGCAAAGGAAAAATCCGCCTCGATTACGAAAAGAATTCCCGGAAGAAAAAACTGCTGATGGAACCCGGCGAATTGGTGATCCTGAACCCGGAAGGTCGCCTGACCCGGCAGCGCATCCGCAAAACTGCTGAGGAAGTTGCCTGGAAGGAACATTGCTTCGCGTTTGACAACACCTCGGTGCGGGAAATCTGCGCCATCATGGCGGAGAATTTTGGCGTGATGATCCGGCCTGGCAGCGACGAAATTGCTGCCCGCACCATCAGCGGAAACTTCAAGGCCGAAACTGCTGAGGAACTAGTTGCCATCTTAGTGGAGGTACTGAATTTACAAACCAAAAAAGAGAAGGATCATATCGTTTTAAGCAGTCAGGAAACTATTTCTAAACCCCTTTAATATGCACAAAATTCCTATACCCGCCCGCTCCCTGGGCTTGGCGCTCCTAGTGACCAGCCAACTGCCCCTGGCCGGATTCTCCCAAAGTCTGGCCTACTTCCAGCAGCCCAAACCTGCTGTAAGTAGGCCAGCCACCGCCCAATTACGAACCATCTTGCTCGAATTACAGGAGCATTATAAAGTCGAGATTGTCTTTGAAGACCGTCTCGTCGCCAGCCGCACTGTGCCGACGCGGTCGATCGATTTCTCCCAGTCGGTGGAGCGCAACCTGGACCGGATTCTAGCGCCCATAAACTTAAAGGTCAAGAAAGTTCGGAAGTATACTTTTGTGATTACGGAAACAGGCACTCCGTTGCCGGGCATCCCGCAAACGAGTCTGGACAAAACCGACGCCCGAGCCAGCAATGAAAACAGTCCGGTGGGTTCAGCTTCTATTGTCAACCCTGTCGCTCCAATCCTAGAAAAAGTAGAAGAATCGCCTAAACGCCTCGTGCGCGGCACGGTTACCGACGAAAATAACGCCGGACTGCCTGGCGTGAGCGTGGTGGTGAAAGGCACCACGCGCGGCACGACCACCAACAACGAGGGAAAATTTGAACTGGCCGTCGTGGAAACCAATCCAACGCTTGTCTTTAGCTTCGTCGGGTTCATGACGCAGGAAATCCAGTTGAACAACCAGTCGCAACTCGACATCAGGATGGCGGTGGATGACAAGTCGCTGGACGAGGTGGTCGTGGTGGGATACGGCGTGCAGCGCAAATCTGACCTAACCGGGGCGGTGGGGGCCGTGAAGGGCGAAACGCTGCGGGAACGTCCGGTGGCCTCGCTCAACCAGGCCCTGAGCGGACGCATTACCGGAGTGAATGTTTCGACTAACTCGGGCCGTCCGGGCGGACGGGCGAACATTCGGATTAGAGGCAACACTTCGGTGAGTGTGGCCAACAATCCGCTTTACGTCATCGACGGCGTAATTCTCAACGCCACTGACCTGGCTAATGGCAGCACGCCGATCGACTTTATCAATCCTAACGACATCGCTTCGGTGGAGGTGCTAAAAGACGCCTCGGCCACGGCTATATACGGCGCGCGCGGGGCCAATGGCGTAATCCTGGTCACCACCAAACGCGGCAGCGACGGCGGGCGCGTAACTTACGATACGGAGTTTAGCGTGGGCGTTTTGCCAAAAAAAATCCCTTTGCTCAACTCGGAGGAGTTCCTTCGGGCGGAGGACATCGCCTACCAGAACGCCCAGAAGTATGACCCGGTGGGCTGGGCGGGTGGAAAATTCACCGATCCCAAGACCAAACGCACCGACCCGTTGCTGTTCGACGCCAGCGGCAAGCCGCTTTACGATACCGACTGGCAGGATGAGTCTTTTCGTCGGGCCAAAACTCAGAATCACCAGCTTGGATTCAGCGGTGGCAATGGAAAGGACGCCTTTGGGTTGTACCTGGGTTATCGCAATGAGGAGGGTCTGATGAAAGCATCTTACCTGAAACGGTACTCTGGGCGCTTCGTTATGGACAGTCAAATCAAGAAATGGCTGAAAGTGGGCGGCTCACTGAGCTATAACGACCAGAACGAGAATCAGGTGGATCCCCTGGGCGGCGGCGGCATTATCCCCATGCGTCAGGTGCTGGAAGAGCTTCCCATCATCCCGGTAAAATATCCCGATGGCCGCTGGGGCAGTAACGAAAACTACCCCGGTATGGAGGGCGGCGGTAGTCCTATCCAGGTCATCACCGAAAGGATTTACTTGGTCAAAACCCAGACGATGCTGGGCAGCGTCTATACCAACATCAATCTAGCGAAGGGCCTGGAACTGCGCACCACCCTGGGTACTAACATCATCAACCAGCGCATCGACTACTACGGCGGACGAACGCTCAATTACATCTCGCGCAATCAGGGCGGTGATGCATCCATCAACGACTCGCGGCACAACTCCTGGCAGTTTGAGAATTACCTGACTTATAATACCCGGTTTGCTAGTATTCACTCCCTGAACGCCTTACTGGGCGTGGCCTGGCAGCACGTGGATCGTTTCACCTCACGGGCGCAATCTCAGCGGTTCCAGGACGATTACTTTCAGTTCAATAACCTCGGTGCGGGAGCGGTAGCGGTGGCTCCCTCCTCCAGCACCAGTGCTTACGGCCTGAACTCCTATTTTGGTCGCATCAATTACGGCTTGAAGGACCGGTATCTGTTGACCTTTACGGGTCGGATAGATGGGTCTTCCAAATTTGGTTCAGCCAATCAGTACGCTCTGTTTCCTTCGGCGGCATTGGCCTGGCGGGTCACGGAAGAGGAGTTTATGAAGGGCATTCCTACGATCTCCAATCTGAAGATACGCGCTAGCATTGGATCCACCGGCAACTCGGAAATTACCGCCTACCAGGCCCTGGCGGGTTTGGGTAACTACTCGGTGATTTTTAACGGGGCGCGTCAGGTGGGTATTGGGATCAATCGTTTGGCTAATCCAGATTTGCGCTGGGAAAAAACCCTGCAAGCGGATGCTGGCGTAGAATTGGGTCTATTTAATAACCGCATCACGCTGGAAGCGGATATTTATCGGAAGCTGACGACCAATATGTTGCTCAACGCCCCAGTACCTTCCAGCAGCGGCTTTACCACCGTCAGCCAAAACGTTGGCAGCATGGTGAACCAGGGCGCCGAGTTTGCCATCAATACCGTCAACTTCGCCACCCCGAAGTTTACCTGGAACTCCACTTTCAATATCTCCTTCAACCGAAATCGGGTAAAGTCACTGACGGGCGGCGCGGATATCTTTCCGGGTTCCACCATTATCCGGGAGGGCGAACCGGTAGGGTCCTTCTTTGGCTTTGTCCACCTGGGTACCTGGAACACCAGCGAAGAGTCGGAGGCTACCAAGTTTCTGAAAAAACCGGGCGACATCAAGTACCAGGATACCAACGGTGACGGCAAGATCAATGACAACGACCGAGTCGTGATCGGCAAAGGTATTCCTGACGGTTTTGGTACTTTCCTGAATACTTTTGGCTACGGCAATCTGGAACTGACCGTCGATCTGCAATTTATGTTTGGCAACGACGTGCTGTTCCGCAGCAAACACTCGGCCGAAGATCGGGTGGGCATTGCCAATAGTTTTAAGACCGTTTTGCTGGGCTGGACGCCTGAAAATCAGGACACGCCATTGGCGCAACTACGACCCGTGTCGGCGGGATACAATACCAATAACGACACTTACCGGGTGCAAGATGGCTCGTTTCTGCGCGGCCGAAATATCCTGTTGGCTTATCGCTTCTCGAACACAGTGCTTGACAAGCTGCATCTGAATCGGCTGCGGGCCTTTGTATCGGCGCAGAATTTCTTCCTGAAAACTAAGTTCCAGGGCTACGACCCGGAAGTCTCGACCTCGGGAGCCGCCTTTGACCAGGGCGTAGATTTATACGCCTACCCCAAGCCTCGTGTCTTTATGGTAGGATTGAACATCGGTTTATAACCTTAAAACGTCATTTTGCTATGAAACTCAATAAAACAATCACCAAACTGGTACTCAGTGGTACCCTGGTATTTTTCGGATCGGGCTGTTCCGATTTTTTGCAGGAACCTGACAAATCTAATTTCACGCTCGAGAACTACTTCACCAAGCCCGAACACGCCGAGAGCGTGGTGAATTCCATCTACGAAAACCTGAGAAGCGTCCTAGGCGGCGGATTCAACGGCGCACCCTGGATGATGCTGGAATTCGGCACCGGCCTGGCTAATACCGAGCTGGGACAAGCACAAAATAGCATTTTTGTCCGCAACCTGGTCAACAATTCAGACAATGGTTACGGAGCAACCTACTGGACGGGATTTTACCGGGGCATTGCCAATGCCAATCTGGCGATTGCCAAAATTCCCGACATCCCAATGAACGAAATCGCCAAGAAGAAGTACCTCGGCGAAGCCCATTTTCTCCGCGCTCTATATTATTACGACTTGGTTAGAATTTTTGGTAGCATCCCGTTGATTTCCGAACCGGTCAATCTCAAATCGCCCGATCTTTATGCCGAACAGTCCACGCCCGAACAGGTGTATAAGCTTATCGAAGCGGATCTGCTCGAAGCCGAAGCTTCGGGTTTGCCTTACACCGATGCTACGGGAAGGGCCAGTTTGGGGGCCGTCAAGTCACTGCTGGCCAGTGTGTATTTGACGATGGCGGGCTATCCTTTGCAAAAAAAAGAATACTTCCAAAAGGCCGCCGACAAGGCCAAAGAAGTGATCGACTCAGGAAAATTCAGTCTTTTCGCCAGCTACGACGATTTACATAATCCCAGCCAGAAGAACAAGGGTGAAAATATTTTTATGGTGCAGTACGCGGCTTTTATCCTGCCCTCTAACTGGCAGAGTTCTATCATTCCTTACAACCAGGGTATTTCAGCCTATACCGACGAAACAGGGGCCATTTTTGCCAACAAGGAGTTTGTAGAATCCTACGCCAAGGGTGATAAACGGGCCGATGAGAAGCAGTTTTACTACAAAACATTCTCACTCCGCAAAGACCGCACCCAAACCCGCGACCTGGGCGGATACTACATTTACAAACTCTTCGACACCGAGGCGCAACTTACCACCACCAGCAGTAACTTGAACTGGCCTATCCTGCGCTACGCCGAGGTACTGCTGACCTACGCCGAAGCGGTCAACGAAGCCAGCGGTTCCAATCCCGCCGCAAACGAGGCCGTGAACAAAATCAGGCAACGGGCCAACCTGCCCGCCCTCAGCGGACTGACCAAGGAGCAATTCCGCGAGGCGGTATGGAAAGAGCGGTGGTACGAACTGAGTTTTGAGAATAAAACCTGGTACGACATGGTCCGACTGCGGAAGGCATTCAACGTCGAATCTAAGAAGTTCGAGGACTTTGTCGGCCATAAGTTTTCCTACGGACCAGTGTTACAGGCTCGGGAGTTATTATTCCCTATTCCCACCGCCGAAATCCGCAACAACAGCAAGTTAAAGCAGAACCCAGGATATTGATACTTGAAATTTCCTTCATTATGTTTCCTCTCCGAAAGCATCTTTTTAAGGTGCTTTCGGGGTATAAAGGCCAGGAAATTAACTTTACTTCGGGTAAGGCGTTAAATCAACTAGCCGCGTCCTTAAAATTAACCTCTTAAAAATAATATCATGTCCAAACCCGTCAAAAAAGGCATTAGTGGACTCCTTGGCCTTTTCGTTCTCTCCCTTCTTTTCTTCACCGCCTTCCGCTTCATAGATGACGACAGCCTACCCATCGACCGGGGCGAGCGAATATTCCTGATCGGCGGCAACCTCGGCTCGCGGATGATTAATTTTGGTCATTTCGAAACCGAAATGCAAGTCCGCTATCCCGACCACCAGCTTTTTATTCGCAATATGTGCGACCCCGGCGATACGCCTGGCTTCCGTCCCCGTTCGGCGCGGTTTTCGCCCTGGGCCTTTCCCGGCGCGGAGAAGTTTCAGACCGAATATGCCAATCCCTCCGACAGCCAGGGCAACTTTCCCTCCGACGATCAGTGGCTGATTCGTCTGGGGGCTGATGTAGTCGTTGGCTTCTTTGGCTACAGCGAATCGTTTCAGGGGGAGGCCGGACTGGCCAATTTCAAAGCCGAGCTCGACGCCTTTCTCAAACACAGCTTGTCGATGCGCTATAATGGCATCACGCCGCCCAAAATGGCTATCGTTTCGCCCATTGCCTACGAAGATTTGTCGGCGATTATGGATGTTCCCGATGGTAAAGAGATCAACAAAAATTTGTCCCTATACACGCAGGGCATGAAGGAGGTTTGTGAGGAAAACAAAGTGTTGTTTGTGGACGCTTTCACCCCATCACAAGGCTGGTACAAAGACAGTAAAGACCAGCTGACTATCGATGGCTCGCAAATGAACGACGCAGGATATCAAAAGTTAGGCGTCCTGCTGGCCGATAAGATTTTCGGTAAAGAGTCCGCCAAATCAGGCACCAACCGCGAGCTGGTACATAAGGCCGTGAAGGAGAAAAACTTCATGTGGCTCGACGACTATAAGATTCCCAACGGCGTCCACGCCTGGGGGCGTCGCTTCAACCCCTTCGGACCAGACAACTATCCCTACGAAATCGACAAGATTCGGCAAATGACCGCCATTCGCGATACGGCAGTTTGGGCCGCCGCATGCAACTGCGAGGGCTTCGCCATCGACGTGGCCGCCGCCGATAAGCGCACCCGCAAACTGCCGCCCGTCAAAACCAATTTCAATCCGGAAGCCAATGGCAGTTTGACATATTTATACGGCCAGGATGCATTGGATAAATTAAAGGTCCCTGCTGGCTACAAGATCGAATTGTTCGCTTCTGAGAAAGAATTCCCCGACCTGGCCAACCCCGTGCAGATGACCTTCGACAACAAAGGCCGTCTGTGGGTAGTGACCATGCCCAGCTACCCGCACTACAAGCCCGGCGACAGCAAGCCTGACGATAAAATCATGATCTATGAGGATACCAACAACGATGGCAAGGCCGACAAGGAAACCATTTTTGTCAGGGGGCTGTCGGTTCCGGTGGGCTTCGAGCTTACGCCCGAAGGCGTGTACGTGTCGCAGGGTACCAACCTGAAACTCTTCACCGACACCGATGGTGACGACCACGCCGACAAGGAAACCATTATTATGAGCGGCTTCGACGACCACGACACCCACCACGAAATCAGCGCCTGGACCTCCGATCCCTCCGGTGCAATGTACATGGGCGAGGGTGTGTTTTTGCATACCAACGTCGAGACTTCCTACGGCACGGTACGGGGGACCAACGGCGGTTTTTACCGCTACGCCCCGCAACTCCACAAACTGGAGCGCGTGGCACAGTTGCCCATTCCCAATCCCTGGGGCATTGCTTTCGACGAGTGGGGGCAACAGATTTTTGCCGAAACGTCCAGCCCTGACGTCCGCTGGATGCTGCCCGGCACCGTGAAGCCGATGTACGGCGAGAGCATGGACAAGGGTGTGCAGTTGATCCAGCCCGACCAGCGGGTACGGCCTACCTCGGGCCTGGAATTCGTGTCGAGTCGCCACTTCCCCGACGACGTGCAGGGCGATTTCCTCATTAACAATACCATTGGTTTTCTGGGCATGAAGATGCACACGTTGAAAGACGACGGCACGGGCTACAAGAGCAATTTTGTGATGGATTTGGTGAAAGGCGACGACCGGAACTTCCGGCCTGTGGACATGGAGTTTGCGCCGGACGGTTCGCTGTATTTCATCGACTGGCACAATATCCTCATCGGCCACATGCAGCACAACGCCCGTGACCCGTTGCGCGACCACGTCCACGGGCGCATCTATCGCATCACTTATCCGTCGCGGCCGCTCGTGAAGCCCGCTAAGATTGCCGGAGCCAGCGTGGAGCAGCTTTTGGACAACCTCAAACTACCCGAGTACCGCAGCCGCTACCGAACCCAGCGCGAGCTGCGAGGCCGGAAATCCGCCGAGGTTTTACCCAAAATCACGAAATGGGTCGCGGCTTTAAATAAAAAAGATGCCAACTACGAACACAACGTGCTGGAAGCTCTCTGGGCAACCTGGGGCCTCGATAAGGTGGACAAAAAGCTTTTGGATCAAATGCTCCACGCCAAAGACTACCACGCCCGCGCCGCCGCTGTGCGGGTGGTGCGCTACGTGGGTCACCAGATTCCCAACCAGGCCGAACTGCTTACTGAAGCCGCCCGCGACCCGCACGGCCGGGTGCGGCTGGAAGCTATCGTGGCGGCCTCGTGGCTGGACAAAGAAAAAGGGCTGGACATTCTGGCAGAGGCTAAGAAAATGCCACTAGACTCCTGGATGGAGAAATCTTTTGAAACCGCCGAGGCTCACTTGAACGGTCAACTCGTTCGTCAAAAACAGGAAAAAAAGGCAGTGGCTACTATGAAAACTCCCGAACTCGATGCCTTTGCTAAGGGTAAGGAAATTTTCAGCCGCGACGGCTACTGTGCCACCTGTCACCAGCCCGACGGGTTGGGACTATCGGCCTCGGGCTTTCCCCCATTGGCGGGGACCAAATGGGTAAACGGCAACGAGGAGCGTCTGATCAAAATCGTACTGAAAGGGCTTTTAGGGCCCATCGAGGTCAATGGCAAGGACTACGCTGGACTTGTTCCCATGACGCCCTTCGGGGCGATGCTCGACGATCAGGAAATAGCCTCGGTGCTGACTTACGTCCGAAAATCCTTTGGCAATGATGCCTCAGCCATTTCGGCTGAAAAGGTAAAGGAAGTGCGGGCGAAAACGGAGAAAGATCCCATGTTTTATAAGCCGAATCAGCTTTTGAAGGAGTACCCGATGGAGAAATAACGCTTCGCCTGGTTCGCCAGCTCGGTCCGCTCAGCGTGACAGCGGGGTGATAACGGTTCTTTTTTCTGCCACGCCTCGGGATTTCCGGGGCGTGGCTTTTTATCGCAAAATATACGGTTGAGGGACTTACTAAACTTCAGCGAGTTGCTTTTTTACCACTTCGATGCCCTGCACGACTTCCCGGTCGAAATCCTTCCAATTGCACTCAAGCGACATTCCTCCGGTGTATTTCATCTTCTTTAACGCCCGAAAATAGGGCCGAAAATCATCACCATCCACGCCCGGTACGGTGCGCTTGCGTTTTTCGGCGATGTGGCAGTGCGAGATGTACTGCCCGTATTTCAAAATCTCGCCCGCGCTTTCGTTTTCTTTGAGCATGTGGTAGATGTCGCACTGAAGCCTAATCCAGGGATTATTGACCGCTTCGATGATTTCCACGCCTTCGGCCAGGCTATTGATGAAGTTCGTTTCGCTCCGGTTGAGCGGCTCAATCGCCAATGCTACTTGGTATTTTTCGGCCAAAGGGGCCAGTTTGCGGCATAGGTCGATATGCTGCGCTTTGGCCTTATCCCGGTCGAAACCCTCAGGAATGGCCCGCGATCCGCCGCTGCCGTACACGATGTTTTTCGTGCCGCACTCTTTCGCCCGCTTGAAGGCCAGTTCGGCCCGTTCCAAAATCGGCTCCTGCTGCACGTCGGGGCCCACTGATTTTAATTTGCCCGGCAAAAAATAGACGTAAGAGCGAATGGGAAATTTTTCTTCCCTGAGCGAGCGCAGGTTTTTCTCGTATTGCGCATCGCCCCCCTCGGGCAGAAGAAAATTCGGTACACTTTCCTCGATAAAATCATAGCCCAAACTTTTTAACAAGTCCGCCTTATCGTAAGTCGCACAAACGCCCAGCGACAACGAATACCCGGCAGACTGGATTCCGAATTCAGCCGCCTGGACGAGAACGTTCGTCGCGGTCAGGCCAATCAACGTGCCGGTCGCTTGCTTTATAAAACTTCTTCTCGATGCTTGGTTTTCGGGCAGTTTCATAAGGATTCTAAATGGTCTGGTAGTTCAATGGATGGTTTTGGCATAAGGTATTTTTCCATTTTTTATACCCTTTTCCAACCAAACAAAAGAAAAGCGAGTCTTGGAGAAAAAACCAAAATACATGAAACGTGCCTTGATTTTTCTTTTTCTGCTGAGTGGTTCGGTGGGATGTAAAGATAACGAATATACCAGCCCTGAAATTCTGGCTACACCTTGCGTGTCCGTTTTCAAGGATTTAAGAAGAAAGGGCGATCTGATGCAAGCACCCGTCCTTTTTATTGGGGGCAGATTTTATTACTTGACTCATCTTGATAGCACAACGATAGATTTAAGGTACGCTACTCCGATTTTACCGTGCAATCTGCCAAGCCGTTACCGAAGAGACACGCTACGGGCGCTAGTCAGCGGCTATCACCTTACGAATAATACGCTTGAATTATCCAACTTCATCCCACTGCCTTTTGAATTGACGGATATAGAGTTGAAGAAATAAAAAAAATCAGTTTACCTTTTGCCTGCTCGCTGGATCAATGAAAGTGTCCACCCACAATTGCTGAGAATATGAAAACAACTGTCTTTCTTTTCATAATAGGAATGTTGTTTTTTTCCTGCCTAGAAAATGACATCGATGAAAGTAAGACGCTGATCAAGTCCATATCCTTTGTCGGCATCCCTGACAAAGATGTAACGATCGACCAGCGCACGCGTACTATTATGGTGCAGATCCCTTCAATCCTGCCGGATGGGGGATTGGTTCCAAAATTTGAGCTGAGCCGAAATGCAGAAGTTAGGGAAGGATTGACACCCAGCGGGAAAATCATTCTCACCCCATATTGTCGATGCATTCCATCGGGTGCGTCTAAGCAGGAAGCCAGATTACTCATCTCGCTCAAAACCACCGGGCCAGACTACCCGCCGACCACTACCTATCGAGTGCTACTTTCTCCTCCCGGAGGTTGTCTGGAAGCTATCGACGATTTGCCCATCACCTACACCCGCCCGAAAGACGATTCCACCTTCCGCATCCTGATTCATCTTCCCGTGAAGAATCTGTACACCAATCCGTTGGTTCACGCCATTTTTCTAAAGAATAAGGAAACAGGTAAAATACGTCAATTCTTTACTGTCTCGGCTGGATTCTGTCTCAATTCATGCGACGAAGAACAAGCCAACCGATTGACCTACCCATTTCCTTCGGGCGATGTGTCCCGAAATTTGCCGTCAGGAAACTACGAGGTTTCTATCGAAACCGGTTGTAACAACGCAATTATCAAGTTTTCACAGCCTTTGGTGTACACAAAATAATTTAGCAAACGACAAAACGACTATCTCTGTGAAAACTACCTCGCTTCTCGCCCTGAGCCTTGTCTCGCTCCTCCTTTCCTGCGAAAAACCCAAAGAAGTGGACGATGGTAGGCCGCGCATCAAAGCCATTTCCATTGCGGGCATTCCGCAGCAGGACATCGAATTTATTCCCGAGCGCTACGTCATCAATGTCCAGCTCCCCGCCAATGCTCCCGAAGGTGGTTTGAAACCAACTTTCAAACTGACTGAGAATACGGAGTTTCTTGCGGGAATAAATCCTGATGGAACGTTCGCCAACACGTGTGGACACTTCGTACTCAAAGTAGCCAATGATAAAATGACAGCGATTTATCGGAATATTACTTCTTACCAGATCAACTTTTCGCTTGCCCCCGGATGCCCGGAAGTAATAGAAAATATTCCAATCACCTATTTTCGTGATAGTACCAATGCTTCCTGGATGCGAATCTATGTGCCTTTAAAAAATCCATTCAGTTCATTCAACGTCAATGGGATAAGTTTGAAAAACTTGTCAACGAGTAAGGAGCATAGCAACATTCTGCCGCCGTATCTCAGCCAATATAATTTAAATTCATGTCCGTCGGGAATTGATAATCGGGTGGGTATATTCTTCGGCTCTTACTCAAATGGTCCGCTTGTGCCTGGTGCCTACGAAGTCTCAATCTACACCAACTGTGGTGAAAGGCAGAAAAAGCTCATCTTTCCGCAGCCGCTGGTATTGAAGGAGTAGCTGAAAAAAAACAAATTGACCCTACTATGAAAGCAACCGCCACAATACTCGCCGTAAGTCTGGTACTGCTCTGCATTTCCTGCAAAAAGCTCCACGGCCCGGACGCCGGATCACCTGAGATTACCTTCGTTTCCTTCGAGGGAATCCCGGCCAACCACATCGAACTCGACCAGTTGCATAAGACCATCACCATCAAGGTTTCGGATTTGCTGCCCGAGCAAGGATTGGTACCCACGATCAAGACTTCACCCGGCGCGGTGATTACGCAGGGGCTGACGCCGGAGGGCAAGTTGGACTTGACGCCGTTTTGCTCGTGTTACAGCAACCACCAAGCGAAGCCGGAAAGCCTAATGAAAGTACAGAACGAAAACAAAATCACGGGCGACCAACTGACGAGTACCTATCGCGTCATTTTTTCGCCGCCAAAAGGCCGGATTGAGCCGATTGAAAACCTGCCGATTACATATTCTGAAAAAATATTTCCTGAACTTCTAGGTTCAGACTCCCTATACATTAATATCCACCTACCCGTCAAAAACCTTTATCAGAATCCTTACGTCAGCGCGATTTTCTTCAGAAATATGAAGTCGGGTAGCAAAGCGGGGTATAACCTTAATGGGCCAGATTGCATTAATGCTTGTGAAGATTCAAGGGCTAATTACATGACGGTAGGTTACCGAACGGATTATGGAGAAAAGCTTACACCCGGCACTTACGAAGTGTCCATTCGCACCTCCTGGGAAGAAGACATGATTATTTTTCCTCAGCCTTTTGTTTTTAACCGATGAGGGATATGAGAAAGGTGCTTTTCTGATCTATTCAATCCCCACTTTTGCCGCCCCCACGATCCGCAAATCATCCGACTTCTGCACGTAGGCGATTACCGCCAAGTCATCGGGTCGGCCATCTCGGTCATTGAAAAGCACCTCACCCGCTGCTTTGGCCGGGACAGTGATAAACTGCCGCACCACGTTGTCGCTGCTCAGGGTGCGCCCGCCGTTTTCGCCGCGTTTGATGGCGGTAGTTTCGTGTTTGGAAACCAGGGCAAAGTTTATCCGCGCGTTTTCAAAGTCCCCCGTCAGCTTGTACTTTACTTTCAACACTTTCCCGCTTTCGGGTTGGACGCTCAGCGCTTCAAAGCTCGCCGGGGGGGCTTGTCGGGTTGCCTGCGTGAGCGCATTTTTTAAAGCGGCTTCGTTGGAACCGACGAATTGTGTGGTGCCGTTGACGACCATTTGCGGAGTGTAGACCGAGCGGGAATTGAATTGTTTGGCGTAGACGTACTGCCGTTTGGTGTAGGCTTTGTCGCTGAACGGGTCGGCCCAGCCCAGGTGATTCCAATAGTCGATGTGGAAAGAAAGCGCCAATACTTCTGGACCTTTTCCATTAGCTTCTTTCAGCGTTTTAGCAAGCAGACGGTCGGCGGCGGGGCAACTGGAACAGCCCTGCGAGGTAAAAAGCTCGATTACAGCAATAGGTTCGGGAACCTTAGTCTCTCTATTTTCTGAGACCCAGACGGTACTGAAGAAAACGGTGGAAAGGAATATCAAATAACTCATGGATAATTAGTTTTTAATTATAAACGCAGGAAACTTACTTTCCAGGCTTGTTGGTACAACCTTTTTATGCATTGCTTTTCGTTAACTCCCCTATCCCAACATTTTCATGAGTGAACTCCCCCTAACCGTGCGCCGATCCATTGAGCTGATTGGTCTTTTTGTACTAGGCTGGCTGCTGTCGATAGGCAACGATACCCTGGCTCCGCTGTTTATGGCTTTTTTCATAAGCCTGGTGCTACTACCCTTGCATCATTTTTTTGTAAAATGGCGCGTTCCCAACAGTTTGGCTATTGCGCTGTGCATACTAGTTCTCATTCTATTAGTTGGCTTGATAATCAGGTTTTTTTACGGACAGATAGGATCTTTGCTGGCCGACTTACCTACGATTAGGGAAAACGTAACGAAACACCTGACCACCCTGAGTTCCTGGGTTACGGCCCGCACCAATTACTCTACTGAGCAGCAACGTCAATTCATTAGCGAGCAGAGCGATAAACTGTTGACTTACACCGGACAAGTACTGAACGGTACGCTTGGGTCCGTTACTTCGATGTTTGTTTTCCTCACGCTCATTCCGCTTTACATTTTCTTACTAATGCTATACCGGGGAATGCTCAAGCGATTCGTCTACTTATGGTTTCGACCCGAAACGCACGATCGAGTACAGGATGCTCTAATCAAGATTCAATTCATCGTCAAGGATTATATCGTTGGCTTGCTCATTCAAATTACCTACATGACGGTGTTGGTGGGTGGCGGTTTGCTGCTTTTTGGCATCAAACACGCGATGCTCATTGGCTTACTGTTCGCCTTTTTAAACCTCATTCCTTACGTAGGGGCGTTGGTGGGGAATATTCTTGGAATACTGATTACCCTGGCTTCTTCGCCCGAACTTGGTCCCATTCTAACTGTGATAATCGTTATTTCAGCGGCACAACTGCTGGATAACAATATTTTGATGCCTCGCATCGTCGGCTCTAAAGTTAGCATCAATTCGTTGGCTACCATCATGGGCGTTGTCGTGGGCGGTCTGATCGCGGGCATCTCGGGCATGTTCCTGGCACTTCCCATCATGGCGGTGCTAAAGATTATTTTTGACCACAGTGACCACCTCAAAGCCTGGGGCTTGCTGCTAGGCGAGGATGAATCTTAAATTCCCATTATTCAATTGGATTAACTATGTCAATTTTTGATCCGACACCTATTAAAACCAGTAAGGTGCAGACAGCCTTTCGGTTTCTGCTGGGTGGAGCTTTACTTCTCGCAGGCACCAGTCATTTGACTTGGGCTCGCACGGAGTTTCTGGCGCAGGTACCCAAGTGGATACCCATAAACAGTGATCTGCTGAGGTGGATCACACCACCAGCAAGCCATTCTCCCGTAATTCTCGCCAAGCGTACGACGCCAAAAAATCGTCCAAATTACCCAGGTTAGCTTTCTCATAGCTTGATTTTAGTTGCTGCCAGGATAGCGGCCCTTCACCTTCGAGAGCCAGCGTCGGAAAGACATCAACCAGCCACTCGGCTAACGGCACACTCGTCGTCAGCGCCCATTGCTTTTTCTTCGTATAAAATTCAAGTTCACCCATCTCCACCACCTGTTTCCCTCGTTTTTCTTTAAAAATCGTCATTTCAGGGACGCCGCCAAGCCACACGACCAGCGCGTTGGGTCGCATATCGGTTTGCGGTATTTCGCCGATGTTACGCTCGATATAGCTGGGTGGGATAGAGGTCGGCGGCACCTTGAAATCAAACCACTTTTTATGCGGTAACTCAAAACCCACGCCGTGCATATAATTAAAGAGCGACTTGCGCAAACCCTCGGCGAAAAGGTCGTGGTCAGTGCCGGTGGGGTCGTCGTGGTGGAGGTCGTTGTCGGCGAAGCCGCCGAAGTCGGGGCCGATGCGCTGCACATCGTAGCCCGCCGGGTGCAGGCCGACGGGGCTGTGGGCCGTCATGGCGAATCGGTGCCAGAATCCCGACTGCACCACACCTGCCTCGAACAACTGCCGGACCATTTCGAGCGAGTCGATGGTCTCCTGGGCGGTTTGGGTCGGGAAACCGTACATCAGGTAGGCATGGACCATGATGCCCGCCTGCGTGAAAGCATCGGCCACGCGAGCCACCTGCGCCACGGTAACCCCTTTTTTCATGCGTTCCAGCAGCCGATCCGACGCCACTTCCAGGCCGCCCGACACGGCGATGCAGCCGGAGGCTTTAAGCAGTTGGCAGAGGTCGGGGGTGAAGTTTTTTTCAAACCTAATATTCGTCCACCAGGTCACCGTGAGTTGGCGGCGGATAATTTCCAGGGCCAAATCGCGCATGAGGGCGGGCGGCGCGGCCTCATCCACGAAGTGAAAGCCGTTTTGGCCCGTTTGGGCAATGACGGCCTCAATGCGGTCGCAGAGCAATGCCGCCGTAACTGGTTCGTAGCGTTTGATATAGTCGAGCGAGATGTCGCAGAACGAGCATTTTCCCCAGTAGCAACCGTGGGCCAAAGTCAGCTTGTTCCAGCGGCCATCGCTCCAAAGCCGGTGCATGGGGTTGATGATTTCGATCACCGACAGGTAGTCGTGCAGCGGCAAATCGGCGTAGTCAGGGGTCCCCACGTCGCGCTGGGCGATGTCTTTCTCTTTTCCGTTATTGTAGTAAACCACCTTGCCTTCCGTGCGGGCAAAGACGCGTTTGAGTTGGCTTCGTTCACGCTTCCCATCCACGTATTCCAGCAAATTTACTAGTGGTGCTTCGCCGTCGTCCAGGCTCACGTAATCCACGTAGTCAAAGAGTAGCGGCTCCCGCAGCGAGCGCAGTTCAGTATTGCAGTAGCCGCCGCCTATGATGACCACAATCTCAGGATGGTTATTTTTCAGATGCTGCCCACACTTCAACGCGCCAAATAAATTACCCGGAAAAGGTACCGTCAAACAAACTACTGATGGCTGCCACTTTTGGATATTTTCTTTTAATAAGTCGATTAGAAAGGAAGAAATCAGGGTATTCGGCGCTTCCAAACTTTCCTGCAAAGGCGCAAAATGTGTGGCGGTACTGCCCAACCTTTCCGCGTAACGGCTGAATCCGAAGTGTGGGTCCACCGCCTCCTGAATTAGATCCCCCAGGTCTTCCAGGTATAACGTGGCCAGGTGTCGCGCCTTGTCCTGAATGCCCATCGTGCCAAAAGCCCAGTCCAGTTCGTCCAGTTCGGCGAAGCGCCCCGCCTCAGGCAGGTAACTGCGGTCGCAAATGGCGTGCGCCAGCGTGGGGTTTTTATTTTGCAAAAACCCAATGACCGGATCGACGGTGCGGAGGTATTCTTTCCTCAAAGCATAAATACGGTAGGCGTTGTCGGAAAGTGCCACGTCCGATGCTTCCAGGTCGATGAACATCTTCCCTAAACCCTGCGACGAAAAAAGCCGCAAAATCACCTCGATCCCCAAATCAGCCTGATGCGACGCTATGCCCACCGTGTTCAGAAAGCCTTTCAAATAGGCTGTCGCTGGATAGGGCGTGTTAAGTTGCGTGAAGGGGGGCGTGATGAAGAGAACTTTGTTCAAGGGATAATGGATAATGGATAATTCTGTAAAGGTAAAACAACACGCCCGCCCCTGATAGAACCAGAGGCGGGCGCAACATTCATATCCACAGCGGCAAACCACTGATTAACTCCCTTACAGCGGATTCTGTACGGCCGCTTTGTTAGAATTGAGTTCGCGACGGGGAATTAGGAATTCCCAGCGTGGATCACCAGCAGGCACATCGAAGAGCACGGCTACGGCTGGATTGTGATTGGCACCATTGCGGTCCAGCGGCATATTTTGGCGCTTCAAATCAAGGAAGCGGTGGCCTTCGCCCCACAACTCGATCCGACGATTAAAGTAGATCTCTTCAAGAAGGGCCGCCCCCGTATTAGTAGACATGACGTAGGCGGGATCGCGCTTACTTGCCAGGTCGAAAAGTACCTTGGCAGCTTCGGCATCTTTACCTTGTTTGGCCAGGGCTTCGGCCTCGATCAGGTACATCTCGGCGGCCCGCATATAGGGGATGTCGCCCATGGTACTGGTGGCAGGATTCGGCGGCAGGCGGAACTTCTGGTTCATGTAAGGCACCCGCACCCCCCCCGGAGGGGTAACAGCGGTTGCCGCCGTGGGAGCTTTTAACCACATCTTGGAACGAACATCGGTCGATGGAATTTTAGCATAAAGCAGGCTGTTGATAGCCTTTGGAGTTAGCCTGATATTCGATGAGTTGAAATTATCGGAAATATAGGAGTGATATGCCCCAAAGAATTCCGATTGGTCTTCCAGGTGGTCGAATCCCCAGATCCACTCGGGGTTTCCTACATCGGAGAAGCCATCCAGGTATTGGGCAACAGACATCAGGGGGTACCCTTTGCGGGCTGCGGCGGCATACGTAGCAGCGGCAGACCAGTTTTGCTGAACCAAGGCTACGCGGGCCAATAGGCCATTGGCTACTTCCTTGTTGATGTGCGACTTGGCGACCCGGGTCGAGGCCAATAGCTCAACGGCGTCAGTCAAATCCTTATTGATCTGGGTATATACTTCTTCCACTGTGCTGCGCGGCAATCCGGCGGTGGTGGGTTCCAACACTAACGGAACACCCAACTGTGCGTTTGGCTTGGTGGCTGCATCGTAGCGCTTGCCATAAAGCTGCACCAGTCCGAAATAAGCGAAGGCCCGCAGTCCAAGGGCTTCTCCTTTCAGGCGATCGCGGTCCTCCTGTGGCCCGGCGGCACCATCAATATTAGCGATAACCAGGTTGGCATTGCCAATGAGACGATAATACATTTCGTAGGGCATTTGGGACAAATTGCCTTGGTCGCTGCGATGTCCGGTCCATCGCCCCTCGGCAAAATGTCCGGCGTTTGAAGAGTTCCCAAACACCAAATCTTCGCCCAGTACGTCCTGTTGGATCATCAGGGCAGGGTATCCAAACTGAGTCTGCGCGCTAAGATAACGCACGACCATCGCGCGGTAGATGCCATTGACTGCAGCGGCGGCATTTTTAGTGGTTGAAAACGCAGCGCCAGCATCCACACTTGCCGTGGGTACCGTATCGAGGTAGTCCTCCTTGCAGGAAGTGCCTATCAGGCTTAACATGGCCATGGATAGAACTATTATTTTCTTTTTCATAGTCTTTTTTAATGATAGAATGAGCGAATGATAGAATGAGTGAATAATGGCTGGAATAATCGCATTTTGTATCTCTTGGCAGCCTATCCTATTACTCTATCATTCAAAATTGGTTTTAAAGTGAGAATGAAATACCCATTACCAGGCTCTTTTGCGAACTGAACGCGTTATTGGAAATTCCATTGAAGCTCTGCTGAACGTTCAGGCCTTTCCGACGCGACTTTATGAGGAAGTTTTCTCCACTCACGTAAATCTGCGCGTTTTGCAGGAACAGTTTGGAAGCAATCGTTTTAGGCAGGAAATAGCCCAGCGTTACCGTACGGATGTTGAGGTAGCTGGCGTCAATCAGCCAACGATCCGAAGTGGCATCGAAATCGGAGGTACGGGCGTTATCCATGCGGGGTACGTTGGTAATGTCACCGGGATTCTGCCAGCGGTTGAGGATATCCACATGCTTGGCACTGCCGTAGCCACCGGAACTCATCAGCCCCTGATAGCCGCTGTCGTAAACCTTACCACCGAGTTGATACACCATGATACCCGATAGGGAAAGGCCTTTCCAGCTAAGCGTCGTCGTGACCCCACCCGAAAGTTTGGGAATCGAAGAGCCGTTGTAATGGTATCGGGCGTTGTTCACGCTGGTAGTCAATGTGTCGCCCGTCTCGGTAATCTTGGAGTTGGCCGCTGCGAAAGTTTCGGCGCGGTACAGCACTTCGCCCGTAGCCTTATCTATCCCTTTGTACTCCCGCAACCAATAATCGTAAATCGAGCTCCCTTCTTTCAGTTTTTTGGTACCGTCGATGATCTCGGGGTTTTCCTCGGGCATTTTGGTAATGCGGTTCTTGTAGGTGGTCGCGTTCAGGCCCAGGGTCCAGGTAAAGTCGCCTGTGCGGATCACATCACCGCTCAGTTCCAGCTCGATGCCTTTGTTGTACATGGTACCTATATTACGGGTTTCGGTCTTGATACCCGCTGAAAGAGGAAGGGGCACGTCGAAAATCAAGTTGGATGACTGACGGTTGAAGTACTCCACCGTACCTGATATGCGACTTTTGAACAAGCCAAACTCTACCGCGGCATCGAATGCGTTGCTGGATTCCCATTCGAGATTACGATTACCCAGGCTCAATTGCAGAATTCCGGCCTCACCTGCATTGTTCCAGCCCAGCTCATAGAGAGGCTGCCAGGCGTAGTAGCTGATGGAGGTACCTTCCTGGCTATTACCACCGCCGTCGTTACCGGTTTGTCCGTACGAGCTTCTCAGTTTGAGCAGGTTGATGGCAGGGATCGCCTTGATGAAATTTTCCTGATCCAGACGCCAGGCACCGCTGACAGAGTAGAACGTTCCCCAGCGCTTATCCTGGTAGAATTTGCTAGACCCATCGCGACGAACCGATGCCGACACAAAGTACTTTTCGTTATAGTCGTAATTGATCCGAGAGAAATAGCCTTCTACCCGCCGGATATTGTAGCGGGAGTTCAGGTTGGTCGTGTTGGTAAAGTTGATCAATTCCACATTGCCGTCCAGAATCTGATTGGCGCGGGAACCCGTCAGGTTGTTGTCGGTAACCTGGAAGTTTTCGTGGCCCAGCAACACACCAAAGGTATGGTTACCAAATGACTTATCGTAATTCAGCAGTTGGTTGAGGTTGTAGCTGGCAATAGTCTCAAACTCGTGGGTCGAGCGACCAGCGGGCGCACCGTCGCCAATTTCGGGGTTGCCAAAGGTCACATTGTTGATGTTGGTCATATCCACCCCGACATTGGCCGTGAATTTGAAATCCCTTAAAAAGGAGATTTCTCCGTAGCCCCGCGCACCGATTACATTGCGGCGGAAGAAGTTCTGGTTTTTCTGCGTTTCGGCAATGGCATGGCGGCCGCCAAACTGCGGGCGGTTGGGCAAGCCTAGGGCACTCAGGTTACCGTAATCGTAACGGAGGCTACCGTCGGGCAGTGTCAGGAACTGGCCGGGGTTGGCCGGATCGAAGGCGTACACCGGATAGATGGGCCCCATATTGCGAGAGAAAAAGAACGGATTCACGAATGTCGTGTTACCACCCGCATCGGCCTGATTGGACTTCGTGATGGTAGCCGACAGATTGGCACCCGTTTTGAACCAGGAATTCATTTGGCTATTGACATTCATACGGCCCGTAAAACGGTCGTAGTCCGAACGGATCAAAAACCCTTTGTCTTTCAAATACGACATCGAAATGAAATAGTCCGTCTTGTCCTGGGCACCCGAAAAGCTTAAGTTGACCTCGTCGCGGGTACCCTGACGAATCAGTGGCTTCGTCCAGTTCAAATCATCCGGACTGTAAATCAGGCTGGCGTTGGGGTTCAGGGTACCATCGGTGCCTACCAGTTGATCGTTTGGAACATTATAAACATTATAACCTACCAGGGAAACCAGACGTGTGGAGGCATCGGCATTAGCAGCGGGCAAGGCGACCGGATTGTTTGCGCGATAGGCGACACTATTTCGGTAGGATTCCCACTCCAGCGGGTAATATTTAGCGGGGCCCACACGATCGTATTCCGGCAAGGCACGCGAGTTGAATCCTTTGGTGAATTTTACGTTGATTGTATTCTTACCTTTCTGTCCTTTTTTGGTCGTTACCATCACAACCCCATTCGCGGCCCGCGCGCCGTAGAGCGCGGTAGAAGCGGCATCCTTAAGAATAGTGATATTCTCGATGTCCGAGGGATTCAGGTTGGCGATACTGGCCGTGTAGGGTATACCATCGACCACATAAAGAGGATCGTTGCCGGAAGAAATGGAGCCAAAACCCCGGATACGAATCTCAGGCGAAGCACCGGGCTGACCGCTGCCTGCCGTGGTCTGCACACCTGCCGTAGTACCGGCAATTGCTTGGGCCAGAGTCGTAATGGGCCTGACGGCAATTTTTTCAGCATTAATCGTCCCGGCTGAACCCGTGAAGTTAGCCTTTTTGGCACTACCAAAAGCAGTGACGATCACTTCCTCCAGGTTGGCTACATCGGCTGTTAATGAAATGTTGATAGTCGACTGGCTGCCGACTTCCACCTCTTTGGCTAAAAAGCCCACAAAACTGTAGGCGAGCGTCGCATTTCTGGAAGCGGACAGGCTGTACTTGCCGCTGGCATCGGTGGTCGTACCGCGCGTGGTCCCTTTCACCACGACGCTCACGCCCGGCAGGCTGCTGCCGCTTTCGTCGGTCACGGTTCCCGTGACGGTCAGGTCTTGGGCAACCGCCGACAATCCCGTCAGCATGGTTCCCAGAAACAGAAGTAGTAGAGAAATTCTTCTCATGTTTAGTTGGTTGGTTTGGTTGATAAAAAATGAACTTAAAAAAAAGAAAACAGAAGTCAATTGGCCTTTTTGGGTTAAATACTCATTGCCTTTACAACTATTGTAACGACAAAATTTCGCGCAAATATAAGTGTATAGAATTATCAATAATCAAATAGAGTGATTTTTTTTAAAAGCAGGATGAAAAAAATTTCATTAGGAGGATTTCAAAAAATCAACTACCTCATTTGTAATTAATTGCAAAAACCAAATTTTAAGTATTCCAAGAAAATAAGTTTTATCGTATTGGAATAAAAATAGCACATTTCAAGTATTCAGTACCTAAATTGGCGTCCTGAGTACTTGAAAATCAGCTTAGTTGCAACGAAAACTAAGAAAGTGGGAGGTTGTTTGCCCACCGGGCAGATTATTTTTTCTTGAAGTTTGATTTTTTGCCAGAACTTGTTTGACCGCGACTAGGCCGACGAGTTGGGTCAAATTTGGAGGCGTGCGGCTTGGCGTAACGGTCCTGCGAGAAGGGACTTTGCTTTGGACTACTGGGCTTTTCATCAGGCTTAGTACCTGGGCGGCCTTCGTCACGCTGGAATTTGGTTTCGTTCACCACGAGCGGTACGCCGTCGATCTCGCGGCCATTGAGCGAGGCAATGGCGTCGAGGCCCTGCGAGCGGTCGGGCATCTTGACGAAACCGTAACCTTTGCTTTGCTTAGTATCGTAGTCGATCACGACGGTCGCTGAGGAGACCTCGCCGTATTTCTCGAATATTTCCTGCAAATCCCACCTTCTGAGCGTAAGGGGAAGGCTACCGACGAAGATTTCCATGAGGCTGGCTTAAAGGATGCTGGTATTTTTTTACAAAAGTACCCTTTTTTAGCCTTACTCATTTCCCGGATTTGATTTCGTAGCTTCCCGAACCAACGGAAAGGACAACGTGGCCGTCCGTTAGGCTTCCCATTTTTACGTCTGCCGACGAAGCTGCCTTTTGCCCATTCAATAAAATTTGACCAGACGAACCCGCTGGCACGAATATCTCAGCCGTGGTATTGACCGGTACGGTGACGTTCATCACAATGCCATCCTTCGTTTTCTGCCACGAAGACTCGATCAAACCATTGATGCTGTGGTAGCTGGCCTTCACCTGCCCCAGGCGATTCAGCCCGGATTTGGGGTCGATTTCGGGTTTAATCCTGAAACTTTGGAAACCAGGATCGATGGCCTGGATACCCGCCGCGTTGCCAAACATCCACTCACAGACCGCCCCGAAGGAATAATGGTTGAAGGAGTTCATGGCGGCGTTGTAGCGAAAACCGTCCTCTTTGGTGTAGCTGTCCCAGCGCTCCCAAATCGTGGTGGAGCCGTTGGCCACCTCGAAACCCCAGGAGGGAAATTCAGTACTGAGAAAGAGATCGTAGGCCAAATCAGAGTGACCCGTGGCCGAAAGCGCAGGCAGCAACGGCTTGGCACCTAGGAAACCCGTGGCCAGTTTGTCGTCGTTCTGCCGAATGAGTTCGGCCAGATAATCGCCCATTTGCGGCATTGTTTTGGGTGGCACTATGTCCATATAAATGGCGTTGGCGTAGGCAGTTTGGGTGTGGGCCATAAACCCGAGCTGACCATCCACGTAGCCTTTGCCATCGCCGTAAGGCAGCGTGTCGCTTTTGAAACGTCCGTTGGCGGCCTGGTAGTGGTCGAGCAGTGCTTTACGCACTTTCTGTCCCATGTCCTTGAAGCGTTTTTGGTCGTCAGTTCTTTTGATGGCTCCGGCCATGTCGGCCATCATGTCAGCACAGTAGGCAAAATAGAAGGAGGCCAGCATATCGGGCGGCGTCTTTTTGCCGAAGGAAAGCCAATCCCCGAAGCCGCCTTTGGGGCTGAGGTCTTTAAAGGTCGCTTCGGTAAAAAAGTCGGCGCCGTTGCTGCGTTTTTCCAGAAAATCCATGAAATGCACCATATTCGGCCAGCCCTCCTCGATCAGGCGGGTGTCTCCATAGCTGCGGTAAATCTGGTAGGGACAGATGATCCCCGCCTCCATCCAACCCGGTGAGTAAGTGTCGGTCTTGCGCAGGTTGGGGCGCGGGGCGTAGAGCGGGTACGCGCCGCTTTCGTACTGGGCATCGTTGAGATCGACCGTCCATTTGGTAAAAAAGGCCGACACGTCGCGGTTGAAGGTCGCCGACTTCACGTACACGTGGGCGTCGGCGGTCCAGCCCATGCGCTCGTCGCGCTGCGGACAGTCGGTTGGGATATCGATGTAATTGGAGCGCTGCGTCCACTCGATATTGCTGTACAGTTGGTTGACCATCGCATTGTCAGTCTCGAAGGAACCTACCTTCGGCAATTCCGAGCCGATGACCAGTCCCTCAATCGTTTCGGGCGTAGGTGCGGCCCGCAAGCCACTAATCTCAATGTATTGAAAGCCCTTATAGGTAAACTTCGGCATCCATTCCTCGCCGTTTTTATCGCCTTTGAGAATGTAGGTATCCGTAGCCCGCGCCATGCGCAAGTTTTCAGTCATCAGCCGACCGTCGGGAAAGAGTTTCTCGCCGTAGCGCAGCCGGATGGTGTCGCCCGCTTTGCCGGAGACACGCAGCCGGACGGTCCCCGCAAAGTTTTGGCCCATGTCCAATATATAGGCACCATCGGGACGGTGGGTTTGGCTTTTCACGGCCAGGGTCCCGGTAATCTGCACCGACTGAGCCGGATAGGTTTGTACCATACGGTCGGGCCGGTCAGGATACACCTCGGCCTTTTGCCATTTCTTGTCGTTGAATCCCGGTTTTTGCCAGTTGGGCCATTCCAACCGGGCGTCGTAGGTTTCGCCGTGCATCAGATCAGATTCCAGCAGCGCCCCGAAGCTGGCTTTCCAGTTTTGATCGGTCGCGAAAGTTTCGGTGTGGCCGTCGGGATATTCCACTTCCAGTTGGGCTTTCAGCAGCGGCACCTTGCCGTAAAAAGCCCGTACCACCGGATTTTTGACCAACAAAGCGTAGCCCAAATATCCCGCGTACCAACCATAAGAAAGCTGCGACCCAAGAACGTTGGTGCCGGACTTTAATAAGTCGGTCACGTCGTAGGTTTGGTAGTACACCCGGCGGTCGTAGTCCGTCCAGCCGGGCGTCAAAAAGTCTTTACCCGTTTTGGTACCGTTAATCGAGAATTCGTACAAACCCAGGGCGGTGACGTACAGCCGGGCCTTGCGGAAACCGGATTTGACTTTGATTTCATTGCGCAGGTAGGGTGCGGGCGGCAATTGGTAAATCTTGCCCTTGCCCAAAGTGTCCGGGTCGAGGCCGATCCACTGGGCTTCCCATTCTTTTTTATCCAAAAGCCCCATTTCCCAGCGAGCGACTTCACTCCATGCGCCGGGATTACCGCTTTTATCCCAACTGCGCACCTTCCAATAGCAGATTTGCCGCGAAGCCAGCGGCTTTCCGGCATAAGCGACTTGTGCCGTCGCGCGGCTATCGACTTTTTTGGAATTCCACAAATCAGCACCCGACTCCGAAAGTTTTTCCGAAGAACTGGCCACCAGAATTTGGTAGGCCGACTGGATTTGGTTTCGCGCCGACGAAGTCAGTTCCCAACTCAGCCGGGGCGCGGCCACGTCTGTGACGGGGCTGACCTTGTATTCAGTACGCAGGTAACCGGGCAGCAGATTCTGGGCATCCGCCCATCCAGCCACAAGATTCAAACAGAAAAAAATAGCGGCAACAATTGGTAACTTTTTCACAAAAGAGTAGCTTTGAGAAAGACTATTTCACAAAGAGACGAAAAAGCCCCCATTCTAACCCTATTTCCCCAAAGTAAGGGCTTTGAACCGCCGCGTGAGGTCGGTGAGCGACTGCTCCACGCCCATGCGCTCGAGCGACGAAGCCCCCACGAAGCCATGCATCTCCGTTCTATACAAAATGACCCGCACGTCCTCCGGCGTGTTGACCGGACCGCCGTGGGCCAGGAAAAAAATGTCGGGATTTATGGCTTTTCCGGCATCCATGATCGCCTGGCTACGCTCAATGGCCTCGTCCATGCTGCACGAAGCATCCACTACCCCAATAGAGCCGCCGACGGTAGTGCCCACATGGGCGATGATAGCGTCGGCCCCGGCATCAGCCATCTGCGCCGCCTCCTCGGGCTTGGCGACATAGACGATAGAGAACATGTCCATCCTGGAAGCCAGCCGAACCATCTCGACTTCTTTATCGAAGCCCATGCCCGTTTCTTCCAACACCTGCCGCAGGTGGCCGTCCACAATAGATTGAGTAGGGAAGTTATTGATGCCCGAAAAGCCCATATCCCTGACTTTCAGCAGATGATGCCACATCCGGCGGCGCGGATCGGAACCGTACACGCCGCAGATGACGGGAACTTCCTCTACCACGGGAAGCACCTCGTACTCGCCGATAGAGAGCGCCTCGGCGTTGGCATCGCCGTAGGCCATCATGCCCGCCGACGAGCCGTGTCCCGCCATGCGGAATCGGCCTGAGTTATAGATAATTATTAAATCTGCACCGCCTTTTTCAATGAATTTGGCGCTGATGCCCGTTCCCGCTCCGGCGGCGATGATGGCTTTTTGTTGGTCAACGGTCGCTTGCAGGCGGTCACGTACTTCTTGTCTTGTGTAAGGATTTCCCTTACCGGTCCATGGATTGGGCATATTTTTGTTGATGTGTTTATCTGTTGATTTGTAGGGGCGAACCTACGTGTTCGCCCAGCGTGCGCCAGCCATTGGGCGAACACATAGGTTCGCAGCAACGGCTGTCCGACCCTACGAGGCTATTCGTTTCAGTAATTTTTGCACTATAATCTGGGCAAAGGAGGCATTATTAATATGAACATCCACTTCGTTTACTTCCAGACTTTCCCCGGCATTCTCCTTGATAGAGTCGAACAAAGCCTGATTCACCTCTGGATTATAGAAAATATCGCCTTCGGTGTCTACTTGGGAAATTCCTTTTAAGGGCAGAACAATGGTGGCTTTTGCGTCTTTTAATTTGGTAACGAGTTCTTTACCCAAAAGCCGATTTTCGGCAACGTTAGTACGCATAAGAGTAACGTTGGGGGCCCAACTATACAGTTGGCGTTCGCGGTATTGCGTCGGGACGGTGTCGGGTTCGGCGTAGTTGACCATGTCGAGACAGCCGGGAGCTACTACCTGCGGGATACTCATTTCGGCGGCGGCAGTCAGACGATCGGAGCCGGCGCTGCACACGCCCCCGCAGAGTTCGTCGGCAAGTTCGGTGGTCGTGATGTCGAGTACGCCGACAAAAACACCCTCGCGGATGAGGGCTTCCATCGTCGCCCCACCCACTCCGTTGGCGTGGAAGGCCATTACTTCGTAGCCTGCCTGTTCAAGTAGCTCAGTACATTGGTTTACGCAGGCGGTCGTGTTGCCGAACATACTGATGGCGATGCTGCCTTTTTTACTGGTTTTCTCCGGGGGTATTACATTTGCCATGGCGCAGATGGCCGCCGCTGCCTGGTCGATAATTGGCATGATAATGCTGTTCAGACCTGCCACGTCCACCACCGAGGGCATCAGCGTAATATCCTTATGGCTCATCGGACGGGCCAGATCTTTGGCAGCCAGAGTCGTCACGCATAGTTTGGGAATACCCAAAGGAATGCTTTGCATCGCCGACAGGGCCATATAAGTTCCTCCGCCCCCGCCCATGCTAACGGCGGCTTTTAGGCCGCCTTCGGAGACGAGTTGGGCGATGATTTTGGCCGCACCCTCCCCCATTTTTGCTACGGCCTGGCCCCGGTCATTTTTTTGCCTTAATTTTTCAAGGGTAGTTCCGGCAGCTTCTGCCACCGCGTCGGCTTCGAAGTCCACGGAGAAAGCATCGGTAGTCCCCATCGTACCCATGTCCATGGTGACTACTCGCTCACCCGATTGCAGGATACGCTCGCGCAAATGTTTGAAAACCTCGGCTTTGGTGTCGAAGCAGCCTAATATCAGTATGTAGGGTCTATTCACGAATTATTTTGGAAATTTAGCATCACATTGAAAAAACCTCTCGAGCTAAGTTTTACTCATATGTCGAACATCAATAGATATGACCTTCGCGAAGCGGTCATGCGAATTCATCCTCTCGATGAAAAGGCAATGCAGTATTTTCTTGCGGCCTGGACACCAATTACCGCTAAACGTAAGGAAATGCTAACGCAGGCGGGCGAAACAGAAAAATACCTGTATTTTATTCAGGAAGGCTTACAACGAATGTACTATTTGGATCAGGAAGGCCGGGAGGCTACCCTAATGTTTTCCTACGCTCCGTCGTTCGGCGGAGTTATCGATTCTTACTTCCATCAGCAGCCTTCCCGTTATTTCTATGAATCCCTCACGCCGTCGGTGATGCTAAAGCTGTCGGTTCAAGACAACGATCGTCTATTATCGAAGTATCCCGCCATCGAAAAACTAATGAGGATTGGCTTGAGCGGCGCACTTTCCGGCGTCATGGAGCGGATGGTAGAGATACAGGTCTTTTCGTCTGAAGAAAAATTCCGTGCCCTGCTCAAGCGCAGTCCGCATATCCTGCAACTGGTCCCTCATAAGTACCTAGCCAACTATCTCGGGATAGATGCCACTAATTTCAGCAAGTTGCTCAATCGGGTGAAGATTTGAAATGATGGTAAATACCAAGATTTTTTCCGGGACGCCGACCGACCTTTGGGGTACAATTCTAAACAATCTGTTAGCCATGAAAAAGCACTCAACCCAGCAATGGATCGAACCATTAATCGAAACAGTGGAAGCGCACCTGGTACGCGCCACGAACGTGTACCAGCACCTTTCCGACGAGCAGCTCA
The DNA here is from genome assembly GCA_038235275.1 of Cytophagales bacterium. GTDB lineage: Bacteria > Bacteroidota > Bacteroidia > Cytophagales > Spirosomataceae > Persicitalea. Next base: position 50,437 of record JBBSUC010000012.1, on the reverse strand, counting down.
CTACACTCCCTCCCGACGATGGTTGGTCGGTGGCGCAATGTCTTGATCACCTCAATAGTTACGGGCATTTTTACCTTCCGGCTGCAAAAAAGGCGCTCCGCTCAGTGGTAGGTACGGTGGAGTCGTCAGCAGTCACCTATCAAAGTGGATGGGTGGGTCATTACTTCATCGATTTGATGAAGCCCGAAAACACCAAAAAATTCAAGGCATTTAAGGGCCACATTCCAGCAATAAAACTCGATGGTATGGCGGTGGTTGCTGAATTCATTGGGCAGCAGGAACAATGGCTGCATTTCCTGGCGGAAATAACCAGCATCGCTCAATTGAATGCACGGATACCTATTTCCATTTCGCCGCTCATCCGTTTGAAACTAGGCGACGTATTCGGGTTTGTGACTGCGCATAGTGCTCGGCATATCCAGCAGGCCGACCGGGTGCTGGCCAGCCTGACCGAGAAGGTTTGAAGAGGGATAACTCACTTTTTCTCGATCAACTTTTTCACTTTATCCAAATCGCGCAGTTCGCCATCGACCAATAAATTCAGGTCACTGTTGTTAATCATGGCGTCTTCGGAAGCCAGTTTGCATTTGAAAGTAAGGTGAAAGGGCAGACTTTTTCCTTTGAAAATAAACTGCCCGGCGGTTTTGAGCAAGTCACCCATATCCACAGTAAGCGGAATTTCGTAAGTACTCGCACTGTTGGCTTTCACCTTCGTGCCGCCCTTGACGCTGCCTTCGAGGAGTTTATCCTGCTTGCCCACTGAAATTACGTAGCTGGGATTCTTGAATTCCAGCGGGAAAGGATTATCGTTGGTCAGTTCTAGTTGCAGCACGATGTCCGACTGGCTGAGCCGGAATTTTTCCAGGTCGAAACCCTTTACTTTCACCTGCGGCAGGTGGTAAACGGGCATCCGCTTGTCCATTGAGAGATGGATCGTGTCCTGACCCAGCAGCGGTTGGCGCAGGTGAAAATCGGCTTCAAAGTGGTAGGTGGCGCTGTCGTTACCCCGGCGATCCTGTTGATTGATTTCGTCCACCAGTTTTTTGAGCTTCAACTCCGTGTCGAGGTTCACAGTAAGGCTGTCGTGCGGTTTGATGAGCAAAGCCTTGGCGTAGTCGTTTTCAAGAATGACCCGGTCGTTCATCCGAACGGTATAGGCTAAATTCTTGACGTCCATGCCGATGGGCAGTGGGTTGTGAATCAGCAGTTTCAGACTTAAATCGACGGTGCTGTCGGTAATATTGCTGATGCGGCCAATGCCCATCTCAAGCCGGGGTTTTAGGCCCGTGACCGGATTACCGTACTTATTTTTGTAGAAATACCAACCCGCAAAGCCCAGCAGGAAAAGGAAAATTAGGAATAGGATTGTCTTGACCGATTTGCTGAGGTTCATGCCGGGAGTGGTTTACGTTCCTCCTGCTTACGGCTGAAAACGCGAGTGCGTTGCTTTTAGCCGCCCCCTTCCCTATCGTTACTTCTTATCGATCATTTTTTTCAATTCCTGCAAATCCTTCATGTCGCCTTCCACGACGTAATTCAGACCGCTGTTGTTGAGCATCTCATTGTCCGAGACCAATTTACATTTGAAACTAAGTTTGAAAGGCAGACTATTACCCTGAAATAGCAGTTGGCCACCCGTTTTAAGCAATTCTCCCATATCGACGGAGAAGGGTACTTCGTAGGTTTCAGTGCTGTTCTTACCAACTTTGGTTCCGCCGGGATTGCTGCCTTCCAGCACATTGCCTTGCTTTCCCAAGTCGATTGAATAGGTCGGGTTCTTGAATTCCAAAGCGAAAGGGTTCTCGTTAGTCACCTCCAAACGAAGCAAAACTTCGGACTGACTCAGCCGGATTTTTTCCAAATTAAAGCCAACGACCTTAATTTCCGGCAGATGATAGACGAACGCCCGCTTGTCCATCGCCAGCCGGAGCGTGTCCTTTCCCAAAAACGGTTTCCGCAGGTGAAAGACGCCCTCGAAATGGTAATCGGCACTATCGTTGCCCAAGCGGTCCTGCTCGTTGACTTCGGCGATGAGTTTTTTAAGGTTGAGTTGCGTAGCGACGCTCAGCGAACTGCTGTCGCTGGCTTTTACCACGAAAGGCTTGGCGTATTCGTCTTCCAGAATGACGGTTTCGTTCATTTTGACCGAGTACGCCATGTCAGCGACGTCCAGGCCAACGGGTAAGGGATTGTGCAGGAGCAAGTCCAACGTCAAATCCAGGGTACTATCCGTAATAGCATCGATGCGAACGGCGGCCATTTCGACCCGAGGTTTTAGACCCGAAATGGGGTTGGCGTTTTGTTTTTTGTAAAAATACCAGCCTGCCGCGCCAAGGAGGATAATGAACAAAATGAATAGAAGGGTCTTAGCCGTTTTGCTGAGGTTCATGAATGGGGGAGGGTTTGGGAATGACTCTTGAATTGAGCATAATTCCTGATTTTTCGTTTATTTGTTAGCCAAATAGCCGATTCAGTTCTCAATTCCAAAATCTTAAAGCACTTTGACCATGAAACAGATCACCATTAGCGTGCCAGACGATAAACTCGACTTCTTTATACAGTTGGTGAGTGCCCTAAAATTCACCCAAATCACGAATCAGAACGAATTAGCGGGTACGCTTACCGACGAGCAGAAAGCCGCCTGGAAGAATGTCGAGGCGGAATTTGAAGAACACGGGTTGGCAGAAGACGAACGGGAGGCCCGACCGGTTGAAGCTTTGCTGAATGGGCTGGATTGAGTTCCGTCGATTTGCTAAAAACTGGCGCAGAGCTACGTTCCCAGCAATTTACTTTGCAGACTTTTGAAAGTTAGTAGCCCGATTTAAAGACAGCCTACTGTTCAAAGCAAACGGTAGGCTGTCTTTTGGCTAATAGATGCTGCTAGAGATTTGTATTTTTATTCAAGAGACCTCCGGGAAGAGTGACGGTCGAGGTACTATCGACCTGCATTTGAAAGGCTTTGAAAACATTTTTATCCGCCTGAAAAGTACTGCTGTCCCGTACCTGCAAGGTAGTGTTACCAAGATGATTGTCAGTAAGTACCGTTACGTAACCTCGCTTCATTGAAGTTATGCTAAGATTATCAAAACTATTGTCCGATAAGTGCATCCCGGTACCTGATTGGACAACACTAAAATTGCCGCTTCGCCAACCTTTGACTTTACAAACAATATCGGTAGAACTGACACCTGATAATTCAGGCGCTAAGACGTGTATTCCTATTCCCTGATTTAAGGATTGATAGACATTAAAATTGGCATTATAATCTTTTCCCTTTTCGTAAGTTATGAAAAGCGTATCAGAAACCACCTCCCATTTCACCTTGGAACTTTTGGTATATTCCTCGAATTTCGATTTTCTTATTTCGAACTTTTCTCCCGGCTGGATTTGCGTCAGGATGAAATTAATTCCTGTGAGTTTTACGTATTTAAATGGCTTCAAGGGCTCCCTGGAATAGCCATAAAAAGGGTCATTTCGGTCGATCGCCTCAAATTCTTTTTTGAGTGACAAGTCCACCCCGATCATGGCGACGAACAAAAAAGCGACAAGGCTGAGTAGTAATAGATTGCTGGTTTTCATAGCGTAATTTTTAGGTGGTGGCAGGATATTCGGCCGCAACGAATTTTTCGTAGTGGGTACGCAGATCTTCCAGGCTGATATTCAGCAGGTACATGGTCTTGAAAAAATCGGGCAGTTCCGTTTCCAGAAAACGCTCTTTTCGATCGGCTCGAATGAGTTCAATCGCGTTTTCTGCCGCCGAGTACCCAATGCCCCGCTGACTGGAAATGATGTCTTTGCCTTGCAGGAATTCGTAAGTCCGCACGACGGTATTGGGGTTCACTTCCAGCGTAGCGGCCAAATCACGAACCGACGGAATCCGTTCGCCCGGTGGCCAAACTCCCAACAAAATCTGCTCGCAGATAAAGTCGGCAATTTGAATATAGATGGATTGTTTTTCTTTGAATTCCATTTTTGTGTGTAGGATTAAACTTCTTTTTCCACCATCCTAACGTAGGCGATGTACCAGAAGGCAAGCATGACTACAATCGGCAAGGCGTAGACAAAATAGTGTATCGATTCTGGTAGGTCGACAGTATAATTACTAAACTGCCCAGATTTATTGAAAACCATTGTCCATCCCGCGAAAGGTAAAGCGGAAAAATAAGTTGGGGAAGGAACCATGTTTTTGGCCAGATAGTGGTTTGCAGTTACCCCAAACACGATTAGGACAAAAAATGCCGCTGCCGTTTTAATGTAGGTTGCTTTGGTAAAATAGATGGCTCCCAGGAATGCCGCCCCCTGGATCACCAGCGCCATCAGAATCATGAAATACAGTATCGACTTTGGAAGTAATTCGTATTTTTCTTCATTGGTGATAAGATGAATGTTGGCATATTCCGTGGTCCAGTAATGTAATCCTACGAAAAGTAAAATGAAGGGAATCATAAACATGAGGTTCAACAACAATGTACTCAGGAATTTCTCCAAACGGGAAGCGGGCACCATAAGCGCTGCGATGGTGGAGTTAGTCGAATCAAATTGGCCGAATACCTGATTGGTGTATAGACTTCCTCCGAATAATACCAACATGATGAGAGCTATTATATGCAGGGCTCTTAGCGTATTGTTATGTTCGTTATTGAACATGATTGGAAGCATCATAAGCAGCAACGTCCCGACCAAAACAGCGGCCATAAGCAGCTGAGTTCGTCCCTTTTCGGCAATTTCCAGCCTGATTATGAGGAGGAAGCGTTGAGAATTGAATGTTTGGTTCATGGTTGTTGATGGGTTCGGTTGGTGAGACTCAGATTTAAAATGTCGCGAGATGAGAGCATCGCCTATTCGACGCCGGGCGAACCCATGGGTTCGCCCCTACCTGCTTTATGCAAACATCTCCCGGATTCTACCAGGATTTTTCATTACGGCATTAAATAGTTGCTCCAAATCCACCCGGCTTTCTTCGCGTTCCCGGTTTTCTGTCACGGCGTTGTAGCCGCGCAGCGACGGCTCGGCGTAGAGAACCTGAGCGTCGTTTTCGACCGTGGGGCGCGTGCCGAAGTACAGCCGCTCGGCTACGGCGTCGAGGCTGTGATGCATGATGATTCGGTTTTCGTCCATGATGATGATGTGGTCGATCAGGTTGTCGAGGTCACGTACCTGGTGGGTGGAGATCAGCATCAGGCGGTCAGGACGCAGGGCGGTGGAGACAATTTTGCGGAACTGGCTTTTGGAAGGGATGTCCAGGCCGTTGGTCGGCTCGTCCATGATGAGGACTTTAGTATTGGACGCCAGCGCGAAGGCGATCAGGACTTTTTTCTTCTGACCAAAGGACATGCCCGTCAGCTTGTTGCCCTCGGGGATGTCGAACTCGCTGAGGTAGCGCAGGAATTCCGACTCGTCGAAGCGGGGATAAAAAGGCGCGAGCGTCGCGGCGTATTGATCCACGGTCACGGAGGGCAGGTAAATTTCCTCGGGAACGAAGAAGATGTCCTGCAGGAAAGCGGGCAAGCGCTTTTTCGGCTCGTAGGCGTTCACTTCAATGTGGCCTTTCAAGGGGAAAAGTAGTCCCGCCATCAGCCGTAGCAAACTCGACTTACCCGCGCCGTTCTTGCCCAACAATCCGTAAATGTGGCCGGGCTGCAAATGCAGGCTTAGGTTTTCGAAGAGCAACTTACGCTTGCTGTAACCGAAGGAAACGCCATCTACTTGAATCATAGCTTTCGTTGTCGTAGCGTTCTAGTATAATAGTACACTACAAATGTACGTGGTGATTTTAGATTTGCAAATATTTTTTTGGTGTTGGACAATAATCAGTTTGGCCATAGGGCGGTAAAGGACTGATTACATGAACTTTACCTTTAAAATATTTTTGATAAATTTTGGGAGGTGATCTTCAAAAGCGCTTCGCCGCCCGTTCCCAGACCTCGTGCGAATTGATGGCGACGAGTGTTGCCACCGCCATCACGACCAGAACCGCCACCAGCAGAGTGGCCCAGCGACGGGAATGGTTCGCCACAGGTTGAAAATCGGCTTTCACTTTTTTGAGCAAAAAACCAACAATCAGCAGGTTGATTAGGTAGAGATACTGCTCGGGGCGGTAGGTACTCAAAAACGCTCCGGTAATGAGCCAACTACATACCGCGTAAAGAGTGAAATGAGCGAGAAAGAAGGGGAATAAGGACTTGAAATTGAAAACTTCCGGTTGACTTTTTAAATAAAAATGAAAGAACCAATACAATCCCGCGCCGACGATGGCCAGAAATGCCAAAGTCTGGGTCAATTCGGTAAGCATTCCGGCGTTTCCGGGGTCGATAGCCGTCAGCATTTTCTGAATTCTCTCCTTGCCAAAGGATTGATCCCAAACGATCAGCGGAATTATCAGGACCAGCGTCGCGATGGGAAACCAGCTTCGGCTCGGGACTTTAACAGACACTTTTTGTGGCCATTCTGCGGTGAACGTCCCGTAAGCCATGCCCATGCCGCCGAAAAAACCGATGCTATACTCCATCACATTCCAGAAATTGAAGTCGATTTCGGAGGCGATGCCCAGCACCTGCAGGAAATTTCCGAAGGTAAAACCAAAGCCCCCGCCCAAGCTCGCGTACACCGCCACCCGCAGGGGGGCCAAACGCCTGGCGCGTACCAAATACCACGCTAATCCGATGGCCAGTCCCAGACAAGCCGCCCACAACTCGGAACGCGGCGGTGTCATGAGATAGCCAAATTGTTCGATCATGAAAAAATAGGCCACAACCGCCATCGCGACCATTTCGGATACCAGACTTGGCCAGGGAACAGGTTTCTCTTCGGATTCGTCAAGTACCAAGCCAAAGAGACCGCCGCCCAAAAAGCCAAATAACGACCCAATGACGAACAGCATCATGAATCCGTAATAGACGTTTCCAAAATCGGAGCCGCGACCGTAGCCCACCACTACTCCGTAGCTTACCATCCCGCCCAGGCCCCAGCCAATGGCCCCGGCCAGGGTGGCTTTGAGGGCTTTGGCGTACCAGTCTGTTCGCTTGGCCAGCAGAATGATCGCCAGCGCCCCGAGGCCACCCGCCCAGGCTGCGCCCTGTTCGTGGCCAAATTGCCCGCGAATGGCCCAAGCCGTGCCGAGCGACATGCCCGCCAGGAATAAACCGAGATAGAAGTTTTTGGAGTATTTCATTAGGGAGGGAATAATTCAGAACGATTTGCCCCTAAATACTACCCACAGAAAGGAATGGGCTAGTTGGGATGATTTTGGGCGTAGTCGTAGCCCAAATCTGATTTAGTTTCGTATTAAAAGCTAAACTGACCCCAGCCTCCATGTCCCAAAAACTTGCCCTCCACGGTGGCCAGAAGGCCGTACAAAGCACTTTCTCCTGGCCCATCCTTGATGAAACGGAAGTACAGGCCGTGGCCGAAGTCGTCCGCAGCGGGCAGTGGGGCAATCCCGATTGCACGGGCGCCGTAGAAGCCATCGAGCGGGAATTTGCCCACTACTGCGGCACGAAATACGCCGTAAGCTGCGTGAACGGTTCGGTGTCGCTGCGCCTGGCTTTGATTGCCTGCGACATCCGGCCAGGCGACGAGATAATCGTGCCCCCCTACACCTTCATCGCCACGGCCTCCACGGTGGTCGAAGCCAACGCTGTCCCTGTGTTTGTAGATATCGCCCCCGAAACCTACAACCTCGATCCCACGAAAATAGAAGCGGCCATCACATCCCGCACCAAAGCCATCATCCCTGTGCATTTCGCCGGACAGGCCTGCGACATGGACGCGATTATGGCCATTGCAAGACGACACAATTTGCGCGTGATCGAAGACGCCGCCCACGCCCACGGGGCAGAATATAAAGGCAAAAAACTAGGCACGATCGGCGACGCGGGCAGTTTTAGCTTTCAATCATCCAAAAACCTGACGAGTGGCGAAGGCGGCATGGCCATTACCAACGACCCCGAACTCTACCGCAAAATGGCCTCACTCCGCAATGTAGGACGGCTTTCCGAAGGTGCCTGGTACGACCACTTCCTGCCGGGCTGTAATTACCGCCTCACGCCCATGCAGGCTGTATTGCTTTCGCACCAGCTTAAAAGGCTTGATGGTCAAACGCTAACCCGAAATATGAATGGCCTGCTCCTCAATGAACTGCTTTCCAGCATAGCGGGAATTACGCCGCTGCGCCGGGGCCAGGACGAGACAATTCATTGCCATCATTTATATATTTTCAAATTTGGGGGAGACTATTTTGGCGGACTACCGAAGGAAAAATTTGTAGAAATGCTGGCCGCCGAGGGAGTGCCCTGCTTCAAGGGTTATCCTTATCCACTTTATAAACAGCCGCTTTTTCGGGAGAAAAACTTCATGTGCTACGCCCTGCCAGAGTCAGTGGATTATTCTCAGGTAATTTGCCCCGTCGCGGAACAAGCCTGCGGTGAAGAAGCTGTTTGGATTTTGCAACACGCCATGCTGGGAACAGCGGAAGACATGGCAGCTTTTGCGGCGGCGATTTTGAAAATTCAAAGATACTGCCTGAGCCAGAAAGAAAAGGGGCATCGGTTTAAATATTGAACCCGATGCCCCCATCTGAGCGCTTGGAGAGCTTGGTTTTTTCTACTCACTTATAGCGCTGAATGCTATAATTATTAGCGTTCAACTTGGATGGATCGCCCATCGCCGCGCTGATTTCACCAATGCGGGCATTGAGGGTAAAAACTTGACCGTTGACATTGGTACTGGTCGTGGCCTGAGCGTAGCCGTCCGTTTGGGAATCGACCACGCTGGCGGTGGCAAAATTATTGTTGCTGCGCACCAGAGCCACTTTGTTACCGCCCGTCACCACATACAAATCGGTATTGCCGACCAAAGTCAGCCCGTCGCCGGGCAGGTTACCGGTTCCGCCTATTTCGGTGATGGCATTGCCATTTTTCAAATCCACTTCAAACAACTTTCCAGCCCCCGTGTTGGCCACAATCAGAAAGCCATCCGGGTGATACACGATGCCGTTGAGTCCAAAAGTTGGACTGGAAAAAAGCACATCGTCACGCACCAGGATGCTGGGTGTACCGTCGGAAGTGACCTTGTAAATCACCGGAGAAAATGAATCCGTCACGTACACCGTGCCGTCGGGATTCAGCGCAATGTCGTTGGCAAAATGTCGCGCCCCGGGCAGCAAATCGTCGAGATCGACACGACGTTCCAAACTGCGCGAGTCGATGTTGAACACCAGCAGTTCCGCCGTTTTACCCATCGTGGCCGGACTGCTTTTACTGGAGGCACCATTGTCGCCGTTGGCCACGAAAATCCGGTTGTCGGCCACTTTCACGCCCACGCCGGCAATCAGGGCAGGGTCAGTAACGAAGTCTTCGTATTTACCGTCGGCACTTACGGTACCAATTTTGCCCTGGGTGAGGGAAGTAATGATAAATCGGTCGAGTTTCTGCGAATAGGCTATGCCTTCGGGGTACTGGCGTTCGGCAACGAATTCGATGCGCTCCGGGAAGTCGGCGTTGGGGCTTAGACGGTGGTCTTCGCAGGCAGTGAAGGTGAGCAGGGAGGTGCCCAACATCAGCCCGGACAGTAGTTTGGTTTTCATAAAATCAATTTTCGAGTTGTGTTTTGTAAAAAACTTGCCACAAAACAATCAGTCTAGAGCCATTTTACTCCCAGCCCTGCACCGAATTTCCCCCAAAAATCATCTGCTTCAAGCCCGGCGAAAAGAATCCATCGGGATGATTTGGATCAAGAACGCTGGCAGCGCTTAAAGCGTCCATCTGGTCGGAGGAAAAGCGGATTTGCAGCGAAGCCAGATTATCCTCGACCTGATCGAACTTGCTGGCCCCAATGATGGTGGACGTAATGCCGGGCTGCGCCAGCGTCCAGGCCAAAGCCACCTGCGCCACCGGCCGATCCATTTCGGCGGCAACCATTTTTAGCGTCGCCAGGATATCCCAGTTGCGATCGGTGAACTTGGTATCGCCAAACGGATTGGCTCCGCTCAGTCGTCCTTCGCCCGCAGGACTTTCTTGCGCATTGGACTTCTGGTATTTGCCCGTCAGAAAACCACCCGCCAGCGGGCTCCACGGACACATACCCATCCCACACTCTTTGGCGGCGGGTAGGTGTTCCTGCTCGATGTGGCGGGCCACCAGCGAATACTCCATCTGCATGGCGATGGGGCCGGGGACACCATGAACGGCCGCCAGCGTGGCGGCCTTGGTGGCGTACCAGGCGGGCATATCCGAGAAACCGAAGTAACGGATTTTGCCCGCCCGCACCAGGTCGCCCAGCGATTGCAGCATCTCCTCCACGGGCGTCACCATATCCCAGACGTGCATCCAGTAGAGATCCACGTAGTCGGTTTTGAGTCGCCGCAGCGAGCCTTCGAGGGCGCGGTGGAGATTTTTGCGGCCGTTGCCGCCCGCGTTGGGGTTACCTTTTTGGGCGTTGAAGGAAAACTTAGTCGCCAGCACCAGGTCATCGCGTAGGTTACGGTCGGCGATGTTCTGACCCACCATTTCTTCACTCTTTCCGCCCGAGTAAATGTCGGCGGTGTCGATGAAATTGCCACCCGCATCAACGTAAGCGTTGAATATTTGTTGGGAAGCGTTCTGGTCAGCACCCCAGCGGGCGGTGCCAAAAGTCATGGTACCCAGCGTGAGCGGACTTACCACCAGGCCGGAACGGCCCAGGGTGAGGGAGTCGGTTAATTTCATATTTTTAGTGATGACGGGGCCGCCCGAGCGGTGATAAAAATCAGTTCTTACGCTCTTCATAAAGTCTGCGGGAGTCTTTTTGTTTAGCAAAAACAGAAATATTCAAAAGGGCTGGGCGTGAACAAAATCATAATTCTGCAAAACAGAATATGATGTTCAAAAGAAGATTTTGACGGTATTTTTCCTACTGAGCCGATTATGGTTATTAATCGGCTCACATTTGGCTCGATTTTGAGCCGAATAACCCATTTATGGCATTAAACTATTATTTCCCAGCCAAATACCGCCTCCGATACTCGATGGGCGTACAACCTTTGACCTGCCGAAACTGCCGGGCGATGTTCTTGCTGTCGGTTAGGCCCATGTCCAGGGCGATCTCGAAGATCGACATCTCGGTATCCAGCAGTTTTTGGGTAAATTTCTCTATCCGAAGATTAAAGATATATTTATAAACCGGATAGCCCGTAATAGCCTGAAAGCGCTTTTCCAAAGCCCGTCGTGACAAGGGGACTTGCCGCACAACTTCATCGACCTGTAAATTGCTGTCGATGTTTTGGTGAATGTATTTTAAAGAGGTGGCGATGCAGGTGTCGTTGGTGGCGTAAATATCCGTCGAGTGGCGGGTAACGATTTGGGTAGGGTTCACAACGATGTCGTAAGCTTCGGTCTTGCCGTTGCGAATCATTTGGTCCAGCAGTTTGGCCGCATCGTAGCCGCCTTTTTCTACATCCAAAGCGATACTGGACAGCGGGGGATCGGACAACTCACAAAGCATCACGTCGTTATCGACCCCCAATACTGCTACTTCTTCGGGGATACGAAGTCCCGACAAACGGCAGGCTTCGGTGATGTGTTGCCCTTGGTTGTCATCGCAGGCCATGAGGGCGACGGGCTTGGGCAAAGAATTGAGCCACTGACTGAGCGAACTGGGTTTGTAATACCACAGCTCACTGGTACGCGCTTTGCGGTGTTCAAAATACTCCACCGAATGCCCCGCCGCCGCAACCCTTTCCTCAAAGCCTTCGGCTCGCTCGCGCGACCAGACAATGTCGCCGAAGCCGTAATAAGCGAAGTGTTTGAAACCTTTTTTGAGAAAATATTCGGCAGCCATCCGCCCCGTTTCGTGGTAAGCTCCCGTAATGTTCGGGATTTCTTTAAAGCGTTCCTTGAAGTCCTGCGCGATGACAGGGATGCCTGATTGCACGATTTTGACGATGTCTTCGTCGTTATAGAGTTGGCCAAAAATGCCATCCGCGCCCCAGTCCAAGGCCCATTTCAGGATTCCGTCCAACCCCATCGTTTCGCGATGGTAGAGCGGCATCCGGCAAAATATCCAGGGACCGTAATCGCGGGAATAAGCCGAGATGCCTTTCAGCAATCCTTTACTATATTCTTCCGCGAAGTCGATGAGGAGGATGATTTTGTACATTTATTAAGGTAGGCAAAAGGTCGGACTGGCGAACGAGCAAAGGGGCAAAGCTTTGAAGATAAGGATATCAGACCCAATTTATTCTTTTTTTGTTTTGAACAAATCCCGCAGCCTCACTGTCTCGTTATTCACCAGCGGCTTGGCCCAAAGACCGATGCTGAAAATATAGCCGAGCGTCAGCAGAACAAAGAGCATCGCCAGTCGTAGCCCAAGCCACTCGGCGAGTCCGCCCACGATGAGTGGCACGACCGCCCCGCCCGCGATGCCGCTGCACAGAATTCCTGAAAAAGTGCCGTGGTGATGCGGCACCGAATTTAGGGCTAGCGACACGATGATCGACCACATGACGGAGGCAAAAAAACCCGTCAGGGGAAAGGCCACGATGGCTATGTTCAGGCTCCCAAACAGCGCTGCCAATAAGGAAACGATAGCCCCAGCGGTGAATAGCATGAGTATTTTGCGGCTGTCGAAAAATTTTAGAAGTACCAGACCCAACAAACAACCAATGGTAAGTAAGCCCCAGAAATTGGAGATGACGGTGGCCCCCGTGGTAGCCGGATCGACGCCGTGGTAGGTTTGCAGGAATTTCACCATCCAGTTAGCGATGCCCTGTTCGGTACCGACGTAGGCGAAAATTCCCAGGAAAAATAGCAAAACCTTTCGGTCGGCCAACAGTTCGCGAAAGGCAAGACCCGTATCCATTTTCTCGTCCTCTTTCAGCTCGACGGTTGGGAACTTTACGAAATTTATGACGACGACCATTCCCAAAGCAATCAGCGCAAAGACCCAGTACAGCGACACCCATTTCAGGTTTTCGGGAACCAGCGAATCGAAAATCCGAGGTATCGCCGACTTGCTACCCGAGTGGACATTGGTCACCAAATAACTGTACAAGTAAGGACTCAAAAAGGACGCCGCGCCAAAAGCCAGTTGACCCATCACCGAGTTGAAAGCAAATTGCTTTTCTCCACCCGCTACCCTGAGTAACGGATTGATGACCACCTGCAACATCGCCATGCCGATGCCGATTAGAAACAGAGAGAACAAGGCGACGGCGAAACTCGGCAGAAGCGCAAACAGCATTGCTCCAATAAAGGCAATCATAAACGCCCAAAGCAGCACTTTTTTCTCCCGGTATTTTTCGACCAGCACCCCGGCCGGAATGGACATCACACCGTAAGAGACAAAGAAGGCGAACGGCATAAAACCCGCCAAACCCAGGCTCAAATCGAAACTTTCGACAATGTCGGGAATAATCGGTCCCAGAATGTTGCTCAGGAAGGAAATAACAAAGAAAATAAGAAGAATCAGAACAACCAGGAAGGCGCTTTTTTTCATGTTTATCTCAAGATGACCGTCCGGCTGGATCGTCCGGCTTTATCGAAGGCTTTCAGTTTGATTAGGCCAGAAACCGGCAGGGGAGCGGTGTATTCCTTAGACTTTTGCGTGGGTTCGGTGCCATCGCTGGTGTAGCGAATGCGCAGACCGGGAAAAGCCACGTTGGCTTTCAATGCGCCATTTTCGACGATGGCACCCGGCAGCGGAATTCGGCAATTATAGCCGCCGTTCAAGCGCGACATTCTGGGTAATTCTTTTACCGCCAGCGTATTGGCAAAAATATTCCAGGCCTCCCCTACCCTTTTCTTACGATTTTCGCCCGGCGACATGTCCTCCCAATCGCGGGCCTTGGCCCAGGCACTTTCGGCGAAGCCCATGATTTTGGGCAGCATAAGATATTCCAGCATCGCCCGTCCCTTGACAGTTTCGCCCCAAAGCTGGGCCTCCACACCGATGATGTTTTTTCGGGCGTTGGGACGAAGTTTTTCCATACCTTTAAAATCCAGGTCGATATCCAGTTTCCGCCCGAAATTTGTTTCCTCCGTGGTGCTGAACATATTGTAAGGCGCAAACTCCCAGTTGTCGCGGGTGTCCACGAAGCCCGCCCAATACAGGCCGGGTTCTTCGGGGTCATTGTTGTACGACATATCGAAATAAAAATTGGACACGTTGCACAGAATCACCGGATAACCCGCGTTGGCCAGACGATAACCCAAATCCTTGTAATCGAACAGGTTATTCCAAATGTAGGGCACGACGCTACCATCGGCAAAGGCGGCGTTGGGCTGGTAGCTGCCATTTTCGGCTTTGAGCAAGGCCACTTCCTCCCAACCGTGAACGGTCAGGCCTTTTTTCTTCATCCGACCGAGCAGTTTTTCAAAAAAGTAGGCTTGTAAGTTTTTGGGATCCTTGATCGCGGGATTCTCCTTCATCAGCTTGGCCGCCAATGGTGAGGCCGTCCATACATTCTCTGCCACTTCGTCGCCGCCCGCGTGAATCACGTCCATTTTCAGGCCCGCCTGCTGGTACATTTTGGCCATTTCGTCCACCACTTTTTCGTAAAAATGGTAGGTCGACTCCCGCGCCACGCTCACCACGTTATTCTTATAGCCCTGCGCCGACAGGTACTTCGAGCGGTCGTCGGGATCGATGAGGCGGTATTCGTTGGCTTCCTTTTCCTTACCCTCCTTCATCAGACGGTCATAGCGGGCTTCCATCGCCTTAATGGCGGCGAGGGCGTGGCCGGGCAAATTCAATTCGGGAATCACCTTGATGTGCCGCGCAGCGGCGTATTTCAGAATTTCCACAAAATCGGCCTTGGTGTAATAACCGCTGCCATATTTTCCCACTTCATAGGCAATAGGTCCCGAACCGTAGGCCGGATGCAGCGCGGGCGCATCCATGCCCGACGTATGCTGCCGTTGTGCGCCGACTTCCGTCAGTTCCGGCAAGCCATCGATTTCCAGCCGCCAGCCTTCGTCTTCGGTGGTATAGAGCAGAAAGTGGTTTAACTTGTAAAAAGCCATCAGGTCGAGGGTTCTGAGGATCGTTTCCTTGGTCTGGAAGTTCCGGCTCACGTCCACGTGCAGGCCGCGCGTGTGGAAACGCGGGGCGTCTTCGATTTTCAACGCGTTCAATTCGACATTTTTTTTGCCGTAGGTTTCAAACGGAATCAACGCCAGCAGACTTTGCACTCCGTAAAAAACACCCGCTGCGTCGGCTCCTTCGATCACGATTTTGTCGGCCGAAATATCCAGTCGATAAGCCTCTTTATTGATGCCGTTAACTTTTACATCCCCAATTTTCAGGATGATACCTGAACTTCCCTGCCCCTCCCTACTGATTGCATAACCCACTTTGGTGATTTCTTTCAGCCGATTGGACAAGAAACTGGCTTCATTGTCCAGCCCCTCTCCGAATGAAATTTTTTGACTACCATCCAGTCTATACGTTCCGTCGCTTTTCACCACTCGCACGGGCGAGGGAATGAGGGGAAGTAGTTCTTCTTCGGTCAAAGGATGGAGCGAAAGATTATCATAGTAGCGCTGCGCGGCGGAAGGCAGGGGCTTTTGGTCGGCTTTGCCGCGTAACATTTGCTCCTTTTTTGAAAAAGGAATCACAGTAGCGTCTCCGATTTGCTCGAGTCGTTCTTCCTTGCCTTCACTATCATAATAGGCGATGTATAGCCCAAGCGGCGCATCGGTTTCCTTAATCACTCCCTCGGTACCCGTGTACCGAATCTCGACCGAGTCACCCGGAGCCAGGGAAAATCCGCTTTCCGGTACCAGTTTGTACCAGTCACCATTGATGTGTTCGACGCGGGCGGTTTGGGGTGTTTTATTGGGCAAAATAGGGCGGGGTGCCATATTGAAGAAAATCGCCCAGTTCTTATCAGTCAGACCTTCTTTGCCTTTATTTTTTATATAAAAACGGGCATCGAACTCGTCGCTCTCCCCCACGAAATTGCTGATTACTTCCCAGGAAACGGCCAATTCGCTTTTCCCGGTGATTTTTTCATGACTGGGATAACCACAGCTAAAAAGTAGAGAGATCGGGAAATAGAGGGCAAAATGTTTTTTCATGAGAGGTTAAATTTAGTAGCCCACATACTACCGCTTTGTGTATTAAAACGACTACTGACCACATAAGGCACCCTCGCGCTATTTCTCCTGAAAAAACAAAAATGGGTAATTCCTCCCAAAGGCTAATCTCGCTGGACGCGTTGCGCGGTTTCACGATTGCCGCCATGATTACCGTCAATTTTCCCGGCCT
Organism: Cytophagales bacterium; assembly: GCA_038235275.1. Classification (GTDB taxonomy): domain Bacteria; phylum Bacteroidota; class Bacteroidia; order Cytophagales; family Spirosomataceae; genus Persicitalea. Next base: position 34,195 of record JBBSUC010000012.1, on the reverse strand, counting down.
GGAGCAGTTCGTGTATCCGCCACTTCGCCACACCGCCTGGAACGGCCTGACCTTCACCGACCTGATTGCCCCCATTTTTCTTTTTGTCATTGGCGTTTCCATTGCCCTGGCTTACTCGCGGCGACTGGTAGAAAAAGCCCCGAAAGCCGGCCTTCACCGCAAAATAATCGTTCGCGCTTTGAAAATTTTCGCCGTGGGGATGTTTCTGAACCTTCTGCCCAACTTCGATTTTACCGACGCCCGCTGGACGGGGACGCTGCACCGAATTGCTTTTGTGTTTTTATTCTGCGGACTGCTTTTCCTGCATACCAACTGGCGACAACAAGCCTGGATCGGGGCCAGTATTTTGGTGCTTTACTGGCTGGCGATGACTTTAATTCCCACGCCAGGCGTCGGGGGAGTCATGCTCGAACCGGGCGTCAATCTGGCGGCCTGGGTAGATCAACAGTGGTTGCCCGGCCAAATGTGGCAAGGCAACTGGGACCCGGAAGGCATCCTCAGCACCTTCCCCGCCACCGTGACGGGCATCACCGGAATGCTTGCCGGACGCCTGCTTCTGAGCAACCACGCTCCCAACGAAAAAGTAAATTACCTGATGACTGCGGGCCTTTTTTCAGCGGTCCTGGGATATTTTTGGAGCTTGGCCTTCCCCCTCAACGAAGGTTTGTGGACTAGCTCGTTCGTATTGCTGACTTCCGGTTTCGCCGCGCTGTTGCTGGGAGTTTTGTATTTTATTGTCGATATTTTGGGCCGAAAGCACGGGACGGGCGTCGGCGTTATTTTCGGAGCCAATGCCATCACGGTGTACGTACTAGCCGATATTTTTGCGCTCTTTTTTTACGGACTTCTCTATGACGGTCAGCCGCTCAACGAATTGACCGTCAATGCTATGATCGCGGCGGGTTTCGCACCCAAATTGGCCAGTATGTTATATGCTCTTGCCTTTACAGCAGTAAATTTTATCCCGGCTTATATTTTGTATAAAAAGAAGGTTTTTATTAAGCTGTGAAAGGGTTGAAACACCTCGCTTCGCAGGCTAAATTGATTTCTTTGCCCCTTTGTGCCTTTGCCACTCTGCCACTTGAAGAATGCAAACCCTCGACCTAATTGTTTTCCTGGCTTACATGGGCGGTATTACGCTGTTTGGAGCTTCTTTTTATTCCAAGGATAAATCCTCTTCCACCTTTACGCTGGGCAACAGTAATTTCCCGACCTGGGTGGTTACTATGTCGATTTTTGCGACATTCGTCAGTAGCATCAGCTTTCTGGGATTGCCGGGGAATGCCTACCAATCCAATTGGAACGCCTTTGTTTTCAGCCTTTCCATTCCGGTAGCTTCGTTGATGGCGGTGCAGTTTTTTGTGCCATTGTATCGGAAGTTGAATAGCCCATCGGCCTACGTTTTTCTGGAAACTAAGTTCGGTCTGTGGGCGCGGGTGTATGTATCAGCTTGCTACTTGCTTACGCAAATGATGCGTATTGGTACCATTCTGTACCTCTTAGCTTTGCCTGTTAATGCGCTGTTTGGATGGGATATCCTTACCATTATCGCCATCACCGGTCTGGTCGTGATGGTTTACTCGCTGCTGGGGGGGATTCAGGCTGTCATGTGGACGGACGCAATTCAGGGTATTGTCCTTATTGGCGGGGCTTTGGTTTGTTTGCTCTATATCGCTTTTTCTATGCCCGAGGGGCCGGGACAGATTATGACCATCGCCCTGGAAAACGACAAGTTTAGCTTGGGGAGTTTTGGCAGTAGTTTGACCGAATCTACTTTTTGGGTGGTGCTTATTTACGGGATTTTCATCAACCTCCAAAACTACGGGATCGATCAAAACTACGTGCAGCGCTACATGGCCTCCCGTTCCGACGCCGAAGCCAAGCGCTCGGCACTTTGGGGCGGAATGTTGTACGTACCAGTCTCACTGCTATTTTTCCTGATTGGCACGGCGCTTTTTTCCTACTACACTGCGCTTCCCGACGCCCTGCCCGCCGAGCTGCGTGACATTTCCAAAAGCGACCGGGTCTTTCCGTTTTTTATCGTGGATGTGCTGCCGCCTGGCCTGACGGGACTGCTCATAGCTTCTATTTTTGCAGCGGGGATGAGTACGATTTCCACAAGTATCAACAGTTCTTCCACTGTTATTTTAGTAGATTATTTCCAGCGTTTTTCCAAAACGGAGCTTACGGAAAAAACCTCGATGCGGGTACTCTACTCCACCACCTTCATTATTAGTATTTTGGGGATTGGCATCGCCTTCGCGATGATCAACGTCAAAAGTGCGCTGGATGCCTGGTGGAAGCTGGCCTCAGTATTCAGCGGCGGGATGTTGGGACTGTTTTTGTTAGGGGCTTTTGTGGAAAAAATTAATCAAAAAGGCGCAATCGTGGGCGTAGTGCTGGGCGTACTGTTGATTTTGTGGATGAGCTTAACGCCGATTTTCTGGACCAGCGGGGAGATGCAGCCTTACGCCAGTCCGTTTCATGCGTACCTTGCGATCGTGTTCGGGACAACGGTGCTTTTTTTGACCGGATTCCTGGTTTCCGCCTTAACTTTCCAGAAACAACTTCCCGAAAGTTAAAACGCCAGACGGCGAGTCTTTCGAAGTTTGCAATGAACTGATTTTCACTCTGCCTCCCCCATGGTAAAACCTTTCCTGATTAAGCTAGGCTGGACGATTCTTGAAATCCTCACCTTCGGGGTCATTGCTTTTTTGGTCATTGTCGCCTTCGCTGGTATATTCAAAGTTTTTGGCTTCGACGTCTTTTCGAGCCCTCCGCTGGCTCGACACGACGATCCCTACTGGGAAACTCTGACGGAATATGTTCCACAAAACGTCGCCTTTCTGACCGCTTTCTTTATAATTAGAAAATTCATTTTCAAGCGATCATTCGCGGAAATGGGTTTGACCTGGAAGAACCTCATACCCGACCTGGGTAAGGGATTCGGAATGAGCGTAGCACTCATCGTCGCAGGGTTTTTATTATTGCTTGTTTTGCAAAAAATCAATTACACCGGAATCCTGTTTAACTTCGAGCAGTTCAGCGGGCTGCTGGTCCTTTTTCTGCTCCAAAGCTGGTCCGAGGAAATTATGAGCCGCGGGTTTTTACTGGCAACCATCGCGCATTATTTTGGCGATTTGGCGGGTCTGGTCGTCAGTTCATTATTATTTTCGTTGCTGCATTTTTTCAATCCTGATTTTGCCTGGATCGGCGCTGCCAATATCTTCCTGGCGGGAATTGCGTTGGGCCTTCTCTACCTCAAATACCGCAACATCTGGGTCTGCACGGGCTTTCACTGGGGTTGGAACTTCGTACAAGCGGGCTTTTTCGACTTCAACGTGAGCGGCTTCGATGTATATAGTTTCGTGCGTTTCAAGCCATTGGCTCCCGTTTGGTTGTCGGGCGGCACGTTCGGGTTTGAAGGCTCTATCCTGGCTGTGATATTTTTGGCAGCTTTTAGCGTTTATTTTTGGCAAAAAGTCGATTTTTCCACAAAAAAACCTCCCGAAAGTGCTCTTGACTTTCGGGAGGTTGGAAGCTGACCTACTAAATTTCTCTTATCGTCCGGTCGTCAGCACCACTTCGGTGCTGGGACTCATCGTATCGGCGTTATCCTCCGCCGTGATGAACACCCGCTCCGGTTTCTCAGCTTCGGTCACAGAAAGCTCACCCGTCAGGGCTTTGGAAAACATACCGGTACCAACCTTAATCTGACCTAGCTTCTTGGTCAGGTTCCGGTCGGAGTCCATCCACACGATGTACACGCTGCGGGACGGACTAAGTTTTTCAGGTTCTGCCAGGTTGGCGACATTCACCGTGATCTGGTAGTTGTTGTTTTTATCTTTTTTGACCTTCACGTCGCCCGTAGCCGCCGGAACGACCGAAGAGTTCTGGAAAGTCATTTTACTGGAACAGGCACTCAGGACCAGAGCCAGAAAAAGCATTGATGCAATCGAATTAATCGTCTTCATTTTCATAAAATTTCAACTGTAAGGAATGATTAACTTCTTTAAAGAACCCTCACAAAATTCGTTCCCGCAGTTTCAAAACCTATTTCTTTTTGCCCGCAAAACTCTGCCCCTGGGCATCCATCATCACGCCTGTCACCTGACCGCCGGCATCGCGGGTAAACTTTAAAGTGGCCCGTCCCGCCGCATCGAATTGATCAGGAGCAGCGAGTGGCGTTAGTTCACCCTCCTCTCCCATCGCGTTGATGAGTAATTTGCCATTCACGGCTTTGATGTCCATCGTGTCGAAGGGCAAACCCTCCATTTTGTACTGTCCCGCGTATGCTGCCACGCTGTTTGTGGCGGCTTCGCGATTTCCGACGTAGTTCTGCCCCTGAATGTTTACAACAATGGTTTTCACTTGTTCGGCAGCGTCGCGCTTAAAGTTGACGGTGGCTTGTCCGTTGGCGTCGAACTGATCTTTGTCTTTCATCGGCGTCAAATCACCCTGGTTGTCACCAGCCAGATAGTGCAGCTTGCCCGCTTTTTCAGAAAGCTCGATGTAGCCGAAAGGCAATCCGTCCATTTTGTATTTTCCCACATAAGCATTGACATCCGTGTGAGGCATCTCTTTCGTCCCCGTAAAATCCTGACCCTGCGCATTCAGGCCTATTCCTTTTATCCTATTATTGGTGTCGCGGGTAAATTTGACGGAGGCCTGACCGTTGGCGCTAAACTCATCTTTGTCCTCCTTCGGCGTCAGTTTCCCCTGGTACTCACCCGCGACGTAACGGAGTTCACCTTCTTTCGCCGTGAGTTCAATGTAATCGAAAGGCATGCCCTGCATTTTATACCTGCCCGCGTATTCGGCGTATTCTGTCGTGTCAGCTAAGGTGATTTGAATTGGTTCTTTTCCCGGGATTTTGGCAAAAGCGGTAGATCCGGTAAACGAAAAGGCGGTCAAACAGGCGACCGAAAAAATTAGCTTCTTCATATTTGTTTTGTGGTATTTAGTTTGTGGATTAAACAATAGACTTCGAAATATTTACCCGTCATCCTATATAATTCAGGCAGGAGACTTTAGCGAGTAGAGAGCAACGGCTCCCACCAGTTGGTCGTCGGCTGCCGCGTCCCGATCGGGTAGCGGGTACCGATGGTCGGCGTGGCGATGAAAACACCCGTCTTGTTGGCGCGGTTCAATCGCTCCACGCTTTCTGTCCAGGGATGCACCGCCAGATTGAAGGCTCCCCAGTGGATGGGCATCAGGACTTCCCCCTTTAAATCCAGGAACGCATGCATGGTTTGCTCGGGTAGGAGATGAATGTCTTTCCACTTCGCATTGTACTGCCCGCACTCGACCATCGCCAAGTCGAACGGGCCGAATTGCCGGCCTACTTGCTTAAAATGAGGCCCGTATCCCCCATCGCCGCTGAAATAGACTTTGTGGCTGGTTCCCGCCACCACCCACGATGCCCAAAGCGTATTGTTGCGGTCGGTAAGGCCACGTCCCGAAAAGTGGCGCTGCGGCGTGGCCGTAAAGGTCAGTCCGCTCCCCTGGGCAGATTCCCACCAATCGAGTTCGGTGATTTTAGTGCTGTCCACGCCCCAGCGCTCAAGGTGCGCCCCCACGCCCAGCGGCACGTAATAATGCCCAACATTGGGGTCTAATTTTTGAATCGAGCCGTAATCCAGATGATCGTAGTGGTCGTGCGAAATGACTACCGCGTCGATGTTTTTAAACTGCGCAAAGTCAATGGGTTCACGGTAGGCGAAGCGTTTAGCAAAAAACGGAACGGGCGAAGCCGCAGGGCCGAGCATCGGGTCCAACAAAATTCGGTCGCCTTCAATTTCCAGCAACACTGCTGAGTGACCAAACCAAGTGACATGGATCAGGCTGTCAGGATTCTGATTTTTCTTCGAAAAATCAACGGGTAGCGGCTGGTCGGGGCGAGTATTCTTGGCATTTATGAATTCTTCCAGCGTACTGAGGATCGAATCCGCGCTCATGGCCATTGAAGTAGGAATAGGATTCACGAACGCCCCGTCCCCATACTGCGGCGAAGCCTCGACCCGCGCCAGCCGTGCGCCTTCGGGCGAGCGACCAAACTGCGGGGCAAAGGTGACGAAGAGAAAGATGCCCAACGCCACCACGACGATTACGATCAGCAGGTATTTGAAGAGTTTTTTTAAGAATTTCACGAATTAGTAGGTTGAAGCAGGCTCTGCCCAACCCTATCAATATGTTCGAGCAATTCCTGGCTTTTAATAGTAAAGTAGCGAATAGCGTCAATTTTGTAGATCAATTCCAGTTCATCCATCTTTACTAGCAAACCTAAAAATTCCTGAAAAGTCAAATGGTCACCTTTCACGGCCAAGTCAATATCGGAGCCGGAACGAAAAGTACCTTTGGCTCTGGATCCGAAGAGAATAACTTCTTCGACATGGATATTCTCTCGAAAAATCGTTAAAATTTCTTCTAATGTACTGTCTGATAATCCGTATTTCATTAATCAAAGAGTGTGGATTGGCTACCGTATCGTTCTACTTCCAGTCTGTACGCCAAATCAGTCAAAAGCTTGTAATATGCATGTCTTACACTATACGCGATTTCCTCGGCAATCTCAGAATTATAAGTATGTGAGGAGATCTCCCGAGATTTTTTCATCGCCTTCCATCCCTCGGCATCAGCGATATACCCATCCTGAAACGCTTGTTCTAATACTGGACTAGGGCCAGAGATATCGAGATAACCTTTGAAGCGTAGCAAATCTTGCAATGTTTTCCACGCTAATTCAAAGGTGTATTCAAACCGTTGAATCATTCCTTCAACTTCTAATTCACTCAACTCCTCTTCCTGTTCTTGGTCATCAAATACCTCGGACAATTTAGCAAGTGCCTTTTTGAAGTTCATAAATCTCTGCTGCCAGGGTATGTCCAGGTCCTGCATTTTTTTTCTTATTTGCCAAAAAAACACTCCCAATGTAAAGTTTTTTATTCACAAAAATCACTCCATCATTTCTACCGCAATTTTCGCCGACAGCAAACAAAGTGGTACCCCACCGCCCGGATGAACGCTACCACCCACAAAATACAGATTCTCAAATTGCCGGGAGAAATTAGCGTGGCGAAGGAAAGCCGCGAAGCGGTTGTTGGAACTATTGCCGTAAAGTGCGCCCTGCGAACTCGACGTGCGGCTTTCGATCAGGCGCGGGTCGAGCGTGTCCTCGGCTTCGATAAGCTGCTCGATATTTTCACCTAAATGACGGCTGAGTTTAGTCAGAATATTTTGGCGGGTTTGGGCAATGAGTAAGTTCCAGTCCTGCCCATCGTTGGCGGGAGCATTCACCATCACGAACCAGTTTTCGCCGCCGATGCGTGCGTCACTCGACTCATATTTTGCGGTGATATTGACGTAAACCGTCGGGTCACTACCGATGGTTTTTTCTTGAAAAATGTGATTGAATTCGGTGGGGTAATCCTGACTAAAAAAAATATTGTGCAGACCCAGCTCAGGGAATTTCTTTTTAATCCCCCAATAAAAAATAAGCGCCGAACTGGACTTGGGTTGCCGCAGTACCCGCTCCGGTTGTCGGGCGTCGGGTAGTAGTCTACGGAAGGTATTGACTACATCCATATTGCTAATAACCAAATCGTAATTCAGCGTTTCTCCGTTTATCTGAACACCCGAAATTCTTTTTTCGTCGGTCAACAGTCTTTCAACCGGGCTGTTATAATGAAACGTCACGCCCAAATCCTCGGCCAACTTCACCAAACTATTTGTAATGGAAACCATCCCACCCTTGGGAAAAAATGCGCCAATATTATATTCCAAATGGGGAATAATGTTCATCGTAGCGGGTGTTTGATAGGGATCGGAGCCATTGTAGGTGGCGTAGCGGTTGAATAGCTGCACCACGCGCGGGTCTGAAAATCGGCTGGCGTTGGCTGTACTCATGCTACGGAACGCATCAAGCTTATGCAGGTTTCGGTATCCTTTCAGCGCGTCGCGGTTGAAGTAGGTACCAATTTTGTGCAGCGAACGGTGCAGGAAAAGTTTTTCGGTCACTTCGTACTTTACGGCGCTGTCTCGCAAATGCGCCAGCACATTCTCGGCGGGTTCGCCAAGGTGCTTTTCGATGGTATTGGCCAAAGCCTCCGGCTCGGCATCAGCCACGAAGCGGGTGCCATCTTCGTAGAAATAGCGGCAGGTTTCGGGGAGTTTTTGGTATTGGAAATAATCCGTCGGATTCCTGCCCGCCAGCAAAAACAGATCATCCACCAACTGCGGCAGCGTGAAGAGCGACGGTCCGGCATCGAAACGATAGCCGTTTAATTCAAAGGACGAAAGTTTGCCGCCCGGATAGGCATTCCCCTCGTAAACATCCACCCCATAGCCCTTCACCGCCAGACGAATCGCCGAGGCAATACCCGCAATACCCGCGCCGACGACCGCCGCTTTTTTTGTTGAAGTGTCGAACTGTTTAATCGTGTAATTGATGTTGATTTGTTTAGGCGTCAGCAACTTTGTGCCTTTGCCACTTTGTGCCTCACAATGAACTCACTTCTCGCCCCGAAGTTTCAAAATCAAAGCCGTTTTGGTGTCGAAAAGTTTTTTCTCTAGACCCACCGGATAGGTGTGCGGGTTCACAAAGCGCTTGGTGCCTTCGTGCAATTGGGAGAGTTGCTGCTTAACGCGAAGCTTCGTTTCCTCGATTGAAGGAAGCTCGTAAATTAATTTTCCAGCCTGAAAAATGGGTTGCAATAAGTCTTCGTGATCGTGCCTGGGATCAAAAGAACGCTGACGGGTAAAATCGTAAGGGTCGATTATGGTCGAGTTTCCGACCTTCACTTCATCTCGAACGTCGAAAATCATGTCAGCCACGAAGCCTCGGTTATTGCGGTAGCGTCGAACTTGCTGGATGCCGGGCGTGGAGGTTTTAATGGTTTGCTCCGAGAGTTTCACTTTATCTTTCCATGCGCCCGCTTCGTTTTTGAGGGCGGCCAGCTTATACACGCCGCCCAAGGCGGGTTGGTCGTAAGCGGTAACGAGTTTAGTCCCCACGCCCCAGACGTCGATTTTCGCTCCCTGGTTTTTCAGGCTGGCCATAATGTGTTCGTCGAGGTCGTTGCTGGCCACGATAGACGTTTTCTCAAATCCGGCCGCGTCCAGCAGTTTGCGGGCCTCGATGCTTAAATAAGCCAAATCGCCCGAATCCAGCCGAATGCCCCCCAAATCGTGGCCGCGCTGCCGGAGTTGCCGGCCAACGGTGATGGCGTTTTTTACCCCCTGAATCGTGTCGTAGGTATCCACCAAAAGCGTGACGTTATTAGGCAGATATTTAGCATACGTCTCAAAAGCAGTCAATTCGTCTTCAAACGACATCACCCAACTGTGCGCGTGGGTACCCTTGACCGGAATCCCAAAGAGCTTGCCCGCCAGCACGTTGGATGTGGCATCGAATCCGCCGATGTAGGCCGCGCGGCTGGCGGTCATGCCGCCGTCGGGTCCCTGGGCGCGGCGCAGACCGAATTCCAGCAAAGCGTCATTGGGTGCCACGAGCCGCATCCGGGCGGCTTTGGTGGCGATGAGCGTCTGGAAATTGATGAGGTTCAGCAGCGGCGTTTCCAGCAACTGACATTGCAGAATCGGCCCGGTGATGCGCAGCAGCGGCTCGTTGGGAAACACAACGGTACCTTCCGGAACGGCGGCTACGTCGCACTTAAATTCCAGGTTTTTGAGGTATTGTAAAAAGTCTTCCTCAAAAAGCGGCTGCCCATCGCTGCCCGTCAGAGTACGCAGGTAGTTGACGTCTTTTTTAGAAAGACCGTATTCGTTCAGATAGCCGATGACGCTGCTTAGTCCGCAAGCCACGGTAAATCCGCCGCCAAAGGGATGTTTCCGAAAATACAAATTGAATACCGCTTCCTGCTCTGCCTTGCCCGACTTCCAATAGCCGTAAGCCATCGTAAGTTGGTACAGGTCAGTGAGCAGACTCAGGGAAGTGTCGTAAAGGCGGTTGATCACAGACCGAATGGCTTTGGACTAGGAAACCTGTTTCGCAAAAAGTGATTTGAAAGTCGGCAGTTCGACGTCTTTTTCCGAAACGATAGGATTTTTTACGCCCCAGTCGATGTTCAGCGTAGCGTCGTCCCAGATGATACCCGATTCGCAGGCTTTGTTATAAAGATTGGTACACTTATAGGTAAAAATGGAGTCTTCCAGCGCCGCAAATCCATGCGCAAAACCTTCGGGAATGTAGGCCATATTGTTGCGCCGGGCGTCCAACTCAAATAGCTCGTATTGGCCGAAAGTCGGGGATTCGGGACGGAGGTCAACGGCTACGTCGATGACACGGCCCATGATGACCCGTACCAGTTTGCCCTGGGCAAACGGTTCATTCTGGAAGTGCAGCCCGCGCAGTACGCCTTTGACCGAGAAAGACTGATTATCCTGCACAAAATGGGCTGGAATCCCGGCTTTCTCAAAAGCCTCGCGATTATAGGACTCAAAAAATGCCCCCCGATCATCTTCAAAAATTCGGGGAAAAATCTCGACCAATCCCGCAATGGACGTTTCTCGAATCAGCATATTTGTTTGGCTATGGTTAGTTTGAATTAGTGAGTGCATTTCTCCTACTTGTCGGCAAATTTATGAATCTATCGGCAGAGGTCGTAATTTCGCCGCATTATTTCTCCGACAAATGACCTACGACGCGCTTTATTCACAAATAAAAGAAAAGAAGTCCTACCTATGCGTGGGCCTCGATACCGATGTACGCAAAATACCCCCGCATCTGTTGCGGGAAGACGACCCGGTTTTTGCCTTCAACCGGGCCATCATCGACGCAACGGCAGATTTTTGCGTGGCTTACAAACCAAACATTGCCTTTTACGAAGCCCAGGGTTCGCAAGGATGGGAGAGTCTGCGCAAAACGCTGGACTATATCCCCAAGAGTCACTTCACCATCGCCGATGCCAAGCGCGGCGACATCGGCAACACCTCCGGCCTGTACGCCCGGACGTTCTTCGACAAAACAGCGGCGGGCTTGAATTTCGACGCCGTGACGGTCGCGCCTTATATGGGACACGATTCGGTGGAACCATTTTTAGAATATAAAAATAAGTGGGTCATCTTACTGGCCCTCACTTCCAATTCAGGTGGGGATGATTTCCAGCGTCTGAAAATTGGCAGCAAACCCCTCTACGAACACGTACTGACCACCTCCCAATCCTGGGCAGATGCCGATCGCCTGATGTACGTCGTGGGTGCTACGCAAGCCGATGCCCTGGCCCATATCCGCAAAATCGTACCGGAGCATTTCTTGCTCGTACCGGGCGTGGGCACACAAGGCGGCAGCCTGGAAGAGGTTTCGCGCTACGGCATGAACCAGAAATGTGGCCTGCTCGTCAACGCCTCCCGCAGCATCCTCTACGCCAGCAAGGGGCGCGACTTCGCCGAAAAAGCCCAGGACGAAGCAAGGAATATTCAGCGGGAAATGGAACGGTACTTGGAAGACTTTAAACTCATAAACTCATAAACTTTGAACCCCTCCACCCTACTCGACCTTACCCAACAATACGGCACGCCGCTCTACGTATATGATGGCGACATTATTCGGCACCAAGTGAAAAATTTGCAAAATGCATTTTCCGACGTGGATATGCGCATCAAATACGCTTGTAAGGCTAACACCAACTTGGCCATTCTGCGGCTGATGCGCGGCTTGGACGTGGAGATCGACGTGGTTTCGGTGGGGGAAATGCGGATGGCGCTGCTGGCGGGTTATGCCCCGGAGCAGATTACGTTTACGCCCAGCGGTGTTCCTTTTGAGGAAGTGCGGGAGGCGGTGGAAGCGGGCGCTAAAATCAATGTGGACAGTCTGCCGCTGCTTGAATGGTTCGGTGAAACTTACGGCGGTTCGCGGCCCTGCCTGATTCGGTTGAAGCCAAACGTAGCGGCGGGCGGCAACGCAAAGATTATGACGGGTCACAGCGATTCAAAATTCGGAATTTCGATCCTCCTTCTGGATGATATTCTGGCGGTGGTAGAGCGTTACGACCTCAAAATTATCGGCCTGCACCAGCATACGGGTTCCGACATCAAAGAAGCCGCAGCTTTTCTGCAAGCTTCGGAGGTGATTTTCAAAGCGGCCATGCGCTTTCCCGATTTACAAATAATCGATCTGGGTGGCGGCTTCAAGGTGGCCTACAAACCCGGCGACGTCACGACCGATATGCCACGGCTGGGGGCCGACATCACGCGGGGTTTTCAGAATTTTTGCAAAAATTACGGCCGCAAGCTTCAACTGTGGTTCGAACCGGGTAAGTACCTCGTGAGTGAATGCGGACAGTTATTGGTACGGGCCACGGTCATCAAAGAAGACCCCGCCCGCGACTTCGTCCACGTAGATTCGGGACTTAACCACCTTATCCGGCCCATGATGTACGGGGCGTATCACCACATTTTAAATCTTTCCAATCCCCATGGACCGGTTCGGAATTACGACGTAGTAGGCTACATCTGCGAAACGGACACCTTCGCCACCGACCGCGAATTGCCCGAAGTGCGGCCCGGCGACGTGCTGGCTTTCCTGAATGCGGGGGCCTACGGCTTCACGATGAGTTCGCACTACAACGCCCGCTACCGGCCCGCTGAGGTGCTGGTCGATGGAGGCGTAGCACGGCTGGTGCGGCGGCGCGACACGCTGGACGACTTACTGCGGACGCAGCTCAATTTGGGGGAATGAGGTTTGCTGCTCACTCAAACTGAAAGGCAAAATAAGTACAAGCTCCCTTTCCGGTGTTCCTGATAGCGTGCGGAACCTGTGATTGCAAAAAAATAATATCTCCAACCTCGGCAGGAATCCATTTTCCGGCGATACTCTCTTCGGCCTGGCCTTCGACCAATAGCAGAATTTCGGCGGCTTGGTGCGTGTGCGGCGGGTGGCTCATCAAGCCTTCGTTCAGGGTCGTGACGTGCATCTCGAAGCGCTCCGACTGCGCCGTGGTGGCATCGAAAACATTTCGCCGACCGCCTTTGTCATTCGGTTTGTATTCCAGTTCTTTCCAATGTTTTACAAACGAACCACCCACCTTCGCACCACGTTCGGCCTCGGGACGGGTCGCTTCATAACGCATCACGTAATAGGTTACAGGCTGGTCACTCTGGTTTTCAAAGCTGTGTTCATCATGGGGCATGATGAGGGCAATACTGCCAGTTTCGAGCGTTCCGGTTTTCCCTGCAATCGTCACGGTGAGTTCTCCTTGTTTTACAATAATCAATTCTTCATCGGCATGGGCATGGCCCGGATGCGGAGCTTGACCCGGTGAAACCGTCGTAGCATGAACTTTCAGATGCGAGAAAGCAGGCGTGGCACCTTCCAACAAAACGCGCTGCTGCGAGTGGGCGTTTTTAGTCAAAGGAGCTGCGGCCCAACGGTAAACATTCGCCGGGATCAGGGTGGATTGAGCATTAGCAGTGAAAGAAAAGGCCATCATCATTTGCAGAAAAAAGTGCCGGCTGTCGAATAGAAAATGGAAGTTCATGGGCTTTTTTCAAGAAAGGGGGTCTATATTTAAAGAACCGAACCAAATACCATTTTTTTATTTAAATAACCCAACAAACTCATGTCAATATTTTACCGGGCGGGCGGCTTATTCTGCTTTCTGGCCTTTTTTCAAATTTCCTGTTCCACATCAAAGGTGGCTCCAAGTACTGCCACCACTGCCGAAACCAAATCCGACAGCACCGACAAAAGCAAGACCAAAACGGCCATGAAGCCCTACAAGGCCGTTATTACAAAGGAAGCCGTGTCTGACTCGGGCGTGTTCACGATTCACAAGGTAGGCGAAAAATATTTTTACGAAATACCCGACTCACTACTCCTGCGTGATTTCCTGTGGGTCAGCCGATTCGTCAACCTTCCCTCGGGGCTGGGTGGCGGCTACGTCAACGCGGGTTCGTCGGTGAACGAGCAGATGGTGGAGTGGCAGAAGTTCAACGACAAAATCGTGTTGAAAACCAAATCATACCGCTCGGTGGCCGCCGATTCGCTGCCGATCAACTTGTCGGTGCAGGCCAACAACTACCAGCCGACGATTTACGCCTTCGACATTGCCGCGCTTTCCAAGGACTCCTCCGCTTACGTGATCGACGTGACGAAGTTTTTGTCCAGTGATGTGAAATTGTTCAGCGGTCTGAACGCCGAAATGCGAAAGACGTACAAAGTTAGCAAGTTGGACGACAGCCGGAGCTTCATTCAAAGTGCCAAAAGTTTTCCGCTCAACATCGAGGTCAAACAGGACTTCACCTTCGAAGCCGCCGAACCGCCTTCCAACTCCGAGACGGGAGCCATCAGTCTCTTGATGAACCAGTCGATGGTGCTTTTACCAAAAATCCCCATGCAGCCGCGCATCGATGACTACCGCGTGGGTTATTTTAATTTCAAACAACTCGACTACGGCTCCGAAGCCCTCAAAGCCGACGAAAAAGCCTACATCCGTCGCTGGAAACTGGTGCCCACAGACATTGCCGCCTACCGGCGCGGTGAGTTGGTGGAACCCATCAAGCCCATCGTCTATTACCTCGATCCGGCCACGCCCGACAAGCTGCGGCCCTACATTAAGGCGGGCGTGGAGCAATGGCAGGAAGCCTTCGAGACGAAGGGTTTCAAAAACGCCATTATTGCCAAAGACCCGCCCACGGCGGCCGAAGACCCTGATTTTAGCCCCGAAGATGTGCGTTACTCGGTGATTCGCTACGTGGCCAGCACCACCCGCAACGCCGTGGGACCAAGCGTGTCGGACCCGCGTTCGGGCGAGATCATCGAGAGCGACATCATTTGGTACCACAACCACCTGCGCTCCTACCGCAACCGCTACCTGCTGGAAACGGGTGCCGCCAATCCCACCGCCCGCACCCTGGACACGCCGATAGACGATCTAGGCGAAATGATGAAGGAGGTTATCACGCACGAGGTAGGTCACGCGCTGGGCCTGCCGCACAACATGAAAGCCAGTGCGGCCTATCCCACCGATTCGCTGCGCTCAGGGGCTTTCACCCAAAAATACGGCATCGCGGCCACCATTATGGACTACGCCCGTTTCAATTACGTGGCGCAGCCCGGTGACCAGGGCATTCGATTCGTGCGTCAGTTGGGCCCGTACGACCACTACGCCATCAACTGGGGCTACCGTTACCTACCCGACGCCAAAAGCGCCGAAGCCGAAGTGCCGACGCTTTCAAAATGGATCAATGAAAAATCGGGCGATCCGATCTACCAATTTGGCAGCGGCAGCGGCGGCTACGATCCCGAAAGCCAAACCGAAAACGTAGGAGCCGACCTGATCCAGGCCAGTACTTACGGCTTAAAAAACCTGAAACTCGTGGCCCCGAAGCTCTACGAATGGACCGCCGCAAAAACCAACGATTACGACAACCTGGAAGAGTTGTACGATGAATTGCTGAGTGTTTGGAGCCGTTATATTGGCCACGTGGCGACCAACGTAGGCGGCGTCGAAGAAAATCGTCTGAAACCCAATCAGGAAGGATATATTTACGTTCCGGTGGATGCCAAAACGCAGATGATTTCGGTCAATTGGTTGTTGGACAATGCTTTTTCGTCACCGGATTGGCTGCACGAAGCCAAAATTTCGCGCAATACGCACCATGCCAACTACGTGGACGAAATCCGCTCCCTGCAAGTGCGGCACCTGAACAGCCTGCTTTCGCCCGACCGCATGGCCCGGCTCATGGAAAACGAAGTGAACGGGGTGAAATACAACGCTCTCGACATGGTAAGTCAACTCCAGCGAGGAATCTGGAGCGAAGAGTATAAAGGCGCAGCCATCGATATTTACCGCCGCAACCTGCAAAAGGCTTATTTGGACCGCCTGAACTATCTGCTAAACGAAAAGCCCACGGGCCGCAGCACGACAGCCGTCGAAATCAGTCAATCCGATATCCGCTCCATCGCGCGTGGCGAGTTGGTGAAACTACAGCAGCAATTAAAGTCCGCCCAGAACCGCTACAAAGACGAACTGACGCGCTATCATATTCAGGATGCGATGGTGCGGATTGAAAATATTTTGAATCCTTCGAAAGGGTGAAAGAAAGTGATGAATGATGAGTGATAAGTGATATTGTAATCATTCATCTTTCATCACTCATCATTCTACATTCATTTCCCTGCGGAAGGCCGCCCGGTCGCCTTCTTGATCGCTGCCGTTTCTTCGGGATCGATGGGCGTCCCGTCGCTTTTCAGGATTTCGTGGAACCAGATTTTCGGCTCCCGGCCATTGGTGTAGGGGTTCTGCCAGCTATCCCAGGGCAGGTAGGTTTGGGTTTTTCCAGCCACGAAGCCCCAGTTGACCATTCCGACGTTGTACTTTTTGGCAATTGGCAAGTGCGTCTGAAACTTGCTGCCGTTTCCCCGTGCCATAAATTCGGTGCAAATCATCGGGCGGTTCTGGGTTTTCAGTTGCTTGATGACCTGCTCGAACTCTTCGGGCCCATTGTAGTGGTGGAAGGTCAGAATATCGGAGTTTTCATATTGCACTTTCTCCATCGCGCTCCAGTTCTTCGGATTGCTCACGTCGCGGTCTTTGCTAAAAATCCAGGTACCGGATGATAGTGGCTGCGTCGGGTTGACGGCCCGCGCCCAGGCAAATGCGTCGGGCAGTAGGTGCGTGATAATTTCCCGCTTGCGCTCGGGTTCCTGGTCGAGTTTGTTCTTGCCGTAGCTGCTGTCGTTAGTGTTATCAGGTTCGTTCCACACATCCCACAGTAGAATGCGCGGGTCCTTGGCAAAGGCCCCCACTACGCCATGTACGTAGGCTTTCAGGCGTGGGTATTCCGACACATCCGTGAGTGCCGCCGCACCGGGGCTTTGCAGCCAGCCGGAATTGTGGACGCCGGGCGTGGGTTCGTGCTGCTGACCCAGCTTGGGATACGGATCCCAGCAGGAGTCGAACAGCACCAAAATAGGCTTGATCTTATGTTTGGCGGCAATGTCCAGAAACTGGTCGAGGCGCTTCTTAAAGCCTGTCGAATCCTGCCAGAGTAAGTCATGAAGGTAGACGCGAGCCGTGGTGGCCCCCAACTCCTCAGCCCAGCCGAGTTCTTTGTCGATTTCTTTGGGATTGAACGTCTCGGCCTGGAACATTTCCAACTGATTAATGGCACTGGCCGGCGTATAATTGGAGCCGAAAAGCCACGATTGTTTGGCGTACCAGGCATCGGCCTTAGCTTGACTCCAGCGTTCCGGCTTTATATTTTGGGCAAAAGTGAGGGTTACGGAACAGGCAAAAAATAGAACGAGTATTTTTTTCATGCGATCGGTGATTGGAAAATAGTGGTTGCTACCCGATAAAAGCGGGAGAGGATGGTTTTCACCTCTTTCTTGCCCAAAAAAAACGTCTCTGCTTGAAGCGAAATTGTTCCAAACAGCGACGGTATGATCTTATTTATCAGAAGTATGGCTATTACTTCACGACGATCACTCGCCTGAATTCCGACTTGTCACTTGCTGTCACCGTCTACTCGTCGAGCAGTAGTATGTTCGAACGGAACGACTGCGCGGGTACCTTCCGTACGCCCCTAAGACAACGATTAACGATCAGTGTTTCTAGTACTAAATGTTGCGAGTGTTCAGGTTGTATATACTTTAGGTGGAGACACAGAACACGGTGAAGAAGAAATAACCGTATCAGCCTGCTCCACAATTTATTTGTCTATATTGGGCAGCCATTTTCTGCCGCTGTTGGGCATAAACGACAAGCAAAACGGTAAGATGACCTGAATTAAAATAGTCTGTAAGCTGGTAGGTTATGCGTTATTGTTTTATTCTGCTTACCCTCTCATGCGGCCTGTCTGCCTTCGCTCAAAAATCGGAGACTTTTCAGCTTTATGGCATTGGACAGGAGGGCATTTTGCTACAAAACGGCTGGCGTTTTCACGCAGACGACAATCCGGATTTTGCCCGGCCGGACTACGACGACCGGCACTGGCAATCCATTGACCCAACCCGTCCCATTCAGGAATTGGCCCCCATTCAGCAGGCGGGTATCGGCTGGTTACGCATTCACCTAAAACCGGCCCCCAATTTTCAGACCAATGCACTGCTACAGGTGTACCAGATGGTAGCCTCCGAAATCTACCTCAACGGCCGACTGATTCAACGATACGGCGTGCTGACAGCAGACCCCGGCACCTGTGAAGCCTATCAACCCTCCGGCGAACCGATTGCCTTTTCGTTGTCTGACAAAGCCGAATCGGTGTTGGCCGTACGCGTGGCGTATTGCCCGTTGCTATCGCCCCACTTTCCGGCCCCGTTGTCGTACAGTGCTTTTTCGGCCCGCATCACCACCATCCCACAGGTCGCTCATTTTTATCGAAATCGGATCGCACTCGTCTGTATCAATCTAATTCCTTCGGCCCTCCTACTCATTCTGGGCCTGATTCATTTCACTTTTTTCTACCATAACCGCAGTCAATACGTCAATCTATACTTTGCCATTTACACGGTGCTGTTTGCCATTGGTTATTTAATTGGTGCGTTGCCCTTTTTCTTTCCCCGGGTGTTCTTTCAGGAATTACTGTTCATTGTTGGGTTCTCGTTGAGTATCGTGGGGTTCGGGTTCAATGCGGTTGCCCATTACGGGCTGTTTTCGTTTCGGAGAGGCTTCTTCTTCTATCTCATCATGGCCTGTGGCGTACTCAGCCTGTTTATGGCCCACGCACCCGACAATCCGTTGAAGTGGATAGGAGGGCCGGTTATCTGGGTTTTGTTCTCCGCTGAATTGCTGCGGGTAACGATCCTGGCCCTCCGCAAACACCGACCAGCTGCCGGCGTTGTCGTAACCGGACACGCTCTCCAAGTCCTTTTTCTTATTCTATTTATCAATGTCTATACCCTTCCTTTACCTTCGGGAATTGACCCGTCCTATGTTGGCAGTCTGTTGTTTAGCTTATCGGCCATCAGCGTGCCGATGGCCCTGTCGCTATTTTTGGCGCGTGAGTTTGCCAAAATTAGCCAGCTTCTGGCGGTTAAATTGTTGGAGGTAGAAACGATGTCGGTTCAGAGCATTGCGCACGAAAAAGAGAAACAGTGGCTGTTGGCTACCCAAAATGAAACCCTTGAAGCTCAGGTTAGCACCCGAACGGCCGAACTGAAAGACTCGCTCCATCAACTAAAAATAAGGCAGGATCAGTTGGTTCAGCGGGAAAAGCTAGCGTCCTTGGGCGAGCTGACGGCCGGCATTGCCCATGAGATTCAGAACCCGTTGAACTTAGTCAATAACTTCGCCGAAGTATCCGTTGAACTAAGCGATGAACTGAATCAGGCCATGCAGCAGGTACCCCTAAATACTGCTTTCGTGGCGGAATTAGCCATTGATTTAGGCCAGAATGCCGGACATATCGCCCGAAACGGCAAACGAGCCTCGGGTATTGTCAAGAGTATGCTGGAACACAGCCGCAGCAGCACCGGCGAACGACAGCCTACCAATCTCAACGCCTTAGCCGAGGAGTACCTGCATTTAGCGTATCAGGGCATGGTGGCACAAGTCCCTGGCTTCAGCGCCCAACTGCACACCGATTTTGCGTCTGATCTTAACGAGATAGAACTGGTGCCACAGGATATTGGGCGCGTTTTGCAAAACCTGTTCTACAACGCCTTCTACGCCGTAGAGAAACGGAATGAACAGAACGAAACGACTTATCAACCGCAGGTTTGGGTGAGTACTTCGGTTAGCGACAGCCAGGTAAGTCTTATGGTGCGAGACAATGGCACGGGCATTCCGCCTGATTTGATTGCCAAAATCTACCAGCCCTTTTTTACCACAAAGCCTACTGGTCAGGGGACGGGACTGGGCCTGTCCATCAGTTATGATATCGTTACCAAAGGACACGCAGGCCAGCTTTTGGTTGACTCAGAAGAAGGCAAATACACCAGCTTTACGATAATTCTACCCATTTAACTTCCCCATATATCGTGGATAAAAAAACGAAAGCAAAACCCCGGACTATCTCCCTCCCCGCAGAGTTAGAGGCTAAAATCAGGGCCATACAGCAACAGCCATTGCACGACTGGTCGGTAGCTTTCCTATCCGAGAAACGCAGCCATACCGATCCGGTAGCCGACGAGGTGATTGCCACGATACTCGATCGGGGGCAGGGCCATTTGGTGAACGAACTCTTCCGCAATCTTACGTACAACCGCGATCCGATTCCGGCCAATATGCCGCCAGAACTATTGGCCTATTTCGACGCAAGCGACGACCTCCCGCTCTGGATCGATTACGACCTGATTCAACTCAGTCAGCGCGTTTACAGGCTGCACGGCCACTTGATGGGGCTGGTGCTGTCGTGCAAATCGCTGCCCGAAAGTTACGCTTGTGCCAAAGGCGCGATGGTGCTGTACGAAACCGGGCGGCTCAATGAACAGCACGGAGCAAGGCGGGCCTTTACCCGCCGGATTGTTGAAACCGCGCAGTTTGTGGTCAACGTGATGTCGCCGGATAGTTTTGGACCCAACGGGCAGGCGACCCGAACGGTTCAGAAAGTAAGGCTGATTCATGCCACCATTCGTTATTACCTCCGCAAAAACAACTGGGACGTTGCCCAATACGACGAACCCATCAACCAGGAAGATATGGCGGGAACGCTGATGGCGTTTTCGGCCTTGGTGCTGGATGGCCTGGTAACGCTGCATGTAAAACTGGCCCCCGAAGAGGAAGAGGCCTTCCAGCATTGCTGGCGAGTAGTTGGGTGCCTGATGGGCGTCGACCCTGACCTGCTTCCCAACAACGTACAGGATGCCCGCAACCTGGGAAACGCCATTCTCAGCCATCAGATAAAAGCCAGCTCGCAGGGACAGGAGCTGATTGATGCGCTAATCAAATTTAAGGAAGAAATATCGCCGGAAGGCAAGCTGATGGGGCTGGTACCCGAAATGATTCGTTTCATGGTCGGCCCTGAAATGGCCACCATCCTGGGCGTAGAGGCTGACGCCGAAGAACAGGAAAAGCTACAGAAACGAATGTGGTCCCTGGTCGATAGGGTCGATGGCATCGTAAAAAGCTCCCCGATGATGGAAGCAGTCGGGGGGGTATTTGCCCGGTTGATGCTCAGAGGCATGATTGGTTTCATGGGCCGCGACATCGACGTACACTTCTATTTGCCAGAGTCCCTGCAAAAAGACTGGGGCGTTCACAGTAAGTAACGAGCTGACCAACGCTACGACAAATGATCTTTAAAACTCTCGTACCCAAAACTCCGCACCAGCCGAAACGTATCGTCCTTTTGCCAGATGCCGATCGAGGGTAAATTCACGCCGTTAAAAGTGGTGGTTTTCACCATCGTGTAGTGAATCATATCCTCAAAAATGAGCCTATCCCCTACTTGCAGCGGCTGGTCGAAGGAGTAGTCGCCCATGAAGTCGCCCGCCAGGCAGGTCATGCCGCCGAGGCGGTAGGTGGGCAAGCCCGCCACGGGTTCGTGGTGCGCCCCGACGATGTGCGGCTTGTAGGGCATCTCCAGCGTGTCGGGCATGTGGGCGGCGAAGGACACGTCCAGAATGGCAACTTGAATGCCCTGACTGTCCATAAGATCCAACACGGTGGAATAGAGGGTTCCCGTGCGCCAGGCGATGGCCGAGCCAGGTTCCAGGATCACCTCCAAATTATATTTTTCCCGAATAGTTTTAATCAGGCGAACCAGTCGGTCGGTGTCGTAGCCCTCACGGGTCATGAGGTGGCCGCCGCCCATGTTGAGCCACTTAGCCTGATGCAGCAGATCGCCGAATTTGGCCTCCAACGCATCTAGTGTCCGTTCCAGGGTGTCGGAGCCGTTTTCGCAGAGGGTATGAAAATGAATGCCCTCCACGCCATCGGGCAGGGTATTGCTGAACTTATCCCGCGTTTCGCCCAGACGCGAGCCGGGAATGCAGGGGTTATACATTTCGGCCTCCACCTCCGAGTATTGTGGATTGACCCGGATGCCGACGGAGATTTTCCGCTCAGGTTTTTTTTGGTTGAAATCCCAAACCCGCTCCTTGAAGCGCTCGAACTGGCTCAGTGTGTTGAAGGTCAAATGACTGCTGCGCTCCAAAATCTCCCCGAACTCGGCGTCGAGGTAAGCTGGAATGTAGGTGTGCGCCTTCACGCCCAAGAAATCGTTGATAAGCTTTACTTCGTTCAAAGAACTGGCCGTAGCTCCGCTCAGGTATTCGCCCACGATGGGGAAAACGCTGTACATGGAGAAGGCTTTCAAAGCCAAAATAATCTTGCAGCCCGCTTCTTGCTGGACTTTATCGATCAAAGAAAGATTTGCCCGGAGCAGTTTTTCTTCCAGGACATAACAGGGGGATGGGATGTGGGTGTAGTCGATCAACTTTTTTTAGATATGAGATTGTAGATATGAGATATGAGTTTTTTTCCTCTTTTGTTTGTAGTCCATTGTATAACCACAAATAGTGCAGGAATGGCTAATTTGCCGCAAAAATAACAGAAACGATTTGACCAAGTAGCTTTCCCGCACTCGTCATCTCATATCTCATATCTCATATCTCATATCTCATATCTCATATCTCATATCTCATATCTCATATCTAAATTATGCCTTTCTTAGTCATGGACATTGAAATGTCGGGGCCCGATCCGGCCTGGAACGAAATCATTCAACTCGGTGCCGAACTGTTCGACGACGACTGGAATGCCTTGGGCACCTACTTGACCAATGTTTATCCCGAAAATGTGGAAGCCTTTACGGCCAGCGCGGAGGAAGTCCACGGCCTGTCACTGGACCTATTGAAAGACGCGCCGATGATTTACGATGTGATCCCGGAATTTGAAAAATGGATCAAGTCCAAAACCCACGGGGCCCCACTGCATCAGACGATCATTTGCGGGCAGAGCGTGATTTATGATATCAATTTTCTTCGTTTCGCCTACTCGAACGAGAAGATGAAGTGGCCCTTTTCCAACAAAATGCTGGACCTGCACACCGTATCTTACCTGTATTTTATGATTATGGAAAAGAACGGGCAAAAAGTCCCGCGTTCTCTGAGTTTAGGGGCCGTATCCGGATTCTTCGGCTTTGAGCGTGAGGAAGAAACCCACAACGCTCTCGAAGACGCGCAGTTGACAGCCCTGTGTTTGAAGGAAATCTTCGGTAGACTGGACAATTTGGTAGTTCAAGAGAAAGTGTAAATTTACTCGTCACTCATCACCCCATAATACCGCTCCAGTACCGACTCCGCCTCCTTATTTTGTGGTGAAAACGGGTCGTGTGCTCGATCTCCGCTCCGCAAATTCGGAAACCACTTCCAGACAAACCCTCCGGCCATCCAGTCCTGCGGCCACACTTCTTCAAAAAAAGCTTCGTAGGTTCGGGCTTGTAATGGTTGGTTCTCCGGGCGGTCGCGATCCGTCTCCCACGGACGACGGGCGGAGAAGTCGCTGCTCATATAGCCGAACTCCGTAAAAAGAATCGGTTTCTGGACTTTTGCCGAGTACCTCCCCAAAGCTTTCAAATGCGGTTCCCAGCCGTTTTTGAGGCTGGTAAGATCGGGAGACTGCGCATCGGAAAGTGGAAAATAAGCATCTATCCCAATGAAATCCAGTTCGTTCCAGAACGGAACCTCTTGATAAACGTCCCAGTTTTCGGCGTAGGTGAGTTTTCCCTTGTAGATTTTCTTAATGTCGCGGATAATCTGAAACCAAAACTGAGGCCGTTTTTTAACGAAGGTTTGCATCTCGGTGGCGATGCAGTACAGTTCCACGTCGGTGCTTTCGGCCACGCGGGCAAATTCCAGTAAGTATGCCCCGAAGCCCTTTTCAAAAGTCTGCCATTCGGCTTCGGTGGCCAGGTCGAAGTGACCCGTGAAAGTACCGCGCCCGACCCACATGTGCGGCTTCAGCATTACTTTCAGGCCTTGCTCGTGGGCCATCCGTACGCAATGTGCCACCCCGCGCGGCGACTCGCCCCACCACTTCCAGTCGTTGTCCTGCGCATACACGAAATCTGCCGCGCCTTCCCGCGTGTGGCCGTAGGGCATCAGTGCCACCCAACCCGCGTTGATTTTCTTGACGGGCAGATAGGTCGTATCGGCCAGAGAATCGCGCGGCGCCACAAAAGCGACGCCCTTGATTTTCTCACCCTCGTAGCGAAAAGGTGCGTCCGACGAAACGGAGGAGCAGGAAAACATATTTCCCAAGAATGCAGACAGCAGGAGAGCTAGGAAAGCGTTGTTCATCCCAAAAACTGGTTTACATAATTCCGACTCGTCAGAATGGCCGATTTTACGTCGGTGATGTTGGTTTCGTAGGCTTTATCCTCAACTTCGATGACAACCGGACCC
The DNA here is from genome assembly GCA_038235275.1 of Cytophagales bacterium. Classification (GTDB taxonomy): domain Bacteria; phylum Bacteroidota; class Bacteroidia; order Cytophagales; family Spirosomataceae; genus Persicitalea. The sequence continues at coordinate 9,885 of JBBSUC010000012.1, read as the reverse complement.
CGGTAGCGCACATCGGTGAGCGCGGCGAAGAAGCCGCGCCAGTTAACGTCACCCAGGCCCGGAAGTTTCGGCGAGTGGTATTCCAGCGGATTTGCCAGGATACCGACCTGATCGAGCTTATCCTTATAAACTCTTACATCTTTCAGATGTATGTGGTGCAGGCGATCTTTAAACTGGTATATCGGCTTCACTTCGTCCATCATTTGCCACACCATGTGCGAGGGGTCGTAATTAAGTCCGAAGCAGGGGCTGGGGATAATTTCAAACATTCTCGTCCATACCGCCGGGCTGATGGCCAGGTTCTTGCCACCGGGCCACTCGTCGTTAGTGAAAAACATGGGGCAGTTTTCGATGGCGATCTTGACGTTGTTCTGCTCTGCTACCTTGACGATACCCGGCCACACGTCGGCGAAAGCTTTCAGGTTATCGGCGATATTCTTGGCCGGATCGCGGCCAATGAAAGTCGTCACGACTGGGACGTTCAGTTTAGCCGCCGCCCGAATTAGCTCTTTGATGTGTTCGATGCCGGGTTCAGATTTTTTTTTATCCGGGTCGAGCGGGTTAGGGTAATAACCCAGGGCCGAGATGCAGACGTTGGCCGTGCGGAGGGTGTAGTTAATGTCGCTGATTTTTTTGTCGTCTAGGTTGGCGATGTCGATGTGCGACACGCCCGCGTAGCGCCGGGCGTCGTCATCGTCGCGGGGCCAACACATCACCTCCACGCAGCCAAAGCCGTGCTGCGCCGCGAAGGCAACAGTGTGTTCCAGGTTGAAATCGGGAAGAATTGCGCTGTTGAAGCCTAAGTTTAGCATGAATAGTGAGTATTTGGGTAGAAATGGGAGTTTAGAATTTATCAAGAATCACAAGCTAAGCAAGAAAAGGCATTTCACCCAAAAATCGGCTTCTTATTCACCCATTCACCCATTCACTCATTCACTCATTCACTCATTCAAAATTAACGAGGGGTCATCCCCGCCCCGCACCGCTTGTCCCGATCCAGTATTGAAAAAATGGCGCGGGTTTCGTAATATTGGCCGGTAAATTTAAGCACGTCCCCCCATAAATTCGCAAAAATATGGCTGAAACCGAGAAAAGCCTGGGCCGCAAAATATTGGGCTTTTTTATTAATGAGCCGGAAAGCAAGCAACCTGAACCCGTTTCGGCCGCTGAAAAGTCAAAGGAAATGGCAGCGTCTGCCAACCAGCCAATCGCCGCTGCCCGACCCATTGTACCGCCAAACGTCGGAACCGGCGGGGTCGATCGCAAGTTTGTCGATCATTTTGCCGATTTATTGGAAAAAGCGAATTTGCCCGGCCCTGACTACTTCGAATTCAAGCAAGCCCTGAAAAGTATGGAAGGGTTGGGATTGAACGAGGAAAAGCAATTTCAGGCATCATGGGCGAGTTTTAAAGCAATGGCGGCGGGTGTCAAAGACACCTCGGTGCTGACCACTTCGGCCGATCACTATGGGAATGTCCTGAACAAAGACCGGGAAAATTTCTTGAAGGATGTAGAAAAAACCATTGACGACCGCATCGGCAGCCTGATGCAGGAGTCCAAAAAGTTGCAGGAGGATACTAAAACCTACGCGCAGCAAATCATGGATTTACAAAACAAGATCGACGCCAGCAACGACCGACTTGAAAAGATCAACGACGAAGTTGAAGAACAAACCGAAAAAATCAATACCAACCGCGACAGCTTCGACCTGACCTACCAAAGTATGGTCGATCAGATCAACGCTGATATTGAGAAGATTAAACGATATTTGAATTAGCACTAGGCTATTGGCTGTAAGCTGTTGGCAATCGTTTTTTCATAAACCTTACATTTTTTTATTTTCACAAATACAAGAGGCCAACTGCCTATTGCATATAGCCTAAAGCACTTATCATGGCAACAGACTTTTCACAAATTGGTGGCACCGAGGACGACCATAAGAAGTCGTACTGGTCCAAGCCCGAGGGCATCACTTCGATGCTATTCATGGGCGCAGCGGGCGCTTTGATTCTCTACTATTGGAACATAATCGCCATTTTCCTGATCGAAGTAACCCAGAACACGCTCTACCTCGGCATTCTGCTGGCGGCGCTGGCGGGATTGGTGTTTCTTTTCACGAGCAGCGATGTGCGGACGGCGGTATTCTTTTTATTCAAAACGCTGATGCGCAAAATCACGGGGCTGGTCATTAAATTGGACCCGATCGCGATCATGAAAATTTATATCAGCGACCTGAAAGACAAGCGGCAGAAAATGAATGGACAAATCGACACCTTGGCCGGGCAACTCGTGAAGTTGAACAAGAAAATTAATGAGAACAACGACCAGATCAAGCAGAAATTCGCCGAGGCCAACAAAGCCAGCGAGCTTTCGCACAAACCCGGGATGCGCGAAACGGCCCAGCTCGCCACCATTGAGGGCGCGGGTTTGCAGGAGATGAACGAAAAGCTTTTTCCGTTGCAACGCAACATGAAAACCATCCTGGAATTCATGGAAAAAGTGAACACCAGCGCGGATTATTTCATCAAGGAAACCGAAATAAAGGTCAAATTGAAGGAAACCGAGTATAAGATCGTCAAAGAAAGCTCGAACGCCCTGCGCACGGCCATCAGCATTTTCAAGGGCAATCCCGACAAGAAGTTTTATTTCGACGAGTCGATGGAGTACATCCAGGACGATATGAGCCGCAAACTCGGCGAGATGAAGCGGGCGATGGACCTATCGATGGACTTCATCAACGGCGTGGACGTCCAGAACGGCATCCTCTCCGACAAAGGCCAAAAGATGCTCGAATCCTATAACCAGGGCGAATTCTCCCTCGTGGATCTCAACGCCCCCGACCCCATCCCCCGCACCATTGAATTAAATCCCCCGAAAGATTCCAATTATAGGGGACTTTTGGATTAAATTTGAGTGAGAGAATTATGAATTAGTGATTAAAAAACTCATTTATCATTCTCTCATTCACTCACCGGGCAGGCGATCCTGTCACTCATTCAAAATTAAAAAATGAAAAGACTTACCGTAGCCGGGCGCTTAATCATCACCGTCCTCATCCTTGCCGCTCTTTATTTCGGTTATAAATATTTTGGGGGCCAAAAAGCCCTCGAATCGATGGCCGACAACGCCCGCACCGAATCGCCGGAGGGTGACTCGGAGTACAAAACGCCGGAACCAAATACTACTGCCGCTTCCGACAACTACGCCTCCGATGTGGCGGGTTCCTCCTTCGACTACGATGCCCCCGTACCCGTCAACGGCACGTTAAAAGGCGTGGTGGAACTGGGAGCCAGCGGATTCAACTCTTTCATTATCAACGTCGATCCGCAAAAACGCTGGAAGTTGGAAAAGGCGGAATTCGGTAACAGTCTAGTGACGGAAAACATGGCCACCGACGCCGACATCCGGGTGGGACTGAAACGCTACATTGGGAGTATGCTCGATTACGGCGTGAATGGCAAGAACATTCATTTTGTGGTTAGTTCGGGCGCGGCCAAGGCCGACGTGACCAGCAAAATCACCGCTGCCTTGAAGTCACTGGGCTATCAGGTCAATCAGGTGACGCCGCAACAGGAGGGCACTTTGGGCCTCAAATCGGTACTACCCGAACTTTACGACCAACGCGCCTTCGTGGCCGACATCGGTTCGGGTAACACCAAAATCTCCTGGATGGAAAACGGCGACGTGCGGGCCATCGAAACCTATGGGGCCAAGTACTTTCAGGATCAGGTAGCGGACGACAAGGTATACAGCGAGGTAATGACCAAGGCGAAGCAAATTCCGGCCGACCGCCGCAAAACCTGTTTCATCATCGGCGGCGTTCCCTTCGAGATGGCCAAGGAAGTACGCAAGGGCAAGGAACGCTATACCGTGCTGAGCGCTCCCGATGCCTACAAACTGGAAAACGCGAAGTCGAAGGCTGGTATCAATATCTACAAGGCCATCGCCGACGCCACCGGAACGAAGCAATTCATCTTCGACTGGGATGCGAATTTTACGATTGGCTTTTTGCTGGGGCTACCCTGACCTAGTAGCGTTCAAGAAAATGCGAACCCACTTTGACGAATGAATTTTACATTCAAATCAACGTAACCGACGAGCAGAAAAGCTACGCTCGTCAGCTCGTAGAGCATTCGCTGGCTCATCACCGAGTGGCCAATATTTGGGATAAATCCGAGGACAAAAAGAGTCACACCCGAATGCTACGATTCACGGGTAGCCTGGGCGAAATCGTTTTTGCCGACCTCTACCAATTGTCGCGCCCAATGCGCTCGTTCGGCGCCACCGACGGGCAAGACTGGGGGCAGGATTTTGTGCTGAAAACCGACGAAGGGTTCTTCTCACTCGACATCAAAGCCATGAAACGGCAAACGGGAACGCTAGGAGCCGACTATGTATTAAATATCCCCGCCTCGCAATTGCACAAGCCAGGCTCCCGAACTACGCATTATTTTTGTCTTTCTTTTCACCAATCCTCACAGCGAGGCACTGTGGCATCTTTGATCGGTTTTTTAGATAAAGAAGCTGTTGAAAAGGGTGTTTTGGGGAATTTGTATAAGGCAGGAACTAAGCGAATCCGTGCCAATCAGACAGATTTCACTTTACAGCAGGATACTTATGAAGTTCTATTTAAAGATATTAGCCCGCCAATTATTACAAAAAACATAACAAAATTGCTGGATTACGTAAAATGTCATCTATTTTAGGATAAAGTCAGAAAAATCACCTTACTTTGAAAGATACAAAGCTTCAAGTAGATATAAAAAAGCTCGGGAAAGTATATACTCCTGACAACATAGTAAAGAAAATGCTAGATGATGTAGGATTCACAGGGATAGAGCATACAAAAAATATACTAGATCCTGCTTGTGGAGATGGTCAGTTTTTGAAAGAAATAGTAAAAAGAATAATAAGCAATGTAGATCGGAAATATGTCAAAGTTGCATTGGAAAATGTGTACGGTTGGGATATTGACAAAGAAGCTATTAGGAAATGCAGGCTATGTCTGAACAAATTAGTAAAGGACTTAGGAATTAGTGTGGAATGGAATATCAGCCATGGAAATTCGCTCGATCATATATTGCATGAAAAATTTGACTATATAGTGGGTAATCCACCATATGTAAGAATCCAGAATTTGGAAATTGATGTTAGGGATTTTCTGAAAAGAAATTACTCGTTTTGCACGAAGGGTTCAACAGATCTATACATTGCGTTTTTTGAATTAAGTACTGTATTGCTAAGCACAAATGGAAAATGTACGTTTATTACTCCAAACTCATATTTCGTTTCGGAATCAGCTCACAAACTAAGAGAATATTTCGAGGAGAATAATAGTCTGATAAAAATTACAAATTACAAAGACATCCAATTGTTCCAAAATGCGTCTACATATTCAGCAATTACTACTTTTGGTAAAAAAAGAAATGAAAGTTTTTTGTATGAAGAAAGTCAAAATGAAAATAATTTTGAAAGCAAGTACATATCATTTAAAGAGTTGTGTGGGAGAAATTTTTGGTTTCTTACCCTCTCGGATAAGTTTCTTAAAATCAGAGATGGACAAAGATTGGGTGATATTTGTAAAATTTCAGTTGGAATAGCAACATTAGCAGATTGGGCTTATATAGTAAGGATAGTTGAAGTTTTGTCAAAAGAAAATGTAAAAATAATTAATAAAAAAGGGCAAGAAGCTATTGTTGAAAAAACAATCTTAATGCCAATTATTAAAGCTTCAAAATTAAAAGCATCAGATTCTAAAATAAAGGAATATATAATTTTCCCTTACAAGAAGAATAATGAAAAGAAAAATGTAATAATATCAGAAAATAATTTAATTCAGTATTTTCCGAAAGCATATAAATACTTAAAAAGTATTAAGCATCTTTTGGATCAGCGCGACAAAGGAAAACTAAACCCTATTGCGTGGTACGCATTTGGAAGGACGCAAAGTATGGATAACTCAGTTGGGGAAAAAATTATATTCTCACCTTTAAAGAAAAGCCCAAATTTTATTTTGACTAAGAATCCAGAGGGATTAGTATATTCTGGATATTACATTAAATTTGACGGCGACTACGAATGGTTACTATCACATTTAAATTCTGATGATATGGAAGAATATTTGGACGTTACAGGCAGATATTTTAGACATGGTTGGAGAGGTATAACTAAGAAAATTTTGGAAGATTTCGTACTACCAAATTAACCACCTTATATATTATGGAATATATTAATTTTACAGTTTCAGCTAGAACGGCTAGGCTGATAGGGCAAGAGAATTTTGCGAATGCTGAGGGTGCTGTCGTAGAGTTAATCAAAAATAGCTATGACGCAGATGCATCTGTTGCTATGGTTATTATAGATTCGAGGAATGACAAAATATACATTTACGATAATGGAGAAGGAATGTCGGAGAATACCATTCGTAAGAATTGGATGACTATTGGCACAAATGACAAAAAACTCAATATAATTAGTAATAACAACAGGGTCAAAACTGGTGCCAAAGGAATTGGGAGATTCGCATTAGATCGTATCGGCAAAAAATGCAAACTGCTTTCTATAACAACTGCACAAGAGTGTGTACTATGGGAAGTAGATTGGAGTCAATTTGAATCAAAAGATGCCATAATTTCTGAAATTAAGGCTGAACTATCAGTGAAAGATGGTACTATTTTTAAAAACGAGATTTTAAAAATAGTAAGCCTTTTCAATCTAAGTGAAGATATATTAATAAATTGGTCAGACAACAAAGGCACACTCATAGAAATTACTGATTTACGTGATACTTGGGATTATAATAGTATATTATCTTTATTCTCTAACTTAGAATCCTTGACCCCGCCCTTAGAAAACTCGCTTTTTTCAATTTATCTTTATGATTCAGATGAAATTAATCAGTTTGGCAAAGTAGAATCGGCTGATTTTGATGATTATGACTACAAACTTGTAGCTGACGTTGATGAATATCAAAATGTAAATCTAACAATCACCAGAAATGAACTAGATATAGATGAACTGAGAAATATTGATTTCTTTGATTTGACCAAACTTGACGAATTTCAATTTTCTCAGAAAGTATTTGAAGAACGTACATTTCAAATAAAGACCACACTTAATAATCTTTTAACTATTGGAAAAAGTCATGATTTAAATTCAAGCCTTTTACAGATTGGCCCTTTTAAATTTACATTTTATTACCTGAGGCGAGGAGGTGGACAGGAAGATAAAGAGAGTGGTATTGGAAAATATCCTTTTAAGTCAATAAATTATAGAGATAGAAACGCTTGGTTGAATAAATTTGGAGGCATAAAAATTTTTAGAGATAATTTTAGAGTGAGGCCCTATGGCGAAGTTGGTAGCAGCTCCTGGGATTGGTTAGAAATGGGCAGAAATGCCTTAAAAAATCCTACTGTTACTAGACCAGGGTATAGAGTTCGACCTCAACAGGTATATGGAGCAATTAATATATCCAGGATCGGAAATATTAATTTTGATGATAAATCTAGCCGCGAAGGTATTCAGGAAAATAGTTCATTTTTGCTGTTTAAAGAAATAATAAAATCTATAATAAATGTGTATGAAAGTGATAGGAATCAGATAATGATTTCACTGAAAAAAATTTATGATGTAAAGAACAAAAAAGAAAAAGTAAAAAATGATGCTGATGATATAGTGAATTCCAAAACAGCTACGGAAACAGAAAATGAAAACGTCCTAAAAGACGCGATCAAAATTTATAAAGATGAAATTGACGAATTAATAGATGAACAAAAGTTACTGAGAGTATTAGCAAGTACTGGGCTTATTGTCACTTCTTTCACTCATGAATTAAAAAATTTGAGTGACAATCTTGTTCCAAGGACTGAGGATCTCAAAATATCCTTAATCAAATGCATAGATACTGAAAAGCTAAAAAAACTTCCAGAACATTTCGATCCTTATCAAATGCTAGATGACATGAGATCACAAGATCTTAGATTGAAATCTTGGTTAGACTTTGCTCTTTCTTCTGTTAGAAAGGACAAGCGAAAAAGAAGAATGATTAACTTGGTTGAGTATATAGAAATTTTAGAAAGGTCTTGGAGTTCTTTGCTAAGTAGACGTCATATAACCCTACTTATAAATAAATATATGTTTACTGAGGTCTATTTTAAGGGTTTCGAAATAGATTTAGATGGAATATTTAATAATTTAATTTCAAATTCAGTAGATGCTTTTAGTCGGCCTGAAAGTAATGGAGATCGAATAATTAAATTAAGCTTCGTACTTAATTTACAGGATTTTAATGGTATTAATATTCTATATGAAGATTCTGGTCCAGGTTTAGACTCTCAAATTACAAATCCTTATCGGATATTCGAACCTTTTTTTACTACGAAAAGAGACGTTCGAACTGGGGAAGAAATTGGTACTGGACTTGGGCTTTGGTTGGTTAAGTCAACAATCGATGAGTATAATGGAAAGATTGAACTAATTGAAAATAAACCTGGTTTTGCCGCTAAAATAATTTTGCCTCACCATCTCTAAAATACTCGAACAATGTTTAAAATAGCATATGTAGATGAATCTCAATCCGATATTAGGAGATTCAAAAGATTTGCAGATGGAATATTTCATGTGGTTGGAATTGAACCATCTATCGAAATAGATGAAACAATTTCAGAAATAATTTCTTATCGTGTTGATGCATTAGTCGCTGATTTTGATTTGAAAGAACAAAGTCCAAATGTTCGATATTACGGTACCGAGTTAGTAGAAAGATATCTGTCTATTAGAAAAGAATTTCCAATATTTATATTTACATCTCATGAAGACGATGCTCTTCAAAAAGGCGAGGATGTGAATATAATTTATGAGAAAGGTGAACAATATATTGAAGGGGATGATGAGAACTCTCCACCTATTAAGAACAAGAAATTACTTGATAGAATAAAACTTCAAATAGAAAAGCATCAGCTTAAAGTTTTAAGTTCGGAGAATAGATTAAAAGAATTAGTTTACAAATCTCATCATCACACTCTTACGCTGTTTGAAGAAAATGAATTGATACATCTTGATTCTTTTCTTGAACAAACTATTGATAGACAATCAGTTATGCCTGAAAGTCTCAAAACAACTAGTGCATCAAGCAAACTGATTGAATTAATAAAAAAAGTAGATTCTTTGACCACTAAAATCAATGAAAACAATTATTAAATTACCTTTCAGAATCGAAACACCATTTAGGACATATTCAGGCCCAGAACTATCGGATTATCGAAAGTACAAAAAACAGCTGAAAAGTGACTTTTTGGATCGGTGTGGATACACAAACTGTCAAGATATTTGGTTTGGAGGGTCTAACAATTTCCATATAGACCATTTCAAGCCTCATACCAAGTATTCTGCTTTAAAAAATTCATACTCTAATCTTGTGTACTGTTGTTCCTATGTAAATATTTTAAAAGGTGATAAAGATTCTGACTATTTAGATCCTTGTGATCATGATTTTAATAAATTATTTTATAGAAATGAGTTTGGTGAAATATTTCCGTTTAAACACTCAATTGAAGCAAATACTATGTACTCTGACTTTAAATTATATTTAAAACGTTACAGTACAATTTGGATGCTTGAATATTTAGAGAAGAAAATGCATTTGCTTGAAGAACTTATTTCTAAACTTGGAAATGAAGAAGCAAAGGATTTACTCTGCCAAATCACATTTGAGTATTTGGAATATAAATCATATCTAAATGATGAGCTTTAAATCTAATTATCTATGAGTAATAATCTGCAAACGGTGTTTTCATTTGCTCCAAATAAGTCATAAATCCATATTCTCAGATGAGAGTTTGGGAATAACCCTGATTCAAGTAATAAATGCAACGGCTGAAAAAAAAG